>JAUYQQ010000004.1:0-300000 GCA_030697165.1 Acidobacteriota bacterium
AGAGCCCAGGTTCAGCGCCTGGCCCATGCCGCAGCCACATGCCTTGTAGCCCGTGGGTTTGGCCGAAGCCAGGTCCACGCCAGCCGCCGTCCACAAGCGCAGTTCGGCGGCGTGGGTGCCGCTTTTGTCGCCGCGGCTGATGACCGGCTGGTTGCCACCGGCCAGTTTTTTCAGCGCGGCGGCGATGTTGTTGCCCCTCGCACCGGCCGGGTCGGCCTTCGGGCCCACCAGCACAAAGTCGTTGGTCATGACGTTGCGGCGGGCGGTGGCAAAACCTTCGCTGACGAACTTCTGCTCGGCGGCCAGGTCGTGCACGAAGACGACGTCGGCATCACCACGGCGGCCGGTGTCCAGCGCCTGACCCGTGCCCACGGCGACCACCCGCACGTCGATGCCGGTGGCTTGTTTGAAGGCCGGCAGCAGTGCCTTGAACAGACCCGACTGTTCGGTGGATGTGGTGCTGGCCATCACGATGAAGGGGCTCTGCGCGGCCGCCAGCGTGGGCACCAGCAGCGGGGCAGCCGGCGTGCACAGGGCCAGGGCGGCGAACAGGCGGCGCAGCAGGGCACGGTTGGCTTGGCTCGGCAAAGCTCGCATGGTCCAGACAGTGAACAAGTGGTGGGTGGACGATTGTTGGTGGTGGCCCGGCAGACGGCGATATGTCGCCGGCTGCATAGCCTGGCGGCGTGGCGGGCCCGTCCTGCGTCGACACAGGCCCGCGAAAACCCCTGGACAGGAGAGACCCGTTTGCCCTAAAGTGATATCACTTTGATTTCCCTCGCGGAGCCCGCATGCAGCCCGACGACACCGTCACCAAAGAGATCCCGCGCCAGACCTCCAGCGGCTACGCGATGGCAGCCGTGGGGGCCTTGCTGATCCTGCTGCCGGTAGCCAGCTTTTTTGCCGCGCCGGTGGCCGGCGGGCCGCTGGGCATGGGCCTGCGGGCGCTGATTGTTCCCGTGGGCTTGTTCGTGCTGATGGGCCTGTACATGCTGCAGCCCAACGAAGCGGCCATCCTCACGCTGTTCGGGCGTTATGCCGGCACCGACCGCAGCGCCGGGCTGCGCTGGGCCAACCCGCTGTACGTGAAGCGCCGCATCTCGCTGCGTGCGCGCAACCTGAATGCCAGCACGCTGAAGGTCAACGACAAACGCGGCAACCCGGTCGAGATCAGCGCCGTGGTCGTGTGGCGGGTGCAGGACACGGCGCAGGCGGTGTTCGATGTCGACGACTACGAAAACTACGTCAAGGTGCAGGCTGAAGCCGCCATCCGCCACGTGGCCACGCAGTTTGCCTACGACGAAGGCGAAGACATGGCATCTGGCGAAACCACGCTGCGCTCGGGGGACGCCGCCGCGGCCGCGCTGAAGGCCGAACTGCAGGCCCGGTTCATCAATGCCGGTGTGGCCGTGGAAGAAGCCAAGATCAGCCACCTGGCTTATGCACCCGAGATTGCACAGGTCATGCTGCGCCGGCAGCAGGCCGAAGCCATCATCAGCGCGCGCCGGAAGATCGTGCAGGGCGCGGTGAGCATGGTCGAGGCGGCGCTGATCGGTCTGTCGGAACGCAAGATCGTCGAACTCGACGACGAGCGCAAGGCCGCGATGGTCAGCAACCTGCTGGTGGTGCTGTGCGGCGACCGGAATACCCAGCCGGTCATCAACACCGGGACGATTTATCAGTAGGTCCCGTGGCCGAGCGTAAACCGTTCCTGCTCCGCGTCGACCCCGCCCTGCTCGAGGCGCTTCAGCGCTGGGCGAACGACGATCTGCGCAGCCTCAACGGGCAGATCGAGTTCGTGCTGCGCAAGGCGGTCCAGCAGGCGGGCCGCACGAAGGAGGACCGGGGGCCTACTCCGGAGGCGCGCCGTCGATCGCCTTCCGAAGGGTCGTGAGCAGCACGCGGGCCGTGTAGGGCTTGGGCACGAACTCGGCGACGCCGGCGCCGAGTGCCCGGCTGATGCCGAGATGCGACGTCAACCCGCTCGAGCCGATGATCTTGACCGCGGGGTTGATCGCCCTGAGCGCCACGATCAGCGCCGGGCCGTCCATGATCGGCATGGCCATGTCGGTCAATACCACCGCGACGTCCGTGTGCTGGCGGGCATAGACGGCGACGGCCTCCGCGCCATTGGCGGCCAACACCACCCGGTAGCCATACCGCTCGAGCGTGCGCCGCGCGATCTCGCGCACGCCGTCTTCATCGTCCACCACCAGGACCAGCTCGCCGTGTCCGCGCGGCAGGCCACTCTGCACGACCGCGACATCTTCGGCCAGCTCCGCGGTCGTGTTGGCCGGGAGGTAGACCGTGAACCTCGTTCCCTTGCCCATTTCACTGTCGAGGCTGATGAACCCGCCGTGGCTTTTCACAATCGCCATGGTGGTCGACAGGCCGAGGCCGGTCCCCTTGCCGATCTCCTTGGTGGTGTAGAACGGCTCGAACACCCTGTCGCGGATCTCGGGCGGAATGCCGGTCCCGGTGTCGGCCACCTTGACCATGACATAGGGCCCGGGATGCGCGTCCGGGTTCAGGGCGGTGTAGGTGTCATCGAGGACGACATTTTCCATCGCCAGCTGCAGGCGGCCGCCGTGGGGCATGGCGTCACGGGCGTTCACGCACAGGTTCATGACCACCTGGTGCAACTGGGTCGGATCGCCCAAGACGCTCCACAGGTCTGTCGCACTCTCCAGGTGGACGTCGATGGATTTCGGAAACGTATCGCGCACCACGTTGAGCAGGTCCCGCATCAGGTGGGTCATCGTCACGGTGACGCGCTGGCCCTCGACCCCGCGGGCGAAGGACAGCACCTGCTTCACCAGGTCAGCGCCCCGCTTGGCACTCGTTTCGAGCGTCGCCAGCATCGCCTGGGCTTCGCTGCCGGGGTTGTTCTCCTTCAACAGCTCGAGCCCCATCAGAATCGGCGCCAGCACGTTGTTGAGGTCGTGGGCAATCCCTCCGGAGAGGGTGCCAATGCTCTCCATGCGCTGGGTTCGGAGAAACTGCTTCTCAAGCTTCTTCCGCTCGGTCAAGTCGGTGATGAATGCCACCCCCTGATCGGGCGCGTCATCGACCCTCGCCCCGGCAATCAGGATAGGGACTCTGCGGCCGTCCTTGCCGAGGAACTCTTTTTCATAGGGCGCGCAGAGCCCGTTGGCGGCCACTTCCGCGACCGCCCGAAAGTCGAGCTCGGCATACTCGGGTGGCGTGATGTCGACCCACGACAGCCCACCGGCATCGAGATCGGCGCGCGTGAACCCCAGCATGGCCAGCAGGGCGTCGTTGGCGTCGACGATGGCTCCGGAGGCGTGCCAGAACAAGACGCCCTGGGCGTTGGATTCGATCAGCCGTCGGAATCGGCTCTCGCTGGCCACCAGCTGCGCTTGTGCCCGCTTGGCCTCGGTAATGTCCCGGGCGATCGTGGACACGCCAATCACGTTTCCGTGCGAGTCCTTGATGGGCGACAGCGTGATGGAGACGTCGATCAACCGCCCGTCCTTGGTCAGGCGCTTGGTGTCAAGGTGATGGACCAGCTCGCCGCGTCGGATCCGGTCGAACGAAGCTACCTCTTCGTCGATGGCGGCAGCCGGAACCAGTGGGTCGATGGACCGGCCGACCATTTCCGCCGCGGTGTAGCCGTAAATCCGCTCCGCGCCCCGGTTCCAGCTGGTGATGGTGCCGTGCAGGTCCCGTCCCAGGATCGCGTCGTCTGACGACTCGACGATCGCGGCGAGGCGCGCCAACGCCGCTTCGGCCTGCTTGCGCTCGCTGATCTCGATGGACACGCCGACAATGCCGGCCAGCTCGCCGTGGTCGTCAAAAATGTGGGTATTGGTGATCTCGACCGGGAACTCACGGCCGGCGCGGTTGCGGACCACGAACTCGCCGTGCCACGGCTGACCGCGCCGCAACTGCGACATGATGGCTTCGGCCTGCGCCTGCGTCGCTTGCGTGACGGTCACGTCCATGATCGACTTCCCCACCATCTCGCTGGGGGGCCAGCCATACAACTCACCGGCGTGGCGGTTTGCGAAAATGATGGTGCCGGCCAGGTCGGTCGTGATCACCGCTTGTGCGATCTGATCCAGCAGGTGCGCATGGAGTTGCCGCCGCGGGGCCCTTTGCCGCAAATCCGCCCCACCACCGGCGTCGGGCGGAGGGGGCGCCTGTGTCACAGCGACATGATGGGACCAGTGCCCCGAGATATCAAGGGCCATCGGCGCCCGACCGCCGACTTTCTCCATTGGTGGTCTTGATGGCTGTTCGCCCGGTATTCGCACGCCGTCCCGTGCCCGGCGTGCGTCAGTGCCGGTGCGGAGACTGCGCCGGCCCTTCGCCAGCGATGGCGGCACGCAGGGTGGTCAGCAGGACGCGGGCGGTGTAGGGCTTGGGCACGAACTGGGCGACGCCGGCGCCAAGGGCCCGCGCGATGCCGTGATTCGACGTCAACCCGCTCGAGCCGATGATGGTGACCGCGGGGTTCATCGCTCTGAGCGCCACGATCAGCGCCGGGCCATCCATGATCGGCATGGCCATGTCGGTCAGTACCACCGCGATGTCGGCCCCGTGCTGGGCATAGATGGCGACGGCCTCCGCGCCATTGGCGGCCAGCGCCACGCGGTACCCATACCGCTCGAGCGTGCGCCGCGCAATCTCGCGCACACCGTCTTCATCGTCCACCACCAGCACCAGTTCGCCGTGTCCACGCGGCAGGCCACTCTGCGCGATCGCGACATTGTCGGCCAGCGCCGCGGTCGTGTTGGCCGGCAAGTAGACCTTGAACTTCGTGCCCTTGCCCATTTCGCTGTAGAGGTTGATGAACCCGCCGTGGCTCTTCACGATCGCCATGGTCGTCGACAGGCCGAGGCCGGTCCCCTTGCCGAGCTCCTTGGTCGTGAAGAACGGCTCGAAGATCTGCTCGCGCAAGGCGGACGGGATACCGGTGCCCGAGTCGGCAACCGTCACCACGACGAAGGCACCGGCTTGCGCGTCGGGATTCAAGGCCGTGTAGATGTCGTCGAGAACGACGTTCTCCATGCTGAGCTGCAGGCGGCCCCCGTGCGGCATGGCATCGCGGGCGTTGACGCACAGGTTGAGGAACACCTGGTGCAGTTGAGTGGGATCACCGGTCACGCTCCATAAATCGTGCGCGCTCTCCAGGTGCACGTCGATCGACTTCGGGAAGGTGTCGCGCATCACCTTCACCAGGTCCCGCATCAGGTGCGAGAATGCGACCGAAACTCGGTCGCCGGTCACGCCACGCGCAAATGACAACACTTGCTTGACCAGGTCCGCGCCCCGGACGGCGCTGATTTGCAGGGTATTGAGAATTTCGGTGTTCTCGGTGCTGGGGTTGATCTCCTTGAGCAGTTCCACCGACATCAGGATCGGCGCCAGCACATTATTCAGGTCGTGGGCGATGCCACCGGCCAGCGTCCCGAGGCTTTCCATGCGCTGCGCGCGCATGAACTGCTGCTCCAGCTTCTTGCGCTCGGTCAGGTCAACGACGAACGCGACGCCTTCGTCGGGCTGGTCCTCAAACCTCGCCGCACCGATCAGAACCGGCACACGGCTGCCGTCTCTTCGCATGTACTCCTTCTCGTACGGCTTCACCACACCGTGGGCCGCCAACTCGCCCAGGGCCTGCTGGTCCAGTGGGCCGTACTGCGGCGGCGTCAGTTCCGTCCACTTGAGCGTACCGGCCGCCAACTCTTCGCGCGTGTAACCCAGCAACTGCAACAACGCATCGTTGGCGTCGGTAATGGCGCCCGAGAATGTAAAAAAGAGCACGCCCTGCGCGTTGGATTCAACCAGCCGCCTGAACCGCCGCTCGGTCGCCAGTCGCCGTGCTTCTTCGGCGTTGCGTTCGGTGATGTCGCGGGCAATCTTGGCCAGCCCGATCACGGTCCCGGCCTCGTCCCTGATCGGCGACATCGTGATCGATACGTCGATCAACCGACCCTCCTTCGTCACGCGCCGGGTCTCGATGCGGCCGACGCTCTCGCCACGCAGAATCGGCTCGACCAGGGCGTCCTCGTCGTTGTCGGCGCCCTCGGGAATCAGGGGCTGAATCGACCGGCCCACCATCTCGGCTGCGGTGAAACCGAAGACTCGCTCTGCGCCCCGATTCCAACTGGTGATCACACCGTCCAGGTCCTTGCCCATGATCGCGTCGTCTGATGATTCGACGATGGCGGCCAGGCGCGCCAGCGTCGCCTCGGCCTGCTTCCGCTCGCTGATGTCAATGGAGACGCCGATGATGCCGGCGGGCTGGCCGGTCTCGTCGAGAATGGGGGAAATGGTGCTCAGGACCGGGAACTCCCGGCCGTCTCGATGGCGGGCCATGAACTCGCCATGCCATGTTTGGCCGTGGCGCAACTGCTCCATGATGGCCTCAGCTGGCGACTTGCTTGCCTTAGGAATGGCCACGTCCATGATCGAACGTCCCAGCATTTCGCTTGGCGTCCAACCGTTCAGCTCACCGGAATAGCGGTTTGCGAAAGTGATGGTGCCCTGCATGTCGGTAGTGATCACCGCCTGGCCGATCTGGTCCAGCATGTGGGCCTGGATGTGGAGAGCCTTCGAGGCCTGGCGGTGCTCGGTCTGGTCCAACACCTGTGAGATGAAGTGCACCGGCTCGCCGGCGTCATTGCGAACCAGCGACACACTGAGCAGCACCCAAACGTGTTCGCCGTCCTTCCGAATGTAGCGCTTCTCTATCTGGTAGGCGTTGGTGACGCCGTCCATCAAGCGCTGCTCGTTGGCCTGGTCGGCCGCCAAATCCTCGGGGTGGGTAATCTCCTCGAAGCTCTTCCCGAGCAACTCGGCCGCGGCATAGCCCACAATGCCGCAGAACGCCCGGTTGGCGGCAAAGTAGCGGCCGTCGAGCGACACCAGCGCCACGCCAATCGGTGCGAACTGAAAGGCCTTGGCGAACTGCTGCTCGCTCGCTCGGAGCGCCAACTCGGCAAGTTTCCGGGCCGTGATATCGACGTGCATGATGACGGCGCCGCCCCCTGCGCCCGCGCGCAGGGGCGAGATCATGAGCCGGAACCAGCGCTGCTCCGTCGGCGAATGGCAGGGATATTCGAGGGTGAACATCGGCGCCTGGCCCGTCAACACACGCCGGATGCCCGCGGCCGCCTCCCGGGATTCCTCAGCACAATCGCCGCTGGCGTGCTCGCAGATGGCCAGGTAGTTCTGGCCCACGGCAAACTCGGGCGATTGCAACAGGTTGGCGGCGGCGAACCGGCGCCACGATTCGTTGACCGTGAGAATGACGCCGTTGGCATCGACGAGCGCCACGTGCGCCGGCAGGGCATCCAGGATCGCGGTTTGGCTCGCGGCCAGTTGGCGCTGGGCCGCCTCGGTGGCGCGCAGTCGCTGCTGGGCCTCCTGCAGCAGGTACGCATCGTCACCACCACCCACCACGGCATCGAGCTGTCCGCCTGTAAGCGCCTGCAGTTCCTGCTCGGCCGCCCTGAGGGTTCGAACCAGCTCCGCGATGCGGGCGTCGGGGGCCGAAGGCCGGCGCGTCATCGGGACACGGTCAGTCCGCACGCCTGCAGCACTGTCGCCTCCTGGCTCAAATTACCAATCACCCGGCGGACCGGCCGGGGCGACAGCTTGACCAGCGTCGGCGTCAGCATCACCTGGTCCTCGAGTGCCCGGTCCGGATGGAGAAGCAGGTCGATGATCTCAATCTGGTGACGCTTGGCGAGATGGGCCTGGCACAGAGCCTTCAAATTGGCCACCGCCAGAGACGAATTGGGGCCGTCACCGGTCACGTAGAGACGGAACCGGACGATCGGCGCCGCCTTCACGATCGCGCCTTCTTTTTTCGAGCGGGAGTCGCGTCAGCCCGGCGCAGGTTCCGCAACGAGGCTTTGCCGGAGCGCCTGACGGTCTCGAGGTCCGCCGTCACCTCGCCCAAGGAGGCACGCTCGCCACGCGTCGCATCGAGCGCCTGCTCCAGCGCGTCTTTCTGCGCCGACAGTCGCGCGGTACGCTTGTCGAGCTCCGACAGGCGACGGCGCGATTCGGCCGCCTGCCGTTGCCGGTCGGCCATCGCAGCCTGCTCCTTTTCCCAACGTAGGGCGCCCATCAGGACGGCGCCGCCCTCCGTGTAGACGTCGGTCAGCGTGAGACCTGCGCCGCTCAGCACCAGTTCGCGCACCTGGTTGGAATGCGCCGTGCCCCGCGACTTGACGATCGTCAGCGCGCGATTGCGCTCGCCGCCGTGAACCAGGTAATTCAGATGGATCCAGGTGTCGGCGATGGTTGAAATCTGGATTGGACTCCGCTCGGCATCGGGGAGCAGGCCGTCCAGCAGGCTGCTGCACAGCAGCGTAATGCCCTCGTGCTTGGCCCAGTCGGTCAACCGTTCGATCACCCCGTTCGCCGTCAGCTGGTTGCCCTGTCTTGACACCGCCGACAACGGGTCGATCACGAGGCAGCGGGCGCGCTGCTCGAGCGCCATCTGCTTGATGTGACTGAAGTGCACCTCGGCACTGCTGGCGCCGGCCCGGGCCGACGTCAGGCGCAGCAGCCCCCGCCGCCGATAGCGCTCCAGGCGGATGTTGACCGACGTCAGGTTGCGAACGATCTCACCGGTGTCCGAGTCGAAGCTGACGAACAACGCGCGCTCGCCCCGCTGGCACGCCGCCTCCACGAAGGCACCGCACAGGGTGGTCTTCGCCGTCCCCGGCGCGCCGGTGATCAGGATGCTGGCGCCGCGGTAATAGCCGCCCCCGAGCATGGTGTCGAGGCGCGCGACCCCCGACGACACCCGCTCGGTGACCACGGGCAGGTAGCCGTCGGCCAGCCGGCGCAGGCCGGCCACCTCCACGCCGTGCGAGGTAATGACCAACGGCGAGCGGTTCTCCGCAAACTCCGACCCGCGATACTTGAGAATGCGCAGTCCACGCTGCGACACGCCCTCGACCTCGTGGTGGGACAGGGCGATTGCGCAGTCGACCATGAACTGCAGCTGACTGCCCGGCGCGGGCGCCCCGCCGACGACGGCCTTCGCCGTGATGATGGCGGTCAGGCCCCGGTCCAACAGCCATTCGTGGAGGCGGTAGATTTCGCGGCGCTCGGCCTCGGGATCGTTGAGCAGCGTCAGGACGACGTCGAGGGCATCGAACACGATCCGCTTCGCGCGAATCTGCCGGGCCTTGGCGTCGATCGCCGCCAGCATGCCGCCGAGATCGAAGGCGCCGGCCTGCACCAGGTCGGGCGTGGGCTTGGCGTCGAGAAAGAACAACTTCTTGCGTTGCAGGGAATCGAGGTTCCACCCGAAGGTGGCGGCGTTGGCCTTGATCCGCGACGCGCTCTCCTCGAACGCCACGAAGATGCCGGGCTCGTCGTACTGCTGGGCGCCATTGACCAGCGACTGCAGGGCCAGCAACGTCTTGCCGGCGCCCGGCCCGCCTTCGACCAGGGTGACGCGCCCGGTTGGTAACCCGCCACCGGTCATCGAATCGAGCCCGCCAATGCCGGTCAGAGACTTCGCCAACGAACGGGCGCCTAAGCTCATGTGGCATCATTATGGTTCTATCCGTAAGCTGCAAGAGTCCGCACGCAATCATTCGGTGAGCCAATCCCGCCAGTAGATCCGTGTTTACCGCCGCTCGCCTGCCGACGTCGAACTGGTCGCCTGCCAGACGACGTCATAGGTAATGTCAAGTGACGAAGACATTGATCTTCGCCTTTTGTTCGCATACCATGGCTGGTTTCCAGGGGAATCTGATCCTGTGACTGATTCAATCAACGACCTGTCCGCCCTCCGCATTGAGCGCGAGCCGCTGAACACCAGCGGCGGCCGCTCGGTGAAGTGGGTGATCCTGCTGCTGGTACTGGGCGGCGCCGGTGGCGGCGCCTGGTACTGGCTGGATCGCGAGCGCCCGATCGAAGTCGAGGTCGTGGCGGTCACCGAACGTGCCGCCGGCACCCAGGCCTCGGTGCTGAACGCTTCTGGCTACGTCACGGCGCGACGCCGGGCCACCGTCTCGTCCAAGGTCACCGGCAAAGTGATCGAGGTGAACGTCGAGGAGGGCATGGCCGTGCGCGAAGGCCAGGTGCTGGCGCGACTGGACGACTCGTCTCTGCAGGCGGGCATGGTCCTGGCCCGCGCGCAGTTGGAGGCCGCCCGGCAGGCCATCCCCGAAAGCGAGGTCCGCCTGACAGAAGCGCGCCTCAACCTGCAGCGGCAACAGCGGCTGATGAAGGACGGCCTGACCACGCCGTCGGCGATTGATCAGGCCGAGGCCGAGGTCAACTCGCTCGTCGCGCGCATCAGTTCGTTGCGCGAGCAGATTAACGTGGCGCAGAGCCAGGTGGCGCTGCAGCAGACGGCCATCGACGACATGGTGATTCGCGCGCCGTTTAGCGGCGTGGCGCTCTCCAAGGACGCGCAGCCCGGAGAAATGGTGTCGCCGGTCTCGGCCGGCGGCGGCTTCACCCGCACCGGCATCAGCACCATCGTGGACATGCGTTCGCTCGAGATCGAGGTGGACGTGAACGAAAGCTACATCAACCGCGTCAGTGCCGGCCAACCGGTCACGGCGGTGCTCGACGCGTATCCCGACTTCCAGATTCCGGCCAAGGTGATTGCGGTGGTGCCGACGGCGGATCGGCAGAAGGCCACGGTGCTGGTGCGCATCGGGTTCAACCAGCTCGACCCGCGGATCCTGCCCGACATGGGCGTGAAGGTCACGTTCCTGCGCGAGGCCGATGCCGCCGCGCCGGTGGCGCAGCAGGCGGTGACGCTGGTGCCCAAGGGCGCGGTGAAGTCCGACGGCGCCAATAGCTACGTGTTCCTCGTCACCGAAGACACCGTCGAGCGCCGCGCGATCAAGACCGGCGGCACCGACGGCGACCGGCTCGAAGTGACGGCCGGCTTGAAGGGCGGCGACCGCGTGGTCGTCGCGCCGCCCCCCGAACTCGCCGCGGGCGTGAAGATCATCGTCAAATGATGCCGGAAGGCGTGCCAGAGGCCGGCACTTTAGTGCCGGCCGGCAATAGGAGTCAGACATGGAAGCACTCGTCAAAGTCAACGGCGTCCACAAGTACTTCACCCGCGGCAGCGAGCGCATCGACGTGCTCCAGGGCGTGAATCTCGAGATCCCCCGGGGCGACTTCCTCGCGCTGATGGGACCGTCCGGGTCGGGCAAGACGTCGTTGCTCAACCTGATGGGCGGGCTCGACCAGCCGTCGGCCGGCACCATTGAAGTCGGCGGCACGAACATCGCCGCGCTCTCGGGCGGAATGCTCTCGAAGTGGCGGGCCAACAACATCGGCTTCGTCTTCCAGCTCTACAACCTGCTGCCGGTGTTGACCGCCGAGCGCAACGTTGACCTGCCGTTGCTCTTGACCAAGCTGTCGAAGGCCGAGCGCAAGAAGCGCGTCGAGATTGCGCTGAAGGTGGTCGGCCTGGCCGATCGCGCCAAGCACTACCCGCGCCAGTTGTCGGGCGGCCAGGAGCAGCGCGTCGGCATTGCCCGCGCGATTGTGACCGACCCGACGCTGCTGCTGGCCGACGAGCCGACCGGCGACCTCGATCGCAAGGCCGGCGATGAAATTCTCGACCTGCTGCAGGCCCTCAACCGCGACCACGGCAAGACCATCGTCATGGTGACGCACGATCCGCGCGCGGCCGAGCGCGCCAAGCGCACGCTGCACCTCGAGAAGGGCGTGCTGCTGGAGGGAGTGCACGCATGAAGTTCCTCCCCTTGCTCTGGAGCAGCCTGTGGCGCAAGAAGATCCGCACCATCTTCACGCTGCTCTCGGTGTTCGTCGCGTTCCTGCTGTTCGGGCTGCTGATGACCATTCGCGGCGCCTTCTCGTTCGGCATCGACATTGCCGGCCTCGACCGGTTGATCCTGATCCACAAGGTCAGCCTGATCATGCCGCTGCCGGTGTCGTACTTGCCGCGCCTGAACAGCACCGAAGGCGTCGCGCTGGCCACGCACAACACGTGGTTTGGCGGCGTCTACCAGGATCCGTCGAACTTCTTCGCGCAGATCGCGGTGGAGCCGGAGCCGTTCATGAAGCTGTATCCGGAGTACCAGGTATCGCCGGAACACATGCAGGCGTGGCTGGCCGACCGCCAGGGCGTGATGGTGGGCGTTGACCTGGCTAACCGCTTCGGGTGGAAGGTCGGCGACCGCATCCCGATTGTCGGCACCATCTGGCAGCCCAAGCAGGGCCAGGTGTGGGAGTTCAACATCGCCGGCCTCTACGACGGCGAGCCGGGCATCGACAAGACCCAGTTCTTCTTCCGCTACGACTATCTCGACGAGAACCGCGCCGGTGGCGCGGGCGCGGTCGGCTGGTACATCGTCAAGATCAACGATGCCGGCGCGGCCCAGCAGATGAGCGCGAAGTTCGACGAGATGTTCGCCAACTCGTCGGCCGAAACCAAGACCACCACCGAGAAGGGGTTCGTCGAGGGCTTCGCCAAGCAGATGGGCGACATCGGCGCCATCATGATCGCCATCACCATCGCGGTGCTGTTCACGATGATCCTGGTCGCCGCCAACACCATGGCGCAGTCGGTGCGCGAACGCACCAGCGAGGTCGGCGTGCTGAAGACACTGGGGTTCTCCAACCTCTCGATTCTCGCGCTGGTGTTGAGTGAATCGGTGCTGATCGCGGTGATCGGCGGCGGCCTGGGCCTCGCCGCGGCGTGGGCGTTCGTGCAGCAGGGTGATCCCACCGGCGGCATGCTGCCCATCTTCGTGCTGCCGACACGCGACGTCGCGCTCGGCGGCGCGTTGGTTCTCGGCCTCGGCCTGCTTGCCGGGATGCTGCCGGCCCTGAACGCGATGAACCTGAACATTACCGATGCCCTGAGGAGAGCCTAAGTGTTCAACTGGATCGGACAGACCCTTGCGGTCACCGCGCTCAACCTCCGCACCATTCCCCAGCGCCTGGGCTCGTCGGGCGTCGCCATTGTCGGCATTGCCGGCGTGGTGATAGTACTGGTGTCGGTGCTCTCCATTGCCGCCGGCTTCTCGGCGGCCATGCAAGGCTCCGGGTCGCCGTCGCGCGCCCTCGTGATGCGCAGCGGCGCCGACAGCGAGATGACCAGCGGCCTCGGCGGCGCCGAGGTCGACGTCATCAAGCAGGCGCCCGGCCTGCGCCGCGACGGCCAGACCGCGGTCGCCTCGGCCGAGCTCTACGTAATCATCGACATCCCCAAGATCTCCACGAATACCTCGGCCAACGTGCCCATGCGCGGGGTGCAGGAGATGGCGCTGGCGGTGCGTAACGAAGCCTCGATCGTCGAGGGGCGGATGTTCCAGTTCGGCACCAACGAGATCGTCGTCGGCCGTGGCGCGAGCGGGCAGTTTGCCGGCCTCACCGTCGGCAACGAGTTCAAGTCGGGCCAGGACACCTGGAAGGTCGTCGGCATTTTCGAGGCCGACGGCGGCGTCAGCGAAACCGAGATCTGGTGCGATGCCCGCGTGCTGCAGGGCGCCTACCGCCGCGGCAACAGCTACCAGTCGCTGCTGGCGCAACTGGACTCGAGCGACAGCTTCGACACGTTTCGCGACTGGCTGACCGCCAACCCGCAGGTCAACGTGCAGGTGCGACGCGAGGCCGATTACTACGCGCAGCAGTCACGGGCGCTCAGCGGCCTGATCCAGGGCGTCGGCTTCGCCATTGCTGCGCTGATGGGCATTGGCGCGGTGTTCGGCGCCATCCTGACGATGTACACGGCGGTGTCGACGCGGTCGCGTGAGATCGCGACGCTGCGCGCGCTTGGCTTCAACACCACGTCGGTGGTGGTGTCGGTGCTGGCCGAATCGCTGGCGCTCGCCGCCATTGGCGGCGTGATCGGCGGCATCACGGCGTACCTGGCGTTCAACGGCTACCAGACCTCGACCATGAACTTCTCCACCTTCAGCCAGGTGGCGTTCGCGTTCCAGGTCACGCCGCAGTTGCTGGTGATGGGGTTGATCTACGCGCTGGTGATGGGACTGGTCGGCGGGCTGTTCCCGGCGGTGCGGGCGGCACGGTTGCCGATTCCGACGGCGCTGCGCGAGTTGTGAGCGTCAGCGACGGCTGAAGCCGTCGCTCTCCGGTCGTCCGGAGGGCGATGGCTTCAGCCATCGCCGATTCCTCCCGCGTCAAGCACCTCGCGGATTTTCTTCCTGAGACCCGCGACCGTGTACGGCTTGGCGATGAAGTTCCGGGCGCGCGCGAGCGCCACCTGACCCATCGTCGCGTCATCGGTGTAGCCCGAGGCGAACAACACCTTGATGCCGGGACGGGCGGCGGCGATGGCCGTGACGAGGTCAACGCCGCTCATGTCCGGCATGACGACGTCCGTGAACACCAGGTGCACCTGGTCCTGGGGGCTTTCCAGCAGGGCCAGCGCCTGCTTCGCGCCGTTCGCGGCAATCACCGTAAAGCCGGCGCCTCTCAACATCCGCGTGACGACCTGCCGGAGACCGTCTTCGTCTTCCACCACCAGGATGGTTTCGGTGCCGCGGGCCGGCTGTGGCACCGCCGGCGCGACGTCAGGGGCGCCGTGAGCCGCGGTCGGCAGGAAGACCCGGAACGAGGCGCCCTTACCTGGTTCGCTTTCGACCACGATCCAGCCGCCGGCCTGCTTCACGATGCCATCAACCGTGGCGAGGCCGAGGCCCGTGCCGCGGCCGAGTTCCTTGGTCGTAAAGAACGGGTCGAACATCTGCCGGCGGACCTCGGCGGTCATGCCGACACCGGTGTCGGTGACGCTGACCATCACGTGCGCACCAGCCACCGCAGGAGGGTGCGCGGCCGCAAACCCGGCGTCCACGTTGACATTGCTGGTTTCGACAGTGAGCACGCCGCCTTGCGGCATGGCATCACGGGCATTCACCGCGAGATTGAGCAGCACCTGCTCGAACTGGCCGGGATCGATGAGGACCGGGTCCACCTTCGCCGGTCCAACCACGGTCAGCTCGATGTCCTCGCCAATGAGCCGGCGCAGCATGCCCGCCATGTGATTGACGTTGTCGCTGAGGTTCACGACGACCGGGTTGACGATTTGCTTGCGGCTGAACGACAGCAGTTGCCGCGTGAGCCGGGCGGCCAGGTCGCCCGCGTCTTTGATGTGCGCAAACTCCTGGCGCAGCGGGTGGTCGTCGGGCAGGTCCATGAGCGCGAGGTCGGCCGTGCCGTTGATCACGGTCAGCAGGTTGTTGAAGTCGTGCGCCACGCCGCCGGCCAGCCGCCCGACCACTTCCATTTTCTGCGCGTGGAGGAACTGCGCCTGCAAGCGCCTCCGCTCGGTCAGGTCACGCTTGATCGCAATGAAGTTCGTGATCTCGCCGGCACCGTTTTTGACCGGTGTGATGGTCTGTCCTTCGACATACTGGGTGCCGTCCTTGCGGCGGTTCGTCAGCTCCCCCTCCCAGGCCTTCCCCGCGAGGAGCGTCAGCCACATGTGCTGGTAGAACTCGCGCGGGTGCACACCCGACCGCAGCAGGTCGCGTGGGTTCTTGCCGATCGCTTCACTCGCGCTGTACCCGGACATCTGCAAGAACGCGGGATTCACCCACTGAAGGACGCCGTTCCGATCGGTGATGACGATGGCATTGGCGGCGGCGTCGAGCGCGGCGCTCTGCAGCCGGACCTGGCTCGCCAGGCCATGGTTGTACATCGCGATCTCGATGGTGGTGCGGAGGGCGACGGGCTCGAACGGCTTGACCAGATAGCCGGCCGGCTCCGCGAGCGCGGCGCGGGCGATGACGTCCTCGGTGGTGTAGGCGGTGAGAAAGATGATCGGGATGATGGTGCGGGCCCTCATGGCCAGCGCCGCCTCAATCCCGTCCATCCCGGCTGACAAGTGGATGTCCATCAGGACCAGCTGCGGCTGCAGCGCCGCGGCGAGCGCCACGGCTTCCTCGCCCGAGGTGGCCATGCCAACCGGCCGATGACCAAGCGCGACCAGTTGCCGCTCGATGTCCCTGGCAATGATCAGCTCGTCTTCGACGATCAGGGTTTCAATTCCCGTCATGCGCTCTTCGCAGCCAGTTCGGCACTATTAGCCAAGACCGGTATAAATGCGAGGGAAAATGCCGCTCCGGGGCCGGCGTCAACTTCGAGAACGCCGTTCAACTGCCGAGCTAGATCGGCGACGAGTTGCAACCCCAGTGAGCCGTTCCGGCGGCTGTCAAAGTCGGCGGGCAGACCCACGCCGCTGTCGCTGACCGCGAGCTGAAGGGTGCCATCGTCGGCAGCGTGAAGTTCGACACGAATCTCTCCGGTTCGGCCGTCCGGAAAGCCGTGCTTCAAGCTGTTGGACACCAGCTCGTTCACCAGCAAACCGCAGGGAATGGCCTGGTGAAGCTCGAGGTAGACCGGTTCGAGATCGAAGAGCAGCCGGACCGCGCTCGGCGCAATCGACGCGGACTGGAACAACTGGGTGCAAACCCGCCGGATGTAGTCCGACAGATCCACGCGATCGAGTTGGTCCGACCGGTATAGCGACTCGTGCAGGCTGGCCATGGCGAAGATTCGCCCTTGCATCTCGCGGAGCACCTGGATGGTCGTCGGTTGGCCAGCCCGCTCGGCTTCCAGGCGGAGCAGGCTCATGATGACTTGCAAGTTGTTCTTGACCCGGTGGTGGACCTCGCGCAGCAACGCCTCTTTCTCAAACACCAGCGACCGCAGCTGGTTGTTGGCGACCCATCGGGCGGTGACGTCGTAGTTGACGCCCAGCATCCGGGCCGCTCGCCCGTGGTCATCGGTCGTGACGTGACCGACCGCAGCAATTCTCCGTCTAGTTCCGTCGGGCCATACCACGCGGAACTCTGAGACGTAGGACGTAAGACCCGACAGCGCCCGGCGGACGTCGCCGTCGACGCGCTCACGGTCGTCGGGATGCACGCACGCCATCCACCTTTCGTAGTCAACGTCGATCGAATCCGAAGGCAAGCCATAGAGCTCGAACATGCGGCTGTCCCAGATGATTCCTTTGGTGGCGACATCCCAGTCCCAAATGCCTATGCTCGCCGCGCCGGTGGCCAGTTCGAGCCGTTCTTTGACGGCCGCGGTGGCGTCGGCAGCGCTTTCGATCGAGCGTCGGTAGCGCTCTTCGTTCTGCCGCAGATCGTTCGCCAGGTTTGCCTGGCTGCGGTAGAACCGCGCACGCTGGTCCCGCCACACCAGACCCAGGCCTGCGGCCGTCGCGAACAAGACGACGGTGGCGAACGTGGCGACCAGCCAGAAGCGGCGCCACAAGGCGGCGCGGAACTCGGCCGTGTCCTTGCGGGCAATCAGGAACCACGGGGATTCGGGAATCGCGCGGACGACACTAATCACCGGCTCGCCGCGATAGTCCAGCCCCTCAACCAGACCGGTCTGTCCGAGGACGGCCTTCACCGCCAGCAAGCGTCCTTCGTCCAGGCTGATGCGCTTGCGCAACGGCGAAACGGGATCGAACATCAACGGGCTGAGAAACTGAACAGAGTCGCCGTCGCGGCGCACCAGCAGCGTTTCGGCCGTCGTGCTGCGGCCAACCGACTGGGCGATGAACGGATAGAGGAATCGCTGCGGCTCGAGGCGGATCATCAGGACGCCGATGAGGCGGCCCGCGGGGCCCGCGTCCTTGATGGGCACGATCGTCGCCAGAGAGGCGCGCTGGTCGCGTTCGTCCAGATAGAAATCCAGCAGGCTCACTTCGCCCGTGCGCCGCGCGGCGGCGACCACCTCAGGCGGCGACATCGCAACCGACGGCATAGAGAAAACTGCCAAGCCATGCGCGTCGGTCAGGGCGAACGCGTCTGAATGGAGGTGTGCCTGATTATCGCGCCACCAGGCCTCGAACTCACGGCGGACGGGTCCGTCGTCCGGCTGATTGATCAGGCGCCGGGCAAGCCCTGAAACCAGCGGGTTGGAGTAGATCAGGCCGGCGTCGGCCAACCGCTCTTGCCGCCATTCCCGTAGTTGGCTCACCTTCAGTTGCGAAATCATGTCGAGTTCGTGCTCGGTCTCCCCGCGAATCTCCCGCTCTTCCGTCCGGTAAAAGGCGTAACCTGCCGCCACGGCCAACACGGCGGCGGCAGCGAAAATGGACGTGTAGACTGCCCTCCCCCGCCAGATGGTTGCCGGATTGGCGCATGGCTCGACTGCGGGACCGACTACGACGACTAACAAGCCCAGCCCCATGATCAACAGCACGACACTGGTGTTCACCGCTACGGGCACGATCCCCGCACTGCTCAGAAGCGGAGGGCCGAACAGGCCTACGAGGAGGAGGACGAAGCCCGCGACCGCCACCGCACCACCCACCGCGTGCCGCACCCAGCTGTCGACGTTTCGCCGCCTGCCCGGTGCCGCCAGCAGCAGCGTCGCATTCACCAGCAGAAATCCAGCCGCGGTAATCGGGGAGACGAAGCCGGCGGTGGGATCGAGGGCGGCTGGTCCGCTGAGCCGAAGGCCCAGAAGCTCCGCGGGCCAATAGGTCCCGGATACCCGCAGCAGCAAGAACAGCGAGCTTGCCGCGATGCCGGCCGAGGCGAGCGCGGTGGCCAGCTTCAGGGACCGACGGCCGCCCTCGCCGCGAGCGCTGAACCAGAGGGCCGCACCGACCAGCATGGACAAGACGGCGGTGGCCGGTGCCATCGGAAACGCTCCGGGGATCCAGGTGGCTAGTGCCGGCGCGTCCAGGACCCAGCCAAGCAGCGCCACCACACCGACCGCGGCTATTGACGCCGCGGCCAGAGCGAGCGTCGTCGCTCGAAGTGAACGAAGGCGGCGCGGCGTCACGGCGTACTCGCTGGCTCACTTTGCGAGAAGGTTCGAGGCGTAAACACCAGGCTGACAGATTCGCCGGGGCCCGGTCCCGCTTCAAGGCTGCCGCCCAGTTGATGAGCGAGGTCGGCCACCAGTTGCAGCCCTACCGTCTGGGCACGCGGAGTGGCGAGGCCTGCTACCAAGCCAACCCCGTCGTCGCTCACCACCAGGCGGACCTGCGGTCCCTCGGGCTGCAGGGAGACACGCAATTCCCCGCTACGCTGACCTGGAAAGGCGTGCTTCAGGGCGTTGGTCACCAGTTCGTTTACCAGCAGGCCACAGGTGATGGCCTGCTGGGTGCTGACGACGACGCTGGCCACATCAAGGCGCAACCGCACGCCGGCGTCGGCGACGGACAGCGAGCGGAACAGGTACTCGGCCACCTGCGAGAGGTGCGCCCCAAGGTCAACGTCGGTGACCCGGTTCGACTGGTAGAGCATCTCGTGCAACTGCGCGAGCAGGTGAATGCGGTTCTCCATGTCTTGGAGCACGGCGCGGGCCGCGACGTGATCCACTTGATGGGCCTCGAGGCGCAACAGGCTGGTGATCAGCATCAGGTTGTTCTTGGCGCGGTGGTGGACTTCCCTCACCAGCGCATCTTTTTCGCGAAGGGCGGCGCGCAAGCTCTCTTGGGTGATTCGCAGGCGGAGCAAGGCATCAACGCGGGCCAGCAGTTCGGGCCCAGTCACCGGCCGGACGATATAACCGTCGGCCCGTCCTTCATCCAGGCCAATGACCTGGTCTTCCGGGGTGGTCTTCTGACCCGATGCCATCACCACCAGGACGCTCTCGAGGTCGGCATCGGCTTTGATTTGCCTGGCGACCTCGACTCCGTTTCCGTCGGGGAGGTTGACGTCGAGCAGCAGCAGGGCGGGCCGATGCAGCCGGGTCAACCGCAGGGCCTCGGCCGCGCTGTGCCCCAGCATCACCGTGAATCCGGCACCGCGCAGGACCAAGGCGGTCGCGTCGGCCAGGTCGGGGTCGTCGTCTATGACGAGAATGGTCGTGTCCGAACGCGGCATGGTGCCTCATCTAATCTGGCGGTGGGCCGAACGCGAACGGCTCCCGACGATTGAGGCTAAGGCAACATCGGTGCCACGGCGATCGGGCCGAAACCGGCGGGATCGCACGGTCACGCTGCGCAAAAGTTCGTGGACAGTGCGGGATCGTTCCGCTGCTGGTTCGGTAGCAGGGGGTCGCCACCCGGGGTGTGCGGTAGCGGAGCGCTCAGTGTGCGCACACCCAATTCGAGTCACGCCGGCAGGAACTGCGCGGTTTCTCCACATAAGACGCTGGCGAACCAATTGCAGCAGCGCCCATCATGGCGTCCCCCGCACACCTCGCGCCTCCGCTGCTCACCTACTTCGATCGTCCCGGTCGCAGTTCTTTTGAAGACGTTCACACCGAGGCTGCGCACGTGCGCGGCGCAGGCTGGGTCGATGCGGTGCTGAGCGGCCTACCCGGGCCGACGGTCCTGCTGAACGACGACCGGCAGATCGTGGTCTGCAACCAGGCGGCCTCGACGCTGCTGCAGCTTGGCGGACACACTGATCCCGAGGGCCTGCGGATTGGCGAGGCGCTCGGCTGCGTGTTCGTGAAACACGGGCCCGATGGCTGTGGCACTGCCCCGCAATGCCGGCAGTGCGGACTCGGCAAGGCGAATCGCGCGTTTGGCCTCAAGCCCGGTCACTACGATGGCGAAATCCGGTTGCGGGCCGGGGAGGGCGCTGCCGAACAGGCCTTGACGCTGTCGGTGCACCTCAGCCCGCTCAACGTCAACGGCAGGCCCCTGCGCCTCTGCTCGTTGGCTGACCTGACCGCCACCCGCCGGCGTGAATCGCTCGAGAACATCTTCTTTCACGATGTGCTGAACACCGCCCAGGCCGTGCAAGGCGCCGCCGAGTTGATCCCGTTCATGGAGGACCAGGCCGAGCAGAACGCATTGGCTGACGTCGTCAGCGAAAATGCCAAGACCCTGGTCGGAGAAATCCAGACGCAGCGCGACCTGCTGGCGGCCGAGGACGGGAGCCTCGAGGTGCCCCGTCAGCCGGAGCATCCGTCGCTCATCGCAGCCCGCGTGGCCGACCTCTATCGCCGCAGCCGGTTCGGAGACGGGCGCACGATCGAGGTCGAGGCCGCGGGCGACGACGAGGTCTTCACGTCTGCGGTTCACTTGTCGCGTTCGGTGGGCAACCTGCTGAAGAACGCGCTCGAAGCAGCCAGGCCGGGCGAGACCGTTCGCATTCGGGTCACGGCCTCAGCCGGCGCGGTGGCTATCGCGGTGCACAACGACGCGGTCATGCCGGCGCCGGTTCAAGACCAGGTCTTTCAGCGCTCGTTCAGTACCAAGGCACGCACCGGCCGTGGGCTGGGCACCTACAGCGCGCACCTTCTGGTCAGCCGCTATCTGGGAGGCACCGTCTCGTTCGTGTCGGCGCCCGGAGAAGGCACCACGTTTACGATCCGGCTGCCGCGGGGCTAGTTCTCTTCTTCGAATTCTTCTTCGCCCGGAGGGCCCAGGCGGGTCGAGGGGCGCAAGGCCTCACGGTAGTCGTACAGCGGCAAGCCCGACACGTGCCGTGGGTTCACGCAGCCGGTGGACTTGGTCTCGAGCATGACCAGGACGGGGCTTCCCGACAACCCGTCTCGAAACCCGAGCCGGCACCCGCAAGCGAGACGAGCGTGCGCGAATCCCTTCAGCATGATGGGTTGATCATACTACCGACCCGCACCGCTAAAGCAACGCGACGATTTCTTTTTCGAAGACCGATTTGGGCGCAATGCCCAGGTGCTTGCGGCAGACCCGGCCGTCCCTGCTGATCAGGAACGACGCCGGAATGCCCCAGATCGGGCCGTAGGCGTCCTGCACGTCTTCGCGGCCTTCGCCGAGCAGGATCGGGTAGTTCATGTTGTATTCGGCGGCAAACGCCTTGGCCTTGTCGGCGGTATCGTCAACCGAGAAGCCGACAATGACGAGGTCGTCCTTGTACTTCTCCTGCAGTTCCACGAAGCCGGGGATCTCGGCCTTGCACGGGCCGCACCAGGTGGCCCAGAAGTTCAGCAGCACGACCTTGCCCTTGTACGAGGAGAGCGCCACCTCCCGGCCGTCGAGGTCCTTGATGGTGAAGTCGAAGTTCGCCGGCTTCGCGTTGGCCATGCACGCGCTGGTTTCCTCTGACGCCGCGGTGCTGTCGTGCGAAGCAGCCGGGGTCACGTCACCGGCGAGCGCCGCCGACGGACCGGACTCCGCGTGCGGTTGCCACACGAAGGGAATGCTGATGGCGAGCAGCGCGATGGCCGTGGCGATCACGGCGACCAGCCGCATCTTCGAACTCTGGGGCTGAGGCGGCGCGGAAGTCGAGTCCAGGGGACCGTCGTGCTGTTCCATGAGGCTATTTTGCCTCATTTCGAAGGTCAGACGCCATGCGCGCCAACCCATCCGTGGCCCCGGCCCTGGCGACGAGCATGAACGTGCGGTCGCCCTCGGTCCACACGATCTGTTCGTGATCCAGCACGTCGAGCGAGGCGTCGGGACGCTGCAGGCCCGGCATGATGAACAGCGACACCGCTGCGCCGTTGGCGCGATACAACAGGTGTGCCGCGAGTCCGTCGCCGTACAGGCAGCGCCGCACCGCCACGAGCGTCAGGCCCTCGGCTGCCGCCGCGTCGGGCACGCTGATCGTCCATCCGTACTCGCGCTTGATGGTGGCCTCGGCCTCGGCCTTGCTGATCGGCTCGCCGTGGACGTGGCCGTCGATGCCGAAGCACTTGATGTGATCGAGCGCCAGTTGCGCCGCCAGCAACACCGTCGAGCGCGAGGTCATCACCGGCAGCAACGCCCCGCCGAGCACCAGGAACAGTACCGCAGCGGCCGAGAACGCCGACAGCCGTCCGCCCCAACTGAGAATGCCGGCCGGGGCCGCCTGCTCGGCGCGCGAGGTGGCCAGGATGCGCGTGCGCAGGCCCGGCGGCGCGGTCACCGCCAACTGCGGCGCGCGCGCGCGCAGCACCGCACGGGCGGCGGCCTGCGCCTGCAGCCGCTGCCGGCACGATTCGCACGACGCGACGTGCCGCGTCACCTGCTCGGCGTCATCCGCCGACGCGCCACCGTCGGCCACCGCGGCCAGGCTCGCTTCAATCTGCGTGCAGTCCATGTTCATTCTGTTAGACGCTGCCGTTACGTTCACGTTGCATCGACAGCCGGTCGTACAGCTGCTTGCGGCCCCGCGACAGGCGCGACATGACCGTGCCAACGGGCGCGTCCACCACGTCGGCAATCTCCTGGTACGACAGCTCATCGACGTCGCGCAGCCACACCACTTCACGAAACATGTCGGGCATGGCGTCGAGGGCCGCCTGCAGGTCGGGGTCGATGGTCGCCCGCAGCAGCAGGGTCTCGGGGCTGTCCACCGGCCCGGCCGGGCCCAGGCTGGCGCCCTCGGCCGCCTCCTCCACCGCGTCCGAATCGAAATCGACCCGCGACCGCGCCCGGTCGCGCACCCGGTTTCTCCAGGTGTTATGGAGAATCGTGTAGAGCCAGGCCTTCAGGTTCGACCCCGGCACGAACCGGGCCCGGGCCCGAATCGCCTTCAGGTACGTGTCCTGGACCAGGTCCTGGGCCCTGTCCGCGTTTCGCGTCAGTCGCAACGCGGCGCCGTACAGCTGATCCAGGAAATCGAGCGCCGCCACCGAGAAGTCATCCTCGTCGTGACCGTCCCGACTGGCCGAATGTCGCCCGGAAAACATGCGGAAACAGGGCTGACTATTACATGAACCCCCGGGGACGCCCGTTTATTCCCGGTGGGGACGGGCCGGGACGTGAATCCATCCAGCAGGCGCCGCGTCCCAAGTATAGGACGAAGATCGACGGATCGAATCTTGCTCCGCGAGCCGCAAGGCCTGCGGTTTGCGGCCATCGTCAGAGGATCGGTAAGATGCAGCAAGGAGAGACTATGCGCACCCCGCAGCGGAACGCCCTGACCCCCTTGGCCTGGGCCCTCGGTTCACTATTGGCGATTGCCGCCCTGGCCCCGGCCGTCGCGGAGGCGCAGACCGGTTACGTTCCGTACTTCGGGAAAAACCAGATCCGCTACGACAATTTCGATTGGCACACCTACCAGACCGAGCATTTCGAGATCTACTACTACCCCGAGATTGAGCCGCACCTCGAGCGCATTGCCGGCTATGCCGAAAGCGCCTACCAGCACGTCAGCTCCGAGTTGAAGCACGACCTGTCGATGAAGCTGCCGCTGATCCTGTTCTCGACCGCGAGCGAGTTCTGGCAGCAGAACGTGATTCCGGGCGCGGCCCAGGAAGGCGTCGGCGCCTTCGCCGAACCCGGCCGCTACCGCATGGTGATGCCGATCGACGAACCGCCCGATCTGCTCTACCGCCTGATCGTGCACGAGCTCACCCACCAGTTCCAGTTCGACATCATCCCGACCGGCCTGATCCGCCGCAACATGCCGCTCTGGACCATGGAGGGCATGTCCGACTACATGACCGGCTACTGGCGGCCGCTCGACATGATGACCGTGCGCGACGCCGCGGTCTCGGACATCGTTCCGAAGATGAGCGAGATGCAGGACTACGGCGGCTTCAGCAACCCGCGCCTGATCTACAACCTGGGCCACGCCGCGTTCGAGTTCATCGAGTCGAAGTGGGGCAAGGAAGGCGTGCGCGCCTACGTGTTCGCGCTGCGCCGCTCGGTGATCGGCGGCAGCGACGATGCCTACATGGAAGCGTTCCAGATTGGTCCCGATGAATGGGACCAGCAGTTCGACCGGTACTTGAAGGAGCGTTTCAAGCCGTTCCGCGACAAGGAGCGTCCGGCCGACTACGGCCGCGACCTGTCGCCGGATCCCCGCAAGGGCCCCTTCTCGAACATGCTGTCGATTGAACCATCGCCCTCGGGCGACCTGATTGCCGGCATCACCGGCAACAGCCGCGACCGCGAGTACGACATCGTCCTGATCTCGGCCAAGGACGGCTCGGTGGTGCGCAACCTCACCCGCGGCTTCGACCAGGGCATGGGCTTCGAGTACGTGGCCACGCCCGGCGGCCGCTGGAACTCGGTGCCGTGGCTGTCGTGGTCGCCGACCGGCGATCGCATTGCCTACTTCGTCCGCACCGAGAAAGACCGTTCGCTGATCGTGCAGAACGTGGTGTCGCGGAAGATTGAGGTCCGGATCCAGCTGAACACGGTCGACGCGCCAGAGTCACCCGACTTCTCGCCCGACGGCAAGCTGGTTGCCTTCTCGGCGATGCGCGACAGCCAGGCGGACATCTTCACCGTCAACCTCGAGACCAAGGAGGTCGTCAACCTCACCAAGGACAGCTTCTCGAACTACGCGCCGACCTGGGCGCCCGACGGTAAGTCGCTGGTCTACCTGGTGCGCGTCAGCGGCAACGAGAAGATCTTCCGGATGGACGCCGATGGCGGCAACCCGACGCAGCTCACCTTCGGCACCCACGACGAGGGCGGCGCCCAGTTCCTCGATGCCAACACGCTGGTCTTCTCCTCGACCGCCGTCAACCCGGCCGAGCCGATCGATCCGGAGGTCGCCAAGAACGGGCAGATTTACAACCTCTGGACCCTCGACCTCAAGACCGCCGAGCTGAAACAGTTCACCGACGCGCTGTCGGGCAACCTGTCGCCGGTGGTGCTGCGCGACGGTGCCAACACCCGCCTTGCGTTTGTCACCTACTTCAAGGGCGAGTACGGGCTGCACACCCTCGACCGCCGCGACGAGCTGACCAAGGTCGCCAGTGCCGACTTCGGCTCGCCCGGCCCGATTGTCGACTTCCAGGCGCCGATCAGCCACCAGCTGGTCGCCGACAACAAGAAGAAGAAGGGCCGCTTCGAGAAGATGTTCCTCGAGGGCCGGCCGCCGGTGGCGCTGGGCGTGACGAGCGGCGGCGACGTGTTCGGCGGCACCCAGATCGTGTTCACCGACGTGCTCGGCGACCAGCAGTTCAACATGTTCATCTCGTCGGTATCGCAGTACCGCACCATGCAGTTCTCGTGGATCAACATGGAGCGGCGGCTGCAGTGGGCGATGCAGGCCTACAACAGCACCCAGTTCTTCTACGGGCAGCTCGACAGCATCTTCTACGACCCGGCCTACAACGGCCTGATCGATCGCGACCTGGCCACCGCCACCCGCACCATGCAGGGCGGCACCATGTTCGGCATCTATCCGTTCAACCGCTACCGCCGGATCGAGGTGTTCGGCGGCTTCACCCGCTACCAGGAGCGCTACGAAGATCCGAACGTCGCGTTCGTGGCCGACCAGTATCAGCAGCAGCAGTTCGGGCAGTCGCTGTTCAACAACGGCAACATGGTGCCGGTCGGCGCCGCGTTCGTGCAGGAGACCACCATCTTCCGCGAGTTCGGACCGCTGTCGGG
This sequence comes from Acidobacteriota bacterium, assembly GCA_030697165.1. NCBI lineage: Bacteria > Pseudomonadati > Acidobacteriota > Acidobacteriota bacterium. The sequence goes on from JAUYQQ010000004.1 coordinate 26,198, forward strand.
CAGCACCATGCGACTCGCCTACTCCGTGGCGCCGAAGATCGGCAACTCCCTGACCCGTCAGACGCTCGATCTCGATGCCCGCAAGTACTTCCGCATCGGGTCAACCGGCCTGCTGGCGCTGCGCGGGCGCGGCTTCAACAGCTGGGGCAACAATCCCGACTTCACCTACTTCGGCGGCAACGCCGAGTTGCGCGGCTACGAGTACCTGCAGTTCGTCGGCCAGAAGGCCTTCTTCACCAACGCCGAACTGCGCTTCCCGCTGATCGACGCCATGGCGACGCCCATCGGGGTGCTCGGCGGCGTCCGAGCGACGCTCTTTGCTGGCCTGGGCGGCGCCCATTTCGGTAACACGCCCTTCAACATCTTCACCAGCGGCGACAGCATCGAGCGGCCCATCCTCAACTACGACCTCAGCGGCAATCCGATCTACGGCGCCCCGGTGCTCGTCTCGGGCCGACGGTTTGTGGATGCCCGCGCGTCCTACGGCATTGGGCTCTCGACCATGGCCCTCGGCTTCCCGCTCCACTTCGACTGGTCGTGGAAGACGCTGATGAACCAGGGATGGGAAGACGTCGTCTTCGCCCAGTCGGGCGGCAGCGAGGCGTTCCGCAAGGTCAAGTTCGCGATGTGGATTGGTTACGATTGGTAGGACAGGGATCAGGGATCAGGGATCAGGGATCAGGGATCAGGGATCAGGGACCGGGGACCGGGGCTTGAGCGTCAGGCCCCGGTTTTCCTTTTCAGGCGGTCAGCTCTACGCACGGCCGCGTCGCGGCACAGCTGTTCATCTTCCGGTGTTTCAATCGACAGGGGCGGCACTCTCGAGGGCTTGCCATTCTTGTCAAGCGCCACGAACGTCAGAAACGCCTTGCTCGTCAGCTTGCGTTCGCCGGTCTGAATCTCTTCCGAAAACACTTCGACCGCAACTTCCAGCGACGTGCTGAACACGCACGTCACACGCGATTTGAGGATGATCAGGTCGCCGACCTTGATCGGATGAATGAAATCGAGTGAATCAACGCCAGCAGTCAACGCCAGCATGTTGGTGTGACGATGGCAGGCGATGGCGCCGGTGATGTCAATCAGGTGCATCACCGTGCCGCCAAGAATGAATCCCAGCGGGTTCGAGTCGTTCGGTAGCACGACTTGTACGGTTTCAGAGGCAGAGTCCTGCCAACGTTTCACGTTCACCAACCCCGATCCCCGATCCCTGATCCCTGATCCCTGATCCCTGACTAGTTCGTCGCCTTGGTCATCCGTAGTTCGCTGCGATCGAGATCGAGCGACACGCGGTACGGGCTCAGGAACTTGTGGCCGACAATGCCGCCGACCTGGAAGCCCAGCAGCACGCTCGGCGCCTGCAGGTTCAACACCACCACCGCGAAATTATCGAAGGCGATGTCCTGGAACCTCAGGTTGAGGCCCGGCATCAGGAACGCGTCGCGGTCCCAGCCCGACGTGCCGTAGACGCGCAACGCAATCTTGCGGGGCAGGTCGTGGTCCAAGTCACCCGCGGTCGCGGTGCTGATCGAAATCACTTCACCGCCGGTATCGACCACGAAATACGTCGGGCGGGTCTGGTTGATCATGCCGCGCACCATCGACAGACGGTGATGGCGCATGGGCATGGTGAACTCGGCCGGCTCCTCGGGCAAGTGGCGCCCCATGGTCAGCTTGCGCGTCGCGTAGTCGATAGTCATCGACAGCCCGAGGCCGAGCGGCGAGAAGCTCTCGGTTTCGCGCTTGGGGATGCCGCGCAGCGCCGGCGCCTTGATCAAGGCCGGCACGTGATTCAGCTTCATGGTGCCGATCTCGAGCGAGTCGAGCCGGCCCAGTTGCAGGCCGCGCAAGCCGACTTCGCCGACCCCGGCGCTGAGCGTGTAAGTGATGGGGCGCACCGCACCGCTCGACGCGGTCTGCCGCGAGATGGTGGTCATCTCCGAGCCGGTGTCGAGCACGAAGTCCTGCAGGCGGCCGCCGTTGACCTTGGCCTTGACGATGACCTTGTCGTCGACGACGCGGAAGTCGACGGTGTGCAGGCCCGCGGCGGCTTCTTCGGTCATCGCGATCGGTTCGCGCTCGCCGAACGAGCGCAAGAAACGAATCTGCGATCGCGACCACGAGGCCTTCTCGCTGCGATCCTTGTTGGGCAGGAGGTTGACGTAATTGCCGTACGCCACCGCGGCCTGTTCGTAGCGGCGCATCCGCTCGAAGATCGAGCCGACCGTGTGGTGCATTTCTTCGTCGCGCGGCGACAGCTTGAGCGCGGCCTGCGCTGAGTTGAGCGCGTCAGCCAATTTGTTCTGGGAGGCCAGCGCGCGCGCCAGGCCGTGGTGCCCGCGCGACAGGCCGGGCTCGAGCGCCAGCGCGTCCTGAAACTCGGCGTGCGCCTCGTCGAACAGGCCGGCGGCCCAGAGCGCGTCGGCATGGACGGACCGGACTTCGGCGCTGCGGGGTTCCTGCGCCTTGAGCGTCTCGGCTTCTTTCTGGGCTTCCAGGAACTCGCCGAGCCGCAGGGCCGACTTGACGACGCCAATGCGGGCCTGGACGACCATCGACTTGGTGTCGGCCTTCAGCGCCTTTCTGAAGGCCTCGAGCGCCTCGCGATACCGGGACTCTTCGAACAGCAAGGTGCCCAGTTGCAACTGCAACGCGGCATCGTCGTCGCCAGCGACGCGCCCCTGAACACCTGAAACCAGCGCCGCGAGCAGGGCCGCAGCCACCAACGCCATGCGGGGTCGAAACGACATAGGACCTCTCACCAGAAGTAAAGCGAACCTTACCCGGGGGGCGCAGTCCCGGGAGTCATGGGCCGATTCTACTCCAATGGGTCCGACCCCTGTCGCCCCCTATTTCTGGAAGTGCTTGGCGTTGATGTCGATGTAGTTCTTCCACTTCTCCGGCACCTCATCCAAGGCGAAGATCGCCTCGACCGGGCAGGCCGGGACACACGCGCCGCAGTCGATGCACTCGTCAGGATGAATGTAGAGCTGGGTGGCCGCCTCGAAGTCGCCTTCGTCCTTGCGCGGGTGGATGCAGTCAACCGGGCACACGTCGACGCACGCCGAGTCCTTGGTGCCGATGCAGGGTTCCGTGATGATGTAGGCCATTTACGCGATCCTTGTCAGTTGAAAGTTCAAGAGTTGAAAGTTGGTAGTTGTAGTTGCAAGTTTCAGTTTCAGTTTCAGTTTCAGTTACGCGGTGCTCTCGAGGGCGCTGGCCGGAACGTGGCCGAGGCGCATCGAGATGCGGCGCGCCAGGTCCCAGGCGCCGCGGTGGTGTTCGGTCAGGATCGGGGCGTCGTCGGCGCCGTGGCCGAAGACCCCTACCCGGGCCACTTCATGGCCGGTGTAATCGCGGACCGGCGCGCAGGTGCAGAACAACCGCTGCAGGGCGTCTGGCTCCATGGGCGGCGGCCCCATGCGCACCACCGTGGCCTCAGGCCGGGCCAGCTCGCCGGCGGTGGCCAGACGCAGGCAGCTCAAGCGGCGCGTCGCCTGCTTGGGAGAGAAGTAGATCGCGCAGTGGCCGGGCATTTCCTTGCCGTAGACCGTGCGCATGGCCACTTCGTCCGGGCCGGTGCTCCAGACATAGGTCACTTCGCCGGTCGCCGGAATCGCGATGAAACCCCGGTACGGCGTCCGCAACACGTACTCACGCATGATCGGGTAGGCGTGCAGCCGCAGTTCCGACTGGCCCAGCGAGCGGAAGCTGAGGTCGAGCATCTTCAAGGTCAGGCCGTAGCGCTGCGACTCGTCGTCTTGACGCACGTAGCCGCGACGTTTCAGGACGCCGAGCAGGCGGTGGACCGTCGAGGCCGGTTGGCGCAGGGCGCGGGCGAGGTCCGACAGGGTCATGCCGCGCGGCACGCCGCTCAGCACTTCGCACACCTCGAGCGCCTTGTCGATGGACGTGACGGCGGAATTCGAATGAGGTGAGGGCTGAGGAGATTCCACTATACGGAACGACGTTTCAGAATACTGACTCTACCGTTAGGCCCCTTCCCTGTCAAGGCGTTACAGGAATAGGATGAACGTCCGCATCGTGGCGAATTCACTAATTGGCCAGACTCTGGGGCACTACCGCATCGTCGACCAGCTGGGCGCTGGCGGGATGGGGGTCGTGTACCGCGCACAGGACCTCAAGCTCGGCCGCCAGGTGGCGCTCAAGGTGCTGCCGGCCGCCAGCAGCGACAACGACGAGGCGATCGAACGCTTCAAACGTGAAGCGCGCACGGCGTCGGCGCTGAACCACCCGAACATCTGCACGATCTACGGCTTCGACGAGCACGAGGGCCAGCTCTATCTCGCGATGGAACTGCTCGACGGCGAACCACTCGATCGCAAGCTGTCGGGCAAGCCGCTCGACTTGCGGCTCCTGCTCGACATTGCCGCGCAAGTCGCCGACGCGCTCGACGCGGCCCATACCGAAGGCATCCTGCATCGCGACGTGAAGCCGGCGAACATCTTCATCACGCGGCGCGGCCCGGTGAAGGTGCTCGACTTCGGTCTCGCCAAGCTGTCACCCGAGTACCGGCGCTCGGCCCGGCAGCTCGACACCAGGAACGAAACGCGGGTCCCCGAGCACTTCACGAGCGTGGCGGGCACCACGGTGGGCACCATCGCCTACATGTCGCCGGAGCAGGCGCGCGGCGACGAGGTCGATCCGCGCACTGACCTGTTCTCGTTCGGGGTGGTGCTGTACGAGATGGCCACGGGCCGGCAAAGCTTTCCCGGCCAAACGACCGCCGTCGTGTTTGACGGGATCCTGAATCGCGAGCCGGCGGCGCCAAGCAGCCTGAATCAGTCGGTGCCCGGCGAACTGGACCGCATTGTGTCGAAGGCGCTCGAGAAGGATCGCTCGATGCGCTACCAGACGGCCGCCGACATCGGCGCCGATCTGAAGCGGCTCAGGCGCGATTCCGGTTCGCGCCAGATCAACGTCGCCCTCATGTCCAGCAATCCCGATGCGCCGACGGTGGTGCTGCCCTCGGGCAGCACCGAGGTCGCCAAGGGATCGGGCGCGCCGCCGGCCATGCCACCGCCCGTCGCACCCGGCTCGCAGGGACCGGCGGTGCCGCCGGCAGTGTTGCAGTCGGGCGTCACCAAGCCCTGGGCATTAGGCGTCGGCGCGGGCGTCGTGCTGGTTGCCGCCCTCGCCGCCGGATTGGGAGCGTACTTTGCCAGTCGAGGCGCCGCCCCGGCCGCGACCGACCCGGCGGAACAGACGGCGATGGCTTCCGAGCCGCCTCCTGAGGCGCCAGCGACGGCGACGAACGCGAGCACGGCGTCACCGATTCCTCCGCCTGCGGGTGCACCGGCTTCGACCACCAAGCCAGTACTGCCACCGAATACCGCGGTGGCCAAACCCGCCGGCAGCGCGCCGGCGACACCCCGCCCCGGGTCCAAGCCGGCTGCCCCGGCCGCCGCGCCCGCCGCCGTGTCGGGCGAGGCCGAGGCCACGCAGCGCCTCGAAGTTGCGCGCGCCAAGGTGGCGAACAACCTGAACGACCAGGCGTTGGTGGACCTGCGGCAGATTGTTGTGGACTACCCCGGCTCGCGCGCCGGCGCCGAGGCCTCGCTGCTCATGGCCGACCTTCACGAACGCGCCGGCCGGACCGACGAGTCGATGGCGGCGTTGGTCGAATTCGAAAGCCGGTATGCCGGCGATCGACGGACCGCCGACAGCAAGCTCCGCCGGGCGATGATGCTGGGCCGCGCGCGGCAGCCGCGCGCGCAGATCCAGTCGCGCGAACTGCTGGGCGAGGTGGCGCGCGAGTTTCCCGGAACGCCGCAAGCGGCAGCCGCGCTCAACACGAAGCTGAAGGTCGAGAACGACCGCAAGGACCTGCGCGAGCTCGACCCGGTAATGCAGATCGAAGTGCCGGCGGCCATGGTCACGCTGCGGACGATAATTGAACAGTTCCCCGACGCGCCGCAGTCGATGCCGGCGCGCAATCGGCTGGCCGCCATGCTGACCGGCATGAACCGGCACCAGGAGGCGGCGCAAGCGCTCGAAGAACTGGGTGCGCGCTACCCCGACAACCCGATGGACGTGTGGTTCCGGCTTGGCGAGATCTACGACCGCCGGTTAAACGATCAGGTGAAGGCCAAGGAGGCGTACGCGAAAGTCCCGCAGAGCTCCTCGCGCTATGCGGAGGCCCAGCGCCGGATGAACCGGCGCTAAGCCCGTTCAATCTCGAGCCACGCGGGCATTATACTTTCCGGGTGCTGAGGTGCGGCGCCGGGTCCTGATGCGCGTCCTAGGTTCGATCACCAATCGCATCTTCCTGGCGAGTGCGCTGCTCGCCATGCTCTCGATTGGGGCCGCGGTGTTCCTGATCAGTGGTCGCATGACCAGGGAAACCGAAGCCGAGTTGCAGAGCGACCTGACCGAGGCCGCCACGCTTGTCAGCGAACAGCGCCGCACGCAGTTCGACAACATCGCCCGCATCGCGCTGCTGATTGCCGACTTGCCCAAGTTCAAGGCGGTCGTCGAGTTGGCCGACCCGCCCACCCTCGCGCCGATCGCGGCCGATTACCAGGTGCAGGCCGGCGCCGATCTCTTGATGGTGACCGACAGCCTCGGCACCTTGCTGGCTCGCGCCGGGGAGCCCGCCACGCCGTCGGACGCCGACGTCAGCGCGGCCCTTCAGTCCACCCTTGCCGGACGCGTCGTGCCGGCGTTCTGGCCGCACCCGCGCGGCATCATGGAAGTGGTCAGTGTCCGGGTCCTGGTGGGACTCGAGCGTCCGCATGTCCTCGGGGTGTTGAGCGTCGGCTACCTGCTCGACGACCGCCGTGCCGCGCAGTTCAAGGCGCTCACCGGCGCCGACATTGCCTTTGCCATGGGCGGCGCCGCGCGCGCCTCGACGCTGCCCGGGCCGCGCGCCGCCCTCGCGCCGCTGCTGACGGCGACTGCGCCGACCCCCGTGATGATCGGCAGTGAAGAGTACATCGCGCTCACCCAGCCGCTCGGGCCGGGCACGACCGCGGCCGATCCGGTGGCAATCGTGCTGCGCTCGCGCAGCGAGCGGTTGCGCTCGCTCGGCGACATCCAGGCGGCGCTCGGCGGCATCGCGCTTGGCGCGACCCTGCTCGCCATCGTCGTGAGCTACGGCGTGGCGCGAACCATCTCGCGCCCGCTCGCCACCATCACCGATCACATGCGGCAGATCGCCGCCACCGGCGACCTCACGCGCAAGATCCCGATCCAGCGCCAGGGCGGGTGGGACGATGACGATGCCCATATGCTCGCGACCACGTTTAACCTGCTGACCGACTCGATCGTGAGGTTCCAGCGTGAAGCCGGCCAACGCGAGCGGCTGTCGTCGCTCGGGCGGCTCTCGACGGTGATCGCCCACGAGGTCCGCAACCCGCTGATGATCATCAAGGGATCGCTGCGCACCCTCGCCCGCGACGGCGCCACCGCCGCGGATGTCCGCGATGCGGCGAAGGACATCGACGAGGAGATCGATCGGCTGAACCGGCTGGTCAACGACGTGCTCGACGTCGCCCGGCCGATCCGGTTCGATCCCGAGCCGACCGACATCAATCGCGTGTGCACCGATGCCGCGGCGGCGGCCGCCACCGGGGCCGAATGTCCGGTGACGCTCGCACTCGCGCCCAGCTCGCCGGTGCTGGTCACCGACGCCGAACGGCTGCGCACCGTCCTCGTCAACCTGCTGACCAACGCCCAGCATGCGGTGGCCGGACGGCCCGGCGCCGGGGTCCGTCTGCAGACCACCGCGCTCGGCGGCCCCCGCGTCGCCATTGTCGTCAGTGATGGCGGCGCCGGGATCGCAGACGACGACCTGGCGCGCATCTTCGATCCCTACTTCACCACCCGCCGCGCCGGCACCGGCCTTGGCCTCGCCATTGCAAAGAACATCATCGAAGGGCTCGGCGGCGCCATTACGGTGGCGACGCGGCCGGGCGTGGGCACCGATTTTCGAATCGAGCTGGGCGACGCGCCGGGGCGGGCCGAGGGATAGGCCCAGGCAGTAGGCTAAAGGCACATGGCAGGCAGCATCCTCCTCGCCGACGACGAAGAGAAGATCCTCAAGACGCTCGGGCGCGCGCTGCGCGACGATGGGCACGAGGTGACGACGGCGGCGAACGCGCGGGAGGCTACGCGATGCCTGAACGAGCGCGCCTTCGACTTGCTGGTGATCGACTTCCTGATGCCCGATCGCACCGGCCTCGACGTGATTCGCGACCTGGCCGCCGCGACGCCCGACACCGAGCGGCCGGCGATTGTCATGATGACCGCCCATGGCAGCATTGACAGCGCGGTCGAGGCCATGAAGCTCGGCGCCTGCGATTACCTGCAGAAGCCGTTCGAGGTGGACCAGCTGCTGCTCCTGGCCCGGCGCGCCCTCGACGACCAGCGGGCGCGCACCGGGCTGCGCTACCTGCTGAGTGAGCGCGACGCGGAGTTCGATCACTACGGCATCATCGGCCGCAGCCGGCCGATTCGCGACGTCATCACCCGGGCGGAGCTGGTCGCCGAGTCGAAGAGCACGGTGCTCGTGACCGGCGAAACCGGCACCGGCAAGGAACTGGTCGCGCGCGCCATTCACGCCCGCAGCGCGCAGCGCCACATGCCGATGATCAAGGTGAACTGCGCCGCCATTCCCGAGACGCTGCTCGAGTCCGAACTGTTCGGCCACGTGCGCGGGGCGTTCACCGGCGCGTCGTTCACGAAGAAAGGACGTTTCGCCCTGGCCGACGGCGGCACCATCTTCCTCGACGAGATCGGCACCATCGCCCTGAGCGTGCAGGCCAAGCTGCTGCGCGTGCTGCAGGACCGCGAGTTCGAGCCGCTCGGCGCCGAACGCACCCAGCGCGTGGATGTGCGGGTCATCGCCGCGACCAATCGCGACCTGCGGCAGTTGGTCGCCGAGGGCAAGTTTCTCGAAGACCTGTTCTATCGCCTGAACGTCATCCCCATCGAAATGCCGCCGCTGCGGGATCGGCCGGATGACATTCCCCTGCTGGTTGACCATTTCGTCCGGCGATTCGCCGAACGCACCGGCAAGAAGATTGACGGCGTTGACGAGAAGGCCATGGTGGAACTCTCGGGCTATGGCTGGCCCGGCAACGTGCGCGAACTGGAGAACACCATCGAACGCGCCGTGGTGCTCTCGACCGGATCGCGGCTGACCAGCCAGTCGGTGTGGCTCATGAGCGCCACGGCCACACCGGCGACCGCGGCGGTGCCGTCACTGAAGCTGCACCAGAACCTCGAATGGGCCGAACGCGAAACCATGCGGCGGGCGCTCGAACAGGCGCGCGGCGTCAAGAAGGACGCCGCCGAACTGATGGGCATCAGCCAGCGCGCGCTGAGCCACTACCTAGCCAAGTACCGCCTTGAAGACTAGCCGCCGGGCGCCTCTCGTCGCGCGAGTGCCGCTTACGCACAGCGTAAGCGCTTACGCCGCGCGAAGGAACCGGGCGAGCGCCGGCGGCCGGCCCGGCCCCTGCGCGAGTGCCGGAATGCCGCGGCACCAGTTGGGCATCACCCTTGCTTAGGTCCTGCCAGGTGACGTCGATCCTGTCCTCTTTAGCTGATGCAGTTGCCGCGGCGGGGACGGCGCTCCTGCTGGGGGTGGCAGCAATGTCTTCCCAGCAGGACCCCGCCGCGGCTTCTGCGCCCTTCGACTCGCCTGCGAGCGGCTCCGCCGCTCACAGGCTCGCTCAGGGCAGGCCCTCTGACTCTGTTACCGAGCCACGCGTGATTGAGGTGGTGGCCAAGCGATTCGCCTTCGAGCCCGCCCGCATCGAGGTAACCGAAGGCGAGCACGTCCGTCTCGTGGTAACGTCCGCGGACGGTGTTCACGGCGTCGGCATCAAGAAGTTTCGCGTCGAGAAGACCGTGCCGCGCGGCGGCACGCCGGTGACCATCGATTTCGTCGCGTCGGCGGCAGGCGAGTTCCCCATCCTCTGTTCCGAGTATTGCGGCAATGGCCACGACGAGATGAAGGGCCTGCTGGTCGTGGCCGCGCGGAAACAGTAGCTGCAGGAGAACCCGTTGTTGATGATGCCTTCGCTCCGCTTCCTGCTGCCGGCCCTGCTGGTGGCGTGTGCCGCCGTCCCGGCGGCCGCCCAGGCTCCGGCCGACGACCCGGATCTCGATCAGAACCATGCGCAGCCCGACTACTACGTGGCGACGATGCCCACGAACCTGCGACTGCCCAAGGGAAAGTTTGCCTTCCGGCTGACGCACCGCTTCCTGCAGCCGATGGGCGACGGCGACTTCAGCGACCTGGCGGCGCGCCTGTTCGGGTTCGACAGCAGCGCGCAGATCGGGCTCGACCTGAAGTACGGCCTGTTCCGCGGCACGAGCGTCGGCATCTACCGCACCTCCGATCGCACCGTCCAGTTCTCGGGGCAGTTCGACGTCGTGTCGCAGAAGGACGCGCCGGTCGGCCTCGGCCTCAACGTCAACGTCGATGGCACCGGCAACTTCACCGACGACTTCTCGCCCGGCGTGGCGCTGGTGCTGTCGCGCGAACTTGGCCAGCGGGGCGCCTTTTACTTCGAGCCGTCGTACGTGTCTAACGTCAATATCGGCGTGGCGCCCTCGGACGAGGACTACACGGTCATGACCGGCATCGGCGCCCGGCTGCGTGCGGCCCGGAACACCTACCTGTTCCTCGAACTCTCGCCCAGGGTGGCCGGTTACAAACCTGGCGTGACACTGATCAGTTTTGGTTTCGAGCAGCGCGCCGGCGGGCACCTGTTCCAGCTCAATTTCTCGAACGGCCACGGCACCACCTTGGCCCAGGTGGCACGCGGCGGCACGGCGTACGACGACTGGTACCTTGGTTTCAACCTGGCGCGGAAGTTCTTCTGAGGGATACTGATGGTGATGAACCGAACGATTGGAATGGGCTTGGCGGCAGCCATTATCGTGGCCATGACGGCGGCGGCCTGCGGCGGTGGCAGCAGCGGCGGGTCAACCCCGACCACCCCGACTCCGACGCCGCCGGCCGGCGGCACGCCGAGCAGCACTGCGACGATCACCATCGGTGCGAATGGCGCGGTCAGCCCGTCGAGCGTCACCATCGCCCGTGGCGGACGGGTCACCATGATCAACAACGACAGCCGGTCGCACGACATGGCGTCGGATCCGCACCCCGAGCACACGCAGTGCACCGAGATCAACCAGATCGGGTTCCTGACGGCGGGTCAGCAGCGCACCTCGGGCAACTTCAACACCGCCCGCACCTGCAGCTTTCACGATCACAACCTGCCCGACAATGCCGGCCTGAAGGGCACGATCATCATTCAGTAGTCGTGAACGGCCGCGATCGTCTTAGCGGCCCGTGAAGTCAGGCTGGCGCTTCTCGAGATTGGCGGCGATGCCCTCGCGCGCGTCCTCGCTCTCGAACAACCGCTGCTGGAGCTCGCGCTCGAGCGCCAGGCCTTCGTGGAAGCCCACCTCGAGCCCCGACTGCACCGCGCGCTTGATGTGCCCCACCGCCTTGCTGGCCTTGTTCGGCGGCGTGAACTGCTTCGCGTAGTCGTGGACCGCGTCGGCAAAGGACCGGCCCGCCAGCTCGGCCTCGCCCCACACGTGGTTGACGAGCCCCATGTCGCGCGCCTCTTCGAAGCTGAAGAGCGAACCGAGCGCCATGGTCTCAATCGCCTTGGCCTTGCCGACAATGCGCGCGAAGCGCTGGGTGCCGCCGGTCCCTGGCAACACGCCCAGGGCCACTTCGGGCATGCCAATCTTGCCGCCGCCCTGCCGGGCAATGCGAATGTCGGCTGCCATCACCACTTCGAGTCCTCCGCCGACGGCGTGGCCGTTGAGCGCAGCGATCACCAGCTTCGGCGTCTGCTCCAGCCGATTGAGCGTCTCGTTGGCGTGCAGGCAGAAGTAGTACTTGAAGGTGGGATCGGCGTCCTTGAGCATGCCGATGTTGGCGCCGGCGCAGAAGAACTTCTCCCCCGCGCCCGTGATCACGATCACGTGGACCGCAGCGTCCATGCGGGCCGTCAGCACGGCGGCGTCCAGCTCCTGCATCATCTCGTAGGAGTACGTGTTCGCCGGCGGGTCAACCAGCGTAATGGTGGCGACACCGTCGGCGACGGCATACTGAATCTTGTTGTGGGTCATATCGGGAGTCGGGAGTCGGGAGTCGGGAGTCGGGAGTCGGGGTCTCTCGACTCCCGGTTCCCGGTTCCCGACTCCCGGCATTATTGTTCGGTCCTGACGTACTCGAAATCGATCGGTTGGCGGTTGATGCCGCGCTGGGGCGGCGCGATGTAGTTGGCGAACTGCCCCGGCTGGTAGACCGGCGTGGCCTGGATGCTGTGCAGGTAGCGCTTGTCATCGGGCGACGGCAGCCACTCGTACTTGCGGCGTTCCCAGTCCTCGGTGCTCAGCTGGTTGCCGTACGGGTCGAAGTGCTTGGCGGCGTAGACGCCAACCTTGCGGTTGAACTTGCGCGACGGCAGCGTGATGCGCTCGGACATGCCGTGCGCTTCGAGCACGCGCTTGTTCCAGCGATCGACGCCGGCCTGGCAGTCGCCGACGTACCAGTCGCGCAGGACCTCGTTGAGGGCGTTCCTCATGGGCACTTCCTCGCGAATGATCAGGCCGCTGTCGTCCATCAGGTCGAGCACGTACATGTTGCCCGCCAGGATGTGGTCATCGTCAAACTTGTCTTCTTCGGCGCGGCCTTTCAGGCCATTCGAGAAGTACGCCGCGGCGTTGCTCGACACTTCGCTGCCGTGCAGGTCCAGGCTCTGGCTGAACCAGAAATTGACGAACTTCTGGATCAGCGGCAAGTCGATGCCGCCGTGCTTGCGGACATCGCCCGAGAACCCGGTCTCGCGCAGCAACTGGCAGGTGCGCTCGAGAATGCGGGCAATGCCGGTCTCGCCCACGAACATGTGATGGGCTTCCTCGGTCAACATGAACTTGGTCGTCCGGGCCAGCGGATCGAGCGAGCTCTCCGACAGCGACAGCAACTGCGACTTGCCGTCACGGTCGGTGAACATGGTGAAGGCGAAGAAGTCGAGCCAGGTGTCGATCGGCTCGTTGAACGCCTCGAGCATGCGGGGCGTGTCGTCGTTGCCGCTGCGGCGCTCGAGCAGCGCCTCGGCCTCTTCGCGGCCGTCGCGGCCGAAGTACGAGTGCAGCAGGTAGACCATCGCCCACAAGTGGCGGCCTTCCTCGACGTTGACCTGGAACAGGTTGCGCAGGTCATACAGGCTCGGGCAGTGCGCGCCGAGCGAGCGCTGCTGCTCGACGCTGGCGGGTTCGGTGTCGCCTTGAATGACGATCAGGCGGCGCAGCTGGTTGCGGAATTCGCCCGGCACCTCCTGCCATACCGGCTGGCCCTTGAAGTCGCCGAAGCCGATGCGACGATCGGGAACCGGCTCGGCCAGGAAGATGCCCCAGCGGTACTCGGGCAGCTTCACGAAATCGAAGTGCGCCCAGCCGGCGGCATCCACGCTGATGGCCGTCCGCAGGTAGACCTGGTGGCTGTCCTGGAACCCGGGCGGGCCCATGTCGCGCCACCAATCGAGGTAGGCGGGCTGCCAGTGCTCGAGCGCCCGCTGCAGGCGCTTGTTGCCGGCCAGGTCAACGTTGTTCGGGATCTTCTCCGCTGAAATCATGAGCGTCCCCTCTTAAGTGCGCTTGAAATCGAAGGTCGGGCGGCCTTCGCGGCCATAGGTCATGAGCGCGCCACGTTCGCCCACGGCGTTGGGCCGCTGGAAGATCCAGTTCTGCCACGCCGTCAGGCGGCCGAAGATCTTGGTCTCCATGGTCTCCGGTCCGGCGAAGCGCAGGTTGGCTTCCATGCCGGTGAGCGCATCGGGCGAAAACGCCGCGCGCGCCTCGAGCGCCATGCGCACTTCATCGTCCCAATCGATATCGTCGGGCGCCGAGAACACGAGGCCGGCGGCCAGCGCCTGTGGCGCGTCCATCGGCCCGCCGTGCGAAAGCGCCTTGTCGACCGATTCGGGCTCGCCGAGGAACCGCACCTGCAGCCGCGACAGGCCGTTGCTCATCGGGTAGGCGCCGCCGTTCATCACCGACAACTGGATGGTGTTGGGCTCGTCCGGGTGATCGAGCATGTAGACGCGATCGGCGGCGAGGGCCAGCTCGAACAGGGTACCCGCAAACGCGTTGCCGGGTTCGATCAGCGCAAAGAAGCTGCGCGAGGTGAGGTCCACGCGCTTCAGCGTGCGGCGGATGAAGCTGATGATCTCGCGCACGAGCCAGTTGGCCTGGTTGGCGTCAAGCGACGCGTCAACCGCGAGCACCGCCGCCGGGTCGCCGGTCGCGCGCAGGACCACGGTACCAATCTCCGGCTCGTTGAGGCGCAGGCGCAGCAGCGTGTCGTCCAGTTCGCGGAACGCGCGAATCGCCCACGACTGGTCGCCCGCCTTCTGGAACTCGTCGGCGGTCACCGGCTGCGGCGAATCCGGGGCGCTGATCGTCAACTCGCACACGCGCTTGGCGCGATCGATCGTCCCCTTCACATACTTGTAGGCAATGGTGTCGCCATCAATCGTGGGCGACAGGGGGCCGAGCGTGATGCCGGGGCCGGCCTTCGGACGGTCCGACAGGGCCGCCAGCTCCTGCGCGCGCTTGGCCACGGCCTCCTGGAACTTGCTGGTGGGATACACGGCATCAACGAAGCGGCCGTCGACGGCGCGCTTGCCGCGCACACCTTCCGTCAGGGTGCTGAAATCGTCGGCCAGGTCGCGGCGCACCTTGCGCTTGTCAACCACGCGGGTCAGGCCGCCGGTGCCGGGCAGCACGCCGAGGAGCGGGGTCTCGGGCAAGCCGACCGAGGCGCTGCCATCATCGACCAGCAGGATCTCGTCGCAGGCCAGCGCCAGCTCGTAGCCGCCGCCGGCGCAAATGCCGTTCACCGCCGCCATGAACTTGATGCCGCTGTGCGCGCTCATGTCTTCCATGCCGAGCCGCGTTTCGTTGGTGAACTTGCAGAAGTTCACCTTGAAGGCATGGCTCGACGACCCGAGCATGAAGATGTTGGCACCGGCGCAGAAGATGCGCGGCTTGAGGCTGCTGAGCACCACCGCGTGGACCTCGGGGTGCTCGAAGCGCAGGCGCTGCAGCACGTCGGCCAACTCGATGTCAACGCCCAGGTCGTACGAGTTGAGCTTCAACTTGTAGTCGTTCGGCCGAAGGCCGGCGTCTTCGCGCACGTCCATCGCCAGCGTCGCGACGTTGCCCTCGACGGAGAGCTTCCAGTGCTTGTACTGCTCGGGGGATGTTTCGAAAGTCACCGACGGGGCCGTTACGGTTTGTTCCACGCAGGGAGTTTACTACGTTCTTAAACGCTCGTTCAAATGTATGCTATAAAAGACGCCGGGTTGAATTTCCTCTTGTCCTTGGAATTTCAACCCGGCGTCATTCCATATGGCCAAACCCGCCGCCGCGTCCGACCGCCGAACCGAGATCCTGAAGAGCGCTGCGGCCGCTTTTCGCCGCCGCGGTTATTACGGCGCCAGCGTCGATGAGATTGCCTCGGCCCTGGAGATGACCAAGGGCAACCTCTACTACTACTTCAAGAACAAGGAAGAGATTCTCTTCGCCTGCCACGAGTATTCGCTCGACCTGCTGCTGGCACTGATGACCGACGTGCTGGCTGACACCGCGAGCCCCGAGGCGAAGCTGCGCCGGCTGGTGCTGGCATTCGTGCACCTGATTCTCGACGAACTGCACGGCACCGCGCTGACGCTCGATCCTGAAGCGTTGTCGCCGGTTTTGCTGACGCGCGTGATCGAAAAACGCGACCAGTTCGACCAGGGCGTCCGCGCGATCATCCAGCAGGGCATCGACGAGGGCCAGTTCAAGGCCGGTGACCCGAAGCTGATCGAATTTGCCATGATGGGCGCAATCAACTGGATCCCCAAGTGGTTCGCCCCGGAAGGCCCCGCCACCTCCGACCAGATCGGCGACGCGTTTGCCGACTACCTGGTCGGTGGCCTCCTCAAAAATTAGCAATCGGTTGCACTAATTTCGTACTCTCGCGGCCCGAACGTCACACGCCGGATCAATAATTCACCAGCGCAGACTTTCCCCCTTCAGCCACGAGGCCTCATGAAGCTGTTCCGAACCTGCTCGATCCTTGCGCTGTTCCTCTATGCCGCGGTAACGCCGTACGCCGCGGGCCAGGCCAGCCTCTCGGCCCTCGATGTGCCGTACACCCAAGACTTCAACACCCTGGCGTCCTCGGACACCTCGAATACCACGCCGGCCGGGTGGGAGTTTGTCGAGACTGGGACGTCAGGGGCTGTTAACGGCTTGTATACCGCCGGCAACGGCGCCGGTACCGCTGGCGACACCTACAGTTTCGGAACGAACTTCAGCTCGGAACGAGCCTTTGGCGGGCTGCAGAGCAATACCCACATGCCCACCATCGGCGCCGTGTTCGTCAATAACACGGGCCAGCCGATTACGAGCCTCGATGTCAGCTACGTCGGCGAACAGTGGCGCCTGGGCGCCGCCGGCCGCCTCGACCGGCTCGACTTCCAGTACAGTCTCGACGCCGCTAGCCTCAACACCGGCACGTGGACCGATGTCGACGCGCTCGACTTCGTCGCGCCGGTCACCACCGGCCCCACCGGCGCGCTCGACGGCAACGCCGCCCCGAACCGCACGCTAATCAGCGGATCGATTGCACTGAGCATCGCGCCTGGCGGCAGGCTCCGGATCCGCTGGACCGACTTCAATCCCACCGGTTCCGATGACGGCCTGGCCGTGGACGATTTCAGCATCACGCCGCGCGGCGACGGCCCGGTGCTGCCCTCGCTGACGATCAACGACGTTGCGGTGATGGAGGGCGACAGCGGCACCCAGACCGCCACCTTCACGGTGACGGCCTCGACCGTGCTCCACACCGGCATCTCGTTCGACATCGCCACCGCCGATGGCACAGGCATCGCGCCCGCCCAGGTCGCTGATTTCGACTACGTCGCTCGCGCCGAAGTGGACCAGTTGATCGCGGCAGGCAACACCACCTATACGTTCCACGTCACCATCAACGGCGACACCACGGTCGAAGCCCACGAAATCTTCTTCGTCAATCTCTCGGGCGTCACCGGCGCGACGATTGCCGACGGCCAGGGTCTCGGCACCATCACGAACGACGATGTGGCGCCGCCGGTGGTGTCGGACGTCGTGATCAGCCAGGTCTACGGCGGTGGCGGCAATTCGGGTGCGCCGCTCGGCCGCGACTTCATCGAGCTGTTCAACGCCGGCACCTCCGTGGTCAGCCTGGCAGACTGGTCGGTCCAGTACGCCAGCGCGACGGGCACGACTTGGTCCGTCACGAACTTGACCGGCACCATTGCCCCTGGCGGGTACTACCTGGTCCAGCAGGCGGTCAATCCCGGCAACCCGAGCGCCCCGGCGCTGCCAATAACACCCGATGCGATCGGCACCATCGGCATGGCGACCGGCGCCGGCAAGGTGGCCCTCGTGTCCTCGACGACGGCCATTGCCGGCGCGTGTCCGGTCAGCGGTGTCGTGGATTTGGTCGGCTACGGTACTACCGCCAACTGCTTTGAAGGCACGGCGGCGGCGGCGGCGCCGAGCAATACCACTGCGGGCTTCCGCAAGCGCGGCGGCTGCTACGACTCCGATCACAACAACGTCGACTTCGCGATCAACCAACCGGGCCCGCGCAACAGCGCCTCGCCCGCGCGCAGCTGCACGCCCATCACCGTGGCGATCCACGACCTCCAGGGCAACGGCCTGACCACGCCGTTCTTCGATCAGGACGTGCTCACGACCGGCATCGTCACCGGCAAGAAGAGCAACGGCTTCTTCATGCAGTCGCCGCCGGCCGGATACGACGCCGACCCGATGACGTCGGAAGCGTTGTTCGTGTTCACCGGCGCGACGCCCGCGGTCGTGGCCGGTGACGAGGTGACCGCCCGCGGCACCGCCACCGAGTACTTCTCGCTGACCCAGGTCGAAGCCTCGCTGCCCGGCGACCTCACGATCGTGTCGACAGGGAACGCGCTGCCGGCCCCGATCACGCTGACGGCGGCCATGCTCGATCCAGCCGGTGCGCCGCAGCAGCTCGAGCCCTACGAGGGCATGCGCATCGCCGCGGCCGCGCTCGTCTCGGTGGCGCCAACCGACGGCTTCGGCGAGATCGCCGCCGTGCTTCCCGGTGTGCCACGGCCCATGCGGGAGCCCGGCATTCCGCTGTCGGATCCGGTGCCGCCGGATCCGACCTCCGGCGTGCCCGATTGCTGCATTCCGCGGTTTGATGGGAATCCGGAACGCATCTTCATCGACACCGAAGGTCTCGCCGGCATGTCGGTGACCTCGGTGACGTCGAACGTCACGCTGGGGAATGTCCTGGGCCCGCTGGACTTCTCTTTCGGCGCCTACAAGATCCTGCCGGAGGTCGCGCCCACCGTCAGCGCCAACATGACTGGCGTGCCAGTGCCGACGCCGTTGGCTGGCGAGTTCACGGTGGCCGGCTTCAACATCGAGAACTTCGGCGGCGACGCGACTCGCCTGCAGAAGGCGTCGCGCGCGATTCGCGAGTTGATGCGCTCGCCCGACGTCATCGGCCACATCGAGATCCTCAACGAGGCGGCACTGCAGGCGCTGGCCGACCAGGTGAACCACGACGCGATCGCCGCGGGTGAGCCCGATCCCAACTATCAGGCGCGACTGGTCCTCGGCCCGCCCATCAATGGCCAGCCGTCAGTGCAGAACCTTGGCTTCCTCGTCAAGACCTCGCGCGTGCGCATCGACTCGGTGAGCCAGGAGCCGGCTGGCTCGTACACGCCTCCCGGCAGCACGTCGTCGGCGGTCTTGTATGACCGCCCGCCATTGGTGCTGCGGGCAACGGCTGACGCCGAGGGCGTCAACCCCCGTCCCATGATCGTGGTCGTCAATCACTTGCGCTCGTTCATCAGCATCGCGGTGGTGGGTATCGAAGGCGATCGGGTGCGAGCTAAGCGCACGGCGCAGGCTGAGGCCACGGCGCAGTTGCTGCAGGACCTGCAAACCGACAACCCGGGAGTGGCGGTGATCTCGGTGGGCGACTACAACGCCTACGAGTTCAACGACGGCTACACCGACCCGATGTCGATCATCACGGGCTCACCCACTCCCGACGACCAGATCGTCGTCGATGCCAGCCCCGACCTGGTCGATCCCAACTACATCAACCTGACCGGCGGGCTCCCGGCCGGCGAGCGCTACAGCTTCATCTTCGAGGGGACGCCGCAGGCGCTGGATCACGTCCTGGTCAATACCGTCGCGAACGGCTACCTGCAGGGTTACGCGATCGCACGCGGCAACGCGGACTTCCCGGCCAGCGCCGCGTTCACTGCCGACCCGACGCGGCCAGAGAGATCCTCGGATCACGACATGCCGGTCGCCTACTTCCGCTTCCCGCCGCCCTCTGCCGACCTGGCGGTCAGCATCGTCGCCGACGCGGCCACGGCTGCCGCGGGCGGCTCGGTCACCTACACGGTGACCGTGACCAATAACGGCGGCTCGCCCGCGCAGAACGTGGTCGTGAGCGCGAACGCCACGACCACCACCTACGCATCGATGGCGGCGGGCGCCGTGGAAACGTTCACCTTCAGCGCGTTGGTCGGCTGCGATGCACCGAACGCCACGCTGTTCACCGCCACGGCGTCAGTCGTCTCCGATACGGCCGACCCGGGGCCGGCTAACAACAGCGCCGCCGCTTCGGTGGTGGTCACCAATGCCCCGCCCACGTTGAGCGGAATCACGACCAGCACGTCGGTGCTCTGGCCGGCCAATCACCAGATGGTCGATGTCATCATCCGCTACACCGCCGCCGATCAGTGTGGGCTGGTGGTGACCGGGTTGTCGGTGACGAGCAACGAGCCGATCAACGGCGCCGGTGACGGCAACACCGCTCCGGATTGGGAAGTCATCGACGCCAACCTGATCCGGTTGCGGGCGGAACGCGCCGGCGGCGGCGCGGGGCGCATCTACACCGTGGCGATCACGGCCACCGATGCGGCGGGCCAGGCCACCCAGTCGTCGGTGGCCATCACGGTGCCGCACAGCCGCAAGTAGCGAACACGACCGCGACGGTCACCAGGGGCCGGAGGGTTTCCTCCGGCCTCAGGGGTTGAGCCGGACCCGCCGAATCGTCCACACGGTGTCTTCGCCGGCGGCTTCGCCCTGCATGAAACCCAGGGTGTCGCCGCACACGGCCATGGGCATGGGCGCCGCGCCAACCGGCAGCGTCACGTCGATTGCGCGCAGGCGCGTCACCGCCCGGCCGTTCGCATCGAGAGTCAGCCGGACGAGGCGGCGGACACCGTCCGCGGTGGTCTGCAGTCCCACGAACCCGGTGCCATGACGGCGCAGCCGATCGAACCCGGCCAGCGCGATCGTCTTCGGGGCCGTCACGGGGCTCACCGCCCGCGTGCGCAGATCGATGGCCAGCAAGCCGTCGCGATGCGAGACGTAGGCCACGTTGTCGCGGCGGCCCAGGGTGAGGCTGAGCGGCACGACGTCGCCCAGGCTGGCCAACACCGTCAACTGAGTAGCGGCTGGCCTCAGTACCAGGACGCGGCGCTGCGCGGTGTCGAGCACCAGTACGGCCCCAGACCCCGCCATCGCCACATCGACCGGCTGCGCGGGCACGAGCGACTCGGGAACCGCGAAGCTTGCCAGCGGCCGGCCGGAGATGAGCTGCACCCGATGCAGGGTGGCGCCGCGGCCATCGCCTTCCGCGGTGGCGACCCAGAGGCTGCCGTTGGTCGTGTCGATGTCGAGGGCCGTGACGTCCAGGAAGCCGGCCACCTCGGCGCGCGTCAAGTCGGTGGCGTGATCGCTGCCTTCGGCCACGATCTGCAACTTGCGGCCGGGCCGGTCGCCGAACACGAAGCGCTTCGACACCGCATCGCACACCAGGCCCCCGGGCGCGAACGCGGCGCTGGTAAATCGCCCGGCCTCTTCGATGGCCAAAGGTGCCAGGGGTGCCAAAGGGGCCTCAGGGGCCTTGGGTGCCAGGGGTGCCACGGGTGCCAGGGGCTTGTCCCGCCGTAGCTCGGCTGGCTCGCTGCGAGCGGAGGCGGATGCCAGAGGTGCTGTGGACCCGCCTTCGCGGATCACTGCCTCTACGGCTGGCCATCCAGGCAGGTCGCGCGTGCGTGCGAACTCCTCTCCACTCGCATCAACAGTCGCGCCCAGTTCCACTAACCGTCGAATCATCACCAGCGCATCGTCGGGACGATTGCTGAGCGCCTGCGTTCGCGCCAGCAGCAACATCAACGATCGGTCGTTACGCGGGCCTTGTTGGACGGTGCGCCAGGCCAGGTCGTGGGCGCGCTCGAATTCTCCGTGAGCGATGGCCGCCTCAGTTTGCGCACGACACTCGGCGACACCGGAGCAGGCCACGGGCGTGGCTTGCTTCGCCGACCCGGGAGCGGCAGGGGCGGCGAGAGCCAGGGCAAGGCAGGAGGCAGTCGTCCAACGAACCACGAGAGCGACAAGATTACCTTGACCGCAGGCTTCGGCGTGTCACTGACAAGAATCAGACCGGGGTGTCCTGCCGAGCGCGATTTCGCTCTCGGGTCCTCCGTCCATATAATCAGAAGGTCGGCAAGGCCGGTGCGGCCGATGACCGAGCCCTACACATGTACACGCATACGCTGTTGATCGTCGACGACAGCATCACGGTTGAGCAAGAGATTCGGGCGGCGCTTGCCGACGAGCCGATCCAGGTGAGCGTGGCGGCCAACGGCCATCGGGCGCTGGACCAAATCGAAGCGACTCGCCCGGACGTCGTCCTGGCGAGCACGGCCGCGCAGGGCGTGAACGGGTATGGCCTGGCGCACTATGTCTCGCAACGGCCGTATCTAAGCAAGGTGGCGGTGTTGTTGGTGACGGCAACCGTCAGTCCCGCCGACACCCACCGGATGAAACAATCTGGTGCCAGGGGATTCATTTGCCATCCGATCGAGCCGGGTATCGTCATCGCGAGGGTGAAGGAAGTGTTGATGCTCTCGGCGCCCGACCTCGGCCAACCCGACGTGCTCGGGCAGCTGGTCACGGCCTTCGACGCCATCGATGCGTCCATGACCAGCCAGGTGTTCGGCGGAAAGGCGAACCCCAACGAACTCGCCATCACGCCAGAAGCGCTGGCGCGAATCGTCAACGACGCTGTCACACAGGCCATTGCGGCGTACGAAAAAGAACGCAACCTGGCAGCGGCGCCCGGTCGCGATGAGGCGATCGGGCGCGGCCAGGCGCCGCGCGTTGCGCCGCCGACGCCAGGGCGATTGGCACGAGAGCAGTTACAACGCGACATGGGCCTGGATGACATCGGGTTCGAGCCGGCGCCGCCTGCCGAGACGGTCGATTACGCTGCCCTGACGGCGGAAATGGGCGTGGACGATTTCGCGTTCGAGGAACACGACAGCACGCGCCCAGTCGAGGCCGGCGAGCCCCGCAAAGTGGTTCAGAACCCATTCGCGGCGCCGCGCTTAGTGCTGCCCGACCCGGGCCCACCCGCCGAGGTGTCGGACGCAAGCGGAACGAGCGTACTGGAGCCGTTGCGGGATGCGGTCGTGTTGCTGGGGACGGCCTTGGCTGATCAGGCGAACCGTTTGCGATCGGCCCTCGCCGAGCGCGGACGCCGCGGCCCAGATGAACGCGTCGCAGCCGTCCCGGCGAGGCAGCCGACGCCTCCGCCGGTCCAGGCGCCCGCGCCCGTGGCGCCGGTTCCCGTGCCGGCAGAGCCGGTTCCCGCGCAGCCGCCTCCCCCGCATCAGCCGCCGCGCCCGTCATTGGAACGGTTGGCGGCCATGACGCCAGAAGAGGCCGCGAAGTCGGTCTTCTTCACCTTCGATCCGATCCCGCCCGTCCCGCCACCGATTCCCCGCGAGCCGCACGAACCCTGAACGGTTACTGGGCGGTCTCGCCGGGCTTCAGCTTCAGCACTTCAATCCCCGAACCGGCCAGGTGCTGCTCGAGCTGTTCCGGCGTCCCGCTCAGCATCGGAAACGTGCCGCAGTGCATAGGCACCACCTGCTTCACGCCCAGCCACTTGGCCGCGATCGCGGCGGTGTCGGGGCCCATCGTGAAACGATCGCCAATGGGCAGGAACGCAATGTCCGGCTTGTACAGCTCGGCGATCAGCTTCATGTCGCCGAACAGCGCGGTATCCCCGGCGAAGTAAATCGTCTGGCCGTTCTCGAGCTTCACCACGAACCCCGTGGCTTCGCCCAGGTAGTGCACGCCGTTGTCCTCGAAGCTGCTGCTGTGGCGGGCATCGGTCATGGTGATGCGCAGGCCCTGCACGGTGATCGTGCCGCCCTTGTTCATGGGTTCGAAATTCTTCAGGCCCTTGGCTTCGAGGTGGCGGTAGATCTCCCAATTGGCGACGACCGGCGCGCCGGTCAACTTGGCCATGGCCGCGACATCGGTGAAGTGGTCGAAGTGGCCATGCGAGACCAGGATCAGGTCGGCCTTGGTCGGCCGCGCCGACTCGGGAAAGACCGGGTTGCCGGTGTACCAGGGATCGAAGAGCAGCTCTTTTCCGCCCGGCGTCCGGACACGAAACGAGGAGTGACCCAACCAGGTAATTGCCAGATTCTGCATACGTTGTCCTCGGTTCGGAAGCATCACACAGAACCACGGAAACACGGAACCACCCTTTGCTAACGAGACCAAACGCAATTCTGTGTTTCGGGGCTTCTGTGCTTCCGTGGCGGGCATTTAGGGCCCTCTGCCAATTCAGCTACACTTGAGGGAGCATGGTGGAAGCGCCGTTACATTTCGTGAAACCCCGCGAGCCCAAGCCGGAGTGGCTCAAGGTCCGCGCCCCGGGGTCTGAGAACTACCTGCGCCTGCGCGGCATCATGCGCGATCTCAAGCTGAACACCGTTTGCGAGGACGCGCACTGCCCCAACATCGGCGAGTGCTGGCATCACGGCACGGCGACCTTCATGATCCTGGGCGACGTCTGCACGCGCGCCTGCACCTACTGCGCGGTGGCGCACGGCCGGCCCGCGACGCTCGACATTGATGAACCGCGGCGGGTCGGTGAAGCGGTTGAGAAGATGGCGCTGAAATACGCCGTCATCACCTCCGTCGATCGCGACGATCAGCCTGATGGCGGCGCCGGCATCTTCGCTGAGACCATTCGCGAGATCAAGGCGCGCCTGCCCGAGTGCCGCGTCGAAGTGCTGATCCCCGACTTCAAGGGCGACGCCGGTCCGCTGGAGACCGTGCTGGACGCGAAGCCTGACGTGCTGAACCACAACACGGAAACGGTGCCGCGGCTGTATCGCGCCGTCCGCTCAGGCGGCAAGTACGCGCGCACGCTGGAACTGCTCGCCCGCGCGCGTAACTACGCGCCGGGGATCCCGACCAAGACCGGCATGATGATGGGGCTCGGCGAGGAGCAGGACGAAGTCGTGCAGGTGTTCAAGGACTTGCGCGACGTGGGCGTGTCGATCCTGACGCTGGGCCAGTACCTGCGCCCGTCAACCGAACACGCGGTGATGACGCGCTATTACACCCCCGACGAGTTCCGCGAGTTGAAGCGCATGGCCATGGACCTTGGCTTCGCCCACGTCGAAGCCGGCCCGTTGGTGCGCAGTTCCTACCACGCACACGAACAGGCAGATGCGGCTACGGCGGCTCTCGCCCGCTAGCTAAGTCGCCCGTGACGGTCCCGTCAAGGATTGCGCTCCCGACGGGAAGTTCCCTCCCGACAAGATGTGCCCTCCCGACAAGAGGTGCCCTCCCGTCAGGCTCCTAGCAAGTAACGCATTTGTGATTATTGACGGCACCTAAGCTCTCGAGGAGCTTGATGGTGTCTGGATACGGCTGCGTGCGCTGCACCGGACCGTTCGCGACATCAATGGTCGTCTGGCCGGCGCGATTGTGGCGCTTCACGTCCGCGCCCTTTGACGCCAGGTAGCGCACCATCTCGGTGTCGCCGCGCGCGGCGGCGTTGTGGACGACGGTGTTGCCGGCCTGGTCAACGTCGTTCACGTCAAACGCCAGGTCCTCCACGAGATACTTCACCGCCGGCAGCATGCCGCCCGGCGCGGTGTGGTGGGAGTTGCCCGCGAAGCCGGTCGAGTAGCCGGGGCCGGCAGCCGCCAGCAGCGCCGAGGCGCCGGGAGCGCCAATCGGCAGCACGGGCAAGCCCGACTTGTCGGTGCCCGCGGCCGGGTCTTCCGGTCCGCGCCGCGAGAACAGCTTGATGGTGGGGATGAACGGATCGGCGCCGTGCGCGACCAGCAGCTTCATGGCCGCCACGTCGGCGGCGTAAGCAGCGCGCCAGAACGGGGTCGCGCCGGCTTCATCGACACCTGACTGGTCGAAGTTGTAGCCCGAGTACCACACCTTGCGGCGCACGCGCGCATTCGGGTCGGCGCCCTTGTCGAGCAACAACTTCATCACGTCGAGATACGACCGCGACTGCTGGAGGTGCGCCCGCGGTTGCGGGTACGCGGCAATCGGCGCCCACTGCACGTTCAGCGTGGCGTAGAGCGGCGACACGCCGGCATCGCTCGGAAGGTTTGGGTCGGCGCCCTTATCAACGAGCGACGCGGCGATATCGAAGTGACCATTGATCAGCGCCACCAGGAGCGGTGTGGCCTGGTCGCCGGGGCTGGGGGTGTTGAGGTCGACGCCGCCTTCCACGAGTGCCCGAACCGCGTTGGCGCTCCCCTGCCGAACGGCGAAGTGCAGTGCTGTGAGGCCACCTTGGGCACCGATCAGTTCGTTGTATCGATAGCCACGGGTCACGCCGGGCACATCAACCCGTCCCGCCACCGCCGCCGGGCCACGGCCCTCGCCCTCGGCCGGCGCGGTCAGCGCCTTCAGGTCCGCCACTTTCGACGCCGTCTTCCAGTCAGCGCCCCTCGCCAGCAGCAGCCGGACGACGTCCGCGCGATCGAGGCCGGCGGCAACCATGAGCGCGGTCTGGCCGTAGGTGTTCTCTTTGGCGTTGATGTCGGCGCCCACCTCGACCAGCCGCGTGGCCGTTTCGGTGTTGCCGGATCGGGCGGCCAGCATCAGCGGCGTGGCGCCGGTGGCGGTGGCCAAGTTGGCGTCGGCGCCGGCGGCAATCAGGGCCGCGGCCACCTGCGCCTGGCCGCCCTGCGTGGCCAGGTGCAGCGCGGTGATGCCGCCAAGCCGGGTGGTCGCGCGCACGTTGGCGCCGGCCGACAGCAGCATCTGGGTCATGGCCGCGTCGCCGTTGGTGGCGGCCCAGTGCAGCGCCGTCATGCCGTCGCCTTGCGCGGCGTTGACGTCCACGCCGGCTTTGAGAAGGGCTTTGACGGCGGCGGCGTCGCCGGATTTGGCCGCCTCCGCAACCGTGCTGTCGCCGCTGGCCATTACCGTCACTGCGAGCATCGCCGTGGCGGCGGCTAAAGCCGCCGCCCTCCGCACGGTCACGAGAGTCACGATTGCACCGCGTTCAAGTCGAGGGCGCCGGTGCTGTCGCCGAATTGCCTGACGTCCACACCAATGGCCTGCAGCGCCGTGAGCATGGCGTTGGCCATCGGCGTGCCGTCCTCGGCGCGGATGTGACGGTTGCCCTTCAGCGCGCCGCCGGCGTGGCCGGCGAAGAACAGCGGGCAACGCTTGTGGTTGTGCAGGTTCGAGTTGCCCATCGCCGAGCCGTAGATGATGAGCGAGTTGTCGAGCGCGTTGCCGTCCTGGTCGGGAATCGCCTTCAGCTTCGCGAGCAGGTACGGCACCAGTCCGACGTGATAGGTGTTGATCTTCTGGAAGTCGGCGATCCGCTCGTCGCGATCGAGGTGGTGCGAGCCGGTGTGGAAGGCGGCGTTCGAGCCACTGCCCGGGAACACGCGGTTCGAAACGTCGCGGCTGAACTTGAACGAGAAGATCCGCGTGGTGTCGGCGGCGAAGGCCACCGCCTGCAGGTCAAACATCAGCTTGACGTGCTCTTCGAACGAGTCGGGCACGCCGACGGGTGCGCCGGGCAGTTCGCGTGGTTCGCCGCTCTGGTTCGACGCCTCCACCTTCTGGATGCGGCGCTCGATCTCGCGCACGTCCTCCAGGTAGTCGGACAACCGCGCGCGATCGGCGGGTCCGAGCCGCTTGCTCAGGTCGGCCACCGATTCAGACACCCAATCCAGAATGCTCTGATCGTCCTTACGCCGGGCGCGCCGCGCTTCCGGAGTGGCGCCAACGCCGAACAGCTGATCGAACACCGCGCGTGGGTCGCGAATCATCGGCAGCGGATCGGTCGGCGAGGCCCAGCTGATGGTGTCGGTGTAGACGCACGAGTAGTTGTAGGAGCAGCCACCGGCCTGGTCCACGTTCTCGATGCACAACTGCATGGACGGAATCGGCGTCGCCTGACCGCTGGTCTGCGCGTAAATCTGGTCGAACGAAGTACCCGCGAACACGTCGGAGCCCTGCGTTTGCTTGGGCTTCGCCTGCGTCAGGAACACGGCCGCGGTGCGGAAGTGGTCGGCGCCAATCTCCGGCGCGGAAAACGCCTCGGCGTTGCGGGCGTCGGTATTGCTGACAATCGTCAGGTAGTCCCGGTACGGCTCGAGCGACTTCATGGCCGTCGGGCTCAAATCGAAGGCGCTCCCCACCTGCGCCGGCGCCCACATGTTCTGCTTGATGCCGTAGGTGGTGCTGCCGGCGGCGCCGTGCACCATCTCCATGGCGATCAGGCGGACCGGACGCTTAGCCGCCTGCGCGAACAGCGTGCCGGCCGGGGTCATCGCATCCAGGAACGGAAGCGCGACGGTGACGCCCATCCCCTTGAGGACGGCGCGGCGAGAGAGATGCTGACGGGTAATAAACATGGGTTAGTCCTGGCGGCCCGATGCCGGCGCCATCGTCGTGGTTGAAGTCTCGGCAGCTGGCGTGCGCGCCATCTGGAACGCGCTCGACTGGATCACGCCGTTGATGAAGGCACTCATCTTGTAGTTCTGCGCCTCGGCGGCGCGGATGATCCTGCGCACGGCCGGCATGTCACCCGGTTCGACCCGGCGGCCGAGGGCATAGGTCATCAGGCTGCGCGTGAAGCTCAGGAGGACCGCGTCCTGGTGACGCAGCAAGGCGGCGCGAAGCCCGGCGGGACCGTTGATCGAGGTGCCGTCGTAGAGCACGCCCGAGGGATCCACTGCAGTGCCGCCATCCTTCACCCGCCACTTGCCGGTCGCATCGAACGGCTCCAGCGCCAGGCCCAGCGGATCGATCACCTTGTGGCACGAGGTGCAGGCCGGGTTGCTGCGGTGCTGCTCCATGCGTTCGCGCACGGAGAGGACGCGGCCGGTATCGGCCGTGCCCTTGGTTTCTTCGAGGGCCGGCACGTTGGGCGGCGGTGGCGGCGGCGGTGAACCGAGCAGCACCTCCATCACCCACTTGCCGCGCATCACCGGTGAGGTGCGGTCGGCGATCGAGGTCAGCGTCAGCACGCTGCCATGGCCGAGGATGCCTCGGCGCTCGTCGGGCACCGTCACGCGGCGGAAGGCCGGGCCAGTCACGTTCGGGATGCCGTAGTGACGCGCGACCCGCTCGTTGACGAAGGTGTAGTCGGCCGTCAGCAACTCCAGCAGGCTGCGATCCTCGCGGACCAGGCTGTCGAAGAAGAGCTCGGTCTCCTTCTTGAGCGCCAGCGAGAGTGTCTGGTCGGAATACGGGTAGAGGATGGGATCGGGGATCACGCGCTCGAGATCCTGCAGCCGCAGCCACTGCGACGCGAACCGGGTCGCCAGCGCATCGGCCCGCGGCGACGCCAGCATCCGCTTCGTCTGCCTGGTCATGCCGCCGGGCACGCTCAGTCCGCCACGGCCGGCGACCTTCAACAGCTCGGCGTCGGGCCCGGTGCCCCAGAGGAAGAACGACAGCCGCGAGGCCAGTTCGTAATCCGCAAGGCGGTAGCTGGCAGCCGTCCCGCCTTCGCTCGTTGAGCTACGGCGAGGCAGGCTGGCGGGCTGCTCTTCGACGCGCAGCAGGAACTGCGGGCTGGCGAGAATGGCCTCGAGCGCCTTGGTGACGCCGAACTCGAAGTTCTTGTCCTTGCGGCCGCGGGCGTAGAACGACATCAGCCGCGCCAGGTCCTTCTCGGCCACCGGCCGCCGGAATGCCTGGGTCGCCAGGTTGCGGACCACCTGCGTCGCACACACGTCTTCGTCCGCCGCCGACGTGGGCCGGCACGTGAACACCGCGCGGCGGCTGGGCGTGTCGGACACCCCCGTCACCGTGTGCGGCCCGACGATGCTGAGGCTGCGCAGGTGCGGCAAGGTGGTGATGCCGAACGCGATGCCGATCTCGGTGTCGGCCATGGTGTGATCGATCGGCGCGATCAGGTCGTTGATCAGGCCCTCGTGGCGCTGGATGAAGGCGGCGGTGACACGACGGGGACCGGCCTTGACGCTGATCGGCGCGCTCTTGATGGTCAGCCCGGTCTTCTCTTCGCTCATCCGCGGGTTGATGTCGAACACCGCGGCGCGGGCGCCGTCGACCGACACCTCGATCTGCTCGCCGGGGGCGGTGTTGCCGAACAGGAACCCGAGCGGCTCGGCGAAGAAGTCCATGCTGAACACGTACTCGCCGTCGGCCGGGAAGACGTGCTCCACCGAGAGGCCACCGCGCGTGCCCGGCGGCGCGCCCTCGACGCGCTCCATCTGGGACGCGGTCTTGGGCAGCTTGAACGTGGCCTGCGTCGCGGTGCTTTCCGGATCGCCGATCGCGAGCATGGCAATGCGACTGGCCGCGCGCAGGTAGCCTTCCATCAACGTTGGCGAGAACGTCTGCACGTCGGCGACGTTGTCGAAGCCGTCGCTGATCGTGTCGGCCGGCAGGAACGCGGTGACGTCGACGTCGAGGCCGAGCAGGAACTTGATCTCGCGCGCATACTCGGCGCGGTTCAGCCGCTGAAATGGGCGCCAGCCGGGATTGGGATCCGCCGCGGCGAGCGCATCCATGCGCGACTCGAGCGCGCCGACAAACTGCGTCATCACCGCGGGGGCGGGTCGCTTCGCGCCGGCCGGCGGCATCATGCCAGCGCGCAGCTTGTGGATCATCTTCTCGGTAACGTCACGCTCGACGGCGGCCTGCTTCGTGTCCCACCCGGCCAGCGACAATCCGCCAGCCTTGCCACGTTCGCTGTGACAGGTGGCGCAGTACTGCGACACGAATTCGGCCTGCGCGACCGGGCCGATGGCCTGGCTGTGGGACGCCACGGGCGCAATGGCCGGCGTCGGAGGAGCCTGCGCCTGGGCCGAAAGGGGCAATGCAACAAGGCAGACGAGTACCGGGACCGTAAGAACGCGTTTCACTGCGCAGAAGTATAAGACGTTTGGGGTGCCTAAGGCACCAATACGGGGCGCACTAAAGTGCGCCCCTACTTTCGCTTGGGTTTGTAAACGTGCGTCGCCTGGCCGAAGAACATCTCGGCCGCTTCCATGACCGTTTCCGACAGCGTCGGATGCGCGTGGATGGTGAGCTTCACGTCCGACGCGGTCGCGCCCATTTCGATCGCCAGCACCCCTTCAGCAATCAGCTCGCCGGCGCCTGAGCCGACAATGCCGACGCCGAGAATGCGTTCGGTGGCGGGATCGATCAGGAGCTTGGTCAGGCCGTCGGTGCGATCGATGGCAATCGCGCGCCCCGAAGCCGGCCACGGGAACTTGGCGACGTCCACCTTGATGCCCTGCTTTTCGGCCTCGGCTTCGGTCAGGCCCGCCCACGCAATTTCCGGATCCGTGAACACCACGGCGGGAATCGCGGCCGGCTCAAAGACCGCCTTGTGGCCTTCGATCGCTTCCACGGCAACCCGCGCTTCGTGCGACGCCTTGTGCGCCAGCATCGGCTCGCCCGCCACGTCGCCGATCGCGAAAATCGTCGGTTCCGCGGTGCGGCGCTGGCCGTCGGTCTCGATGAAGCCCTTGGCGTCAACCTTGACCTTGGTCTTGTCGAGGCCGGCGATGGTGGCGTTGGGACGCCGGCCGATCGCGAACAACACGTAGTCGTAGGTCGCTTCCTGCGGCGCACCTTCGCCCTCGAAGGTCACGGTCACCGCGTCCTTCGCGGCCTTTAGCGAGGTGACCTTGGTCGAGAGCATCACCTTGTCGTAGATCTTCTCGATGCGCTGCGCCAGGATCTTCACCAGGTCGCGGTCGGCGCCGGGCAGCAGGCCCGGGGTCATCTCGACCACTGACACCTTGGTCCCAAGCGCTGCGTACACCGACCCCAGTTCGAGGCCAATATAGCCACCGCCGACGACCAGCATGGTCTTCGGGATCTCTGGCAGGTCGAGCGCGGTAGTCGAATCAAGCACGCGCGGCGAGTCGATCGACAGCGACGGAATCTTGGTGGGCGTCGAGCCGGTCGCCACGATCATGTAGTCAACGCTGACGGTCTCTTCCCCGCCGTCGGCCTTCTTCACCTTGATCGTCTTGGGATCGACGATCGAGGCCCAGCCCTGGATGTAGTTGACCTTACGGAACTTGGCCACCTGGCCGGTGCCGCTGGTCAGCTTCTCGACCACGCGGTTCTTGTAGTCGCGAACCTTGTTGATGTCGATCGTGGGCGCGGCGAACTCGATGCCCCAGTCTTTGGCATGCTTCGCTTCGTCCAACACCTTGGCGACGTGCAGCAAGGCCTTGGACGGAATGCAGCCACGGTACAGGCACACGCCACCCGGGTTCTTCTCGTTGTCGATCAGGGTGACCTTCAGGCCGAGGTCAGCGGCATAGAACGCCGCCGCGTACCCGCCAGGGCCCGCTCCAATTACCGCAATATGTTTTGACATGGTGGTTTCGGGCTCTTCATGCGGTCACGCGATGCATCACAGGGAACCACAGAATCACGGAACCACAGCGTGAAGGTAAAGCGTGGTTTCAGTGGTTCAGTGATTCCGTGTGTGCATTCACAGCAGCGTTATCCTCGCAACGCGAGCGTAAAGGGGTTCTCGAGTGCTTCCACGACCCAGCGCAGGAAGCGGATCGCGTCCGCGCCGTCAATCAGCCGGTGATCGTAGCTGAGCGACAACGGCAGCATCTGCCGCGGTTCGAACGACGTGCCATTCCACACCGGCTCGTAGGCGCCGCGCGAAATGCCGAGAATGGCGACCTCGGGCCAGTTGACGATCGGCGTGAACGAGGTGCCGCCAATGCCGCCCAGGTTCGAGATCGACATCGACCCGCCCGACATCTCGTCGAGCGTCAGCTTGCGCGCCTTGGCCTTCTCGGCCAGGACGTTGATTTCGACCGACAACTGGATCAGGTTCTTCTGATCGGCGTTGCGGATCACCGGTACCAGCAGGCCGTTGTCGGTATCCACCGCAATGCCGACGTTGATGTACTTCTTGTAGACGATCGCCTCGCCCGCCGCGTCCACCGACGCGTTGAACTGGGGGAACGCCTTGAGGGCGGTGGCGATCACCTTCGCGGCCACGGCGGTCACGGTCAGGTTGCCGCCGGCCTTCTCGGCCTCGCCGCGATACTTCTTGCGCATCGCCTCGAGGTTGGTGATGTCGGCCTTGTCGAACTGCGTGACATGCGGGATGGTGTTCCACGCGTTGCCCAGGTGCTCGGCCGTCTTGCGGCGAATGCCCGACATGGCCTTGCGCTCGACCTCGCCCCACTTCGAGAAATCCGGAAGCACGGGACCACTGCCGGCCGGACGCGACGCCGCGGCGGCCTGGCCGCCGCTGCCGAAGCTGGCCATCACCCGCTTCGCGAATTCCTTCACGTCATCCTGCGTGATGCGTCCGCCGGGGCCGGTGCCGGTGACCTGGCTGACGTCCACGCCAATTTCGCGCGCGAGCCGGCGCACGGAAGGTGCGGCGGGTGCCGCGGTGACGACCGAGGCCGCCGCCGGTGCTGGTGCCGCCGCGGGAGCCGGAGCCGGACGCCCGGCCGCGATATCAACGACTGACGCTCTCGGCCGCTCCGCGGCCGCCGCTTGGGCCTTGGGTGCCTCAGGTGCCTTGGGTGCGGCTGCTTCCGCCTTCGGCGCGTCATCCTTCGGCGCCTCAGCCGTCTGACCAGCCCCACCCGCCTGACCCGCCCCTTCCAACACGAGAACCACCTGGCCGGGCTTCAGCTTGTCGCCGGCCTTGGCCTTGACTTCCTTGACCGTGCCGGCCACGTCGGACGGCACTTCGATGGTCGCCTTGTCGGTTTCCAGTTCGACGATCGGCTGGTCCACCTTGACCACGTCGCCGACCTTCACCAACACCTTGAGGACGTCGCCCTGGGCGACGCCATCACCGAGATTCGGGAGAATGAAATCGGCCACGTTTAGCTCACCGCCGGGTTCGACTTCTCGGCGTCGATGCCGAGGTCCTTAATCGCCTGAGCCACGACCTTGGGCTCAATCTGCTTGTCCTGCATCAGCGCGTGCAGGGTTGCGAGCACGATGAAGCGGGCGTCCACCTCGAAGAAGTCGCGCAGCGCCGCGCGCGTGTCACTGCGGCCGAAGCCATCGGTGCCGAGCGACTGCAGCGGACGCGGCAACCAGCGGTCAATCGCATCCGGCAGCGTCTTGAGGTAATCCGACGCCGCCACGAACACGCCCGGCGCGTCCTTGGTCACCTGGGTGACGTACGGCACCCGCGGCGCCTCGGTCGGGTGCAGGCGGTTCCAGCGGTCGCAGGCGTGGCCGTCGCGATAGAGGTTCACGTAGCTCGTGACGCTCCACACGTCGGCGCCGATGTGGTACTTCTCCTCGAGGATCTTCTGCGCCTCGAGCGCCTGCAGCAGGATGGTGCCGCTGCCGAACAACTGGGCGCGCAGCTTGGCCTTCGGCTTGCTGGTCGGCTTGCAGACGTACATCCCCTTGAGGATGCCGTCCTTCACGCCGTCCGGCATCACCGGGTGCTGGTACTGCTCGTTCATCACGGTCAGGTAGTAGAAGATGTCTTCCTGATCCTGATACATGCGCTTGATGCCGTCCTCGATGATCACCGCGAGCTCATACGCAAACGACGGATCGTAGGACTGGCAGGTCGGCACCGGCATGGCCAGCACGTGGCTCTGGCCGTCTTCGTGCTGCAGGCCTTCACCGTTGAGCGTCGTGCGGCCGGCGGTGCCGCCCACCACGAAGCCCTTCATCCGCATGTCGGCGCCGGCCCAGATCAGGTCGCCGACGCGCTGGAAGCCGAACATCGAGTAGAAGATGAAGAACGGGATCATGTTGATCCCATGGGTGGCGTAGGCCGTGCCCGCGGCGATGAACGACGACATCGCGCCGGCCTCGTTGATGCCCTCTTCGAGAATCTGGCCGTCGGTCGCTTCCTTGTAGTACAGCAGCGTGTCGCGATCGACCGGTTCGTAGAGCTGGCCGGCGTGCGCGTAGATGCCGACCTGGCGAAACAGCGCCTCCATGCCGAAGGTGCGCGCCTCGTCTGGGACGATCGGCACCACCTGCTTGCCGATCTGCTCGTCCTTCAGCAGCTTCGACAGCATCTTCACGAACACCATCGTCGTCGACGCGGTGCGGTCGCCGGTGCCCTTGTGGAACTCGTCGAAGGTGTCGCCGAACTCGGCCTTGATCGGCTCGACGCGGACGACGCGCCTCGGCACCGAGCCGTGCAGCGCCTTGCGGCGTTCCTGGATGTACTTCATCTCGACGCTGTCTTCGGCCGGCCGGTAGAACGGCGCGTCCTTGACGTCTTCGTCCGAGATCGGAATGCCGAAGCGCGTGCGGAAGGCCTTGACCTCGTCGTCGTTGAGCTTCTTCTGCTGGTGGGTGACGTTCTTGCCTTCACCCGACTCGCCGACGCCGTAGCCCTTGATGGTGCGGGCGAGCACGAGCGTGGGCATGCCCTTGGTTTCGGTGGCGCGCTTGAAGGCGTTGAAGACCTTCTCGGGATCGTGGCCGCCGAGCGTGAGCTTCTTGAGCTGCTCGTCCGACAGGTGCTTGACCATGTCGAGCAGCCGCGGGTCGGTGCCCCAGAAGTTCTTGCGCACGTAGGCGCCCGATTCGACGGCGTACTTCTGGTACTCGCCGTCAACGATCTCGCCCATGCGCTTCACGAGCAGGTTGTCGGTGTCCTTCTCGAGCAGGGCATCCCACTCCGAGCCCCAGATGCACTTGATCACGTTCCAGCCCGCGCCACGGAAGATGGCTTCGAGTTCCTGGATGATCTGGCCGTTGCCGCGCACCGGGCCGTCGAGGCGCTGCAGGTTGCAGTTGACGACGAAGATCAGGTTGTCGAGTTTCTCGCGCGATGCGAGCGTGATGGCACCGAGCGATTCGGGCTCGTCGGTTTCACCATCGCCCAGGAACGCCCACACCTTGGCATCCGTCTTCGGCTTCAAACCGCGATCTTCCAGGTAGCGATTGAAGCGCGCCTGGTAGATGGCCATGATCGGGCCGAGGCCCATCGACACCGTCGGGAATTCCCAGAAGTCCGGCATCAGCCACGGGTGCGGGTACGACGACAGGCCGCCACCCTTCGCAAACTCGCGGCGGAAGTTCACCAGCTGCTCGTTCGACAGCCGCCCTTCGAGGAACGCGCGCGCGTAGATGCCAGGCGAGCCGTGACCCTGGAAGAACACGACGTCGCCTTCGTTGCCGTTTTCGCGGCCGCGGAAGAAGTGGTTATAGGCCACCTCGTACAGGGTCGCAGACGAGGCGAAGGTCGAGATGTGGCCGCCAATGCCGTCTTCCACGCGATTGGCGCGCACGACCATGGCCATGGCGTTCCAGCGCACCAGGCTCTTGATGCGGCGCTCGATCTCGCGGCTACCCGGATACGGCACCTGCTCGTCGGCGTTGATGGTGTTGATGTACGGCGTGTTGGCCGTGAACGGGAGGCGAACACCCGACTTCTGGGCGTGGATGCCGAGTTCGCGAAGCAGGCTGCCCACGCGCGCGGGCCCGCCGTGCTTCATCACGTCGTCCAGCGAATCGAGCCACTCCCGGGTTTCGAGGGCTTCGAGCTGGGCGGCATCGGTAGGGGCGGTGTTTCTCATGGCCGACTATTACCTTCCTGATAGGAGCGAACTTCTCGTCGTTTGGACAACCGGACCATTTTACCGGGCTTGGGGGGCAAATGAAAGCGGCGGACCGGGGCGAACGGCTTGTAACATGTTGCAACGCCTACACATGAGCCCTTCTCGCGCTAATCGTCCCCTTGTTCTCTCGGCCGTTCAGACCGCCATCGTTAGCTGCAACCGTTGCCCCCGCCTGCGCGACTACTGCCAGGAGGTGGGCCGGGTAAAACGGGCCGCCTATCGCCAGGACCATTATTGGGCCCGGCCCGTGCCGGGGTTCGGCGACCCTGACGCCCGGGTCCTCTTTCTGGGCCTGGCGCCAGCCGCCCACGGCGCCAACCGCACCGGCCGGGTCTTTACCGGCGACGGCACCGGCGGCTCCGGCGACTTCCTGATGGCCGCCCTCAAGCGCGCCGGCTTCGCCAACCGCGCCACGTCCCAGCGCGCCGACGATGGGCTCGAGTTGAGGGATGCCTACATCGCGGCGGCCGTCCGCTGCGCGCCGCCCGCGAACAAGCCGCTGCCCGAGGAGGTCGATCGCTGCCTCGTGCATCTCGTGAACGAGGTGGCCGCCCTGCCGCGCCTGCAACTCGTCGTGGCCCTCGGCAAGATCGCCTGGGATGCGTGGTTGAAGGTGTTGGTCCAGCAGAGCGTCACACTCCCCCGCCCGCGTCCGGTCTTCTCGCACGGCGCGATCGCGCACGTCAGCACCCGAGCACCTCAGCACCCAAGCACTCTGGTTGGGATGTACCACCCGTCTCGACAAAACACGAACACGGGGACGGTAACGCCGGCGATGTACGACGCGGTGCTGCGGCGGGTCAAGGGCGCGCTCCGGTAGAATTCTCCGCGTGATCACCCAGGGCGAGCCGTTAGCGCGGCGGTGCCGTCGGCGGGCGGTGACCCTCGAAGCCGGTGAGCGACATGGCCACGAGGTTGGCCAGCGCGACGGCGAACGTCTGCTCGTCGTGAGACCAGCGACGCACGCGGCCGGTGTGCTCGCAGCACAGCACGCCCACGACCCCGCCGCCCACCCGGATCACGGAATCCATCATCGAAGTCACGCCGAGGTGCGTCAGGTAGCCTTCCGCGAACTGCCGGGTCCGCGGATCACGGTGGGCATCGTCGGCCGCCAGCACGTCGGCCTCGAGCAGCGCCTGGAAGTACGGCGGGTTGTCGGCGGCGGAAATCTCGCTGCCGGACGAGTGACGATCTTCAGTCCGCTCGTACAAGTCGAGGCACCGAATGCCGGTGCGCTGGTCGTTGTAGCGCCAGATGCTGACGCGCTCCACTTCGAGCGTGCGCACGGCGACCTCGGTGATGCGATGGAACGCCTCGGCCAGCGACTCGTCGTCGTTGGGCAGCGCGTTGCTGGCCAGCTGAATCAGGGCATTGCGCTGGCGCTGGTAGCGCTGATCTTCGGCCAGGCGGTTCGCTTCCACGGCCCGGGCGCCGCTGATGTCCTGGATGATGCCGACCATGCGCTGCGGCTTGCCGCTCGGCGCGTAGTCAATGCGAGCGCGGCTGTGCACCCAGCGCTCTGACTTGTCGGGGTGGACGATCCGGTACTGATGCTCGAAGTGGCCGCGCGTGGCCACCGCGCGCTCGAAAGCGGCGTCGAGTTCGTCACGGTCGGACGGGTGGACTACCTCGCGCCACCCGGCGCCGGTCCGCGGGTGATCTGGGCCAATACCGAGCACACGATCGAGATTCACCGAGCTCGTGAATGTGTCACCCGGGATATCGAAGACGAAGCTGCCCAGTTGCCCCACTGCTTCGGCCTCGCTCAGCAACTGTTCGTTCTCGCGCATCGACTCGTAGAGCCCCTTGAACTGGGTGGCCTGCCGCTTCCGATAGAACGCCGCCACGCCGCCCGCCCCGACGAGGATCATCAACGTGATCAGGATCACGGCCACGCCGGCGCGATAGCGGGCCTCGGCCCACACTTCGTCGGCATCGAGCTTGGCGACCAGGAACCAGTCGGTGTTCGCCACCGGCCGCAAGTCGGCCAGCACCGCGACGCCGCGATAATCGGTGCCCTCGGTGGGGCCTTCGGTGCCGAGAACGGCCATGACCGAGACCGCCTCCGGCTCGCCCATCGATTGGCGAATCGTCAGCGCCGTGCCGTGTTGATGGCGCATCTCGTTGAGAAACATCACCTCGTCGCCGTCCCGCCGCACCAGCATGGTCTCCGCGGTTGGACTGGGGGTCGGCCAGGTCTGCAGCATCGGGAACAGCAGCTTCTGCGCGTCGGTGCGGAGCACGACCACGGCGATCGGTTGGCCGAGCGGGTCTCGCACGGCCGCAGCCGTGTCGACGTAGACCCGGCCATCGCCGCCGCGGAAGAACTCGCCCATGACGGGGTCGTTGCCGGAGAGCGCAGCGATCACGGCCGGCGATCGCTCGGGAAGTGAAGCCGCCTGGCCGCCGGTTGCGAGCAGGCCCTGCCCGGCGGGGGTGATCACGAACGCGCCGGCATAGCCATAGGTCCGAACGCCGGTGTCGAGCACGGCTCGGGCATTCGTCAGGTCGGCGGCGGGGTCACTTTGGTGGGCCGCGAGTTCACGGCTGACCGTGGGCGCCCGCGACAGGGCCGCCGCGTGATCGAGGCGCGCCTGCCGCCACAGGTCCAACTGGTCGGCCTTGAGCGCGCCAATGGCGGCGATCGCCTGGTAGCGCTCCCGGCGGATCTGCCTGGACTCGGTACCGTAGTAGCCATACCCAAGCGCCGCCAGCGTCATCGCCGCGGCCACCAGCGGTCCCGCCCATCGACCCCACATCCGGTGAACACTATATAGCGCCAGCACGACAGCTGCTACGCGTGTCCGCGACCGCCGGTACGAGGCGCCTGCTTCAGAACGTGCCGCCGGCGCCGGCGCCGCCCGAACGGCCGCCGCCGCCGATCGACGGATCGGGCGTGGGCGTCGATGCCGTCACGGGGACTTCGACCTGGGCCGCCGACACCAGGGCGAGGTGGCCGGTCAGATCGCGGTCAGAGGCCACCAGGCGCGATGCCGTGTAGCCGCGACGCCGGCCGTCCTCGCCGGCCGCGAGCCAGCGCCGCACCCCCACCGCAATCGCCATCAACAGCAGGCCGAACACCATGGGATCCCACTCGTGCCGTCGACTGCCGAGATACTCCTTGTTCGACAGCAAGGTCCCGAGCGCCATCGCCACGCCACTCCACAGCAGCGGCCGTTCCCGTCCGCGGATGGCCAGCCACAACACGATCGCGGGCAACACCCAGATGGCAGCGTAGGTGATCCAGTGGACGACCGAGCCGCGGTCGACGCGCGAAACGCCGCTCGACAACACGAGGTTGACAAGCACGTAGATGCCCAGCCAGGCTGCCGCCTCGATCACCATGAGGCCGTCGCCGGGGTACTCGTCGCCGTGTTCCGCGCGCGCCGCCCGCGCCGCGGCCGCGGCGGCGGCGAGGATGACGACGGCGAGCAGTCGCTCGATGGGCTCGGACGACCCGAGTTGAAACGGCAACGCCGCGGCAGCCACCAGGGCGAACACCGCTGCGTAGACATAGCCGAAGTGGCGAAACAGCACGAACAGCATGGCGGCGGCGGTCGCCAGCCCGATGACGAGCGGCCAGTCGCCGACGCCCACATCTGTGATCAGGAGCGCCGCCCCCGCCGCCACCAGGCCGGCGGCGCTGAGCGCGGCTGCTTCTTCCACGCCGAAGCGATACAGGTGGTAGCGGCTGACCAGGTGTGACGCCAGCCAGAAACAACCGGCGCCGACGACCAGGCACAGCACACCGGCGCCCGCGGCGTTGGACACGTCGAACAGCGCCACGGCGAACAGGCCCAGGGCCGACTGCAGGATGATGCCGCCGAACACGAACAGCGTAATGCGCAGGAACTTGTTGGTGCGCCGCAAGTCCACCGCCATTTGCGGGATCAGGATGTCGCGCTGTTCCTGATTGAGCAGGCCCGACTTGGTCCAGTCTTCCACCAGCCGGCCGGTGCGAATCGCGCGCTCATCGTCCAGGTCGTAGGCGCTCATTCGTCCCGTCCGACGTGGCGGGCCAGCGCCACCAGTGCAATCAACACCAGCGTGCCGGTGACCAGGCCGTAGAAGAAGATCGCCGTCGGCCCGCCGAGCACGTCGAGCAGCTTGAAGCTGATCGCGCCGTAGCCGTAGAGGATGCCGTAAGTGACGAACGCAAACTTCCGGTGACGAATCCCGAGCAGAATCGCAGCCGAGCACAGGGCCAGCAACGCGCCGAGATACGCCAGGCCAATTCCGGGTTCGCCAATCCCCGACGCCATCGCCGCCAACACCACGTTGGCCGCCAGGTGGAGGTAGACATCCAGGAAGTGCGCCTTGACGCCCTGCCGGTAGAGCCACGTGCCGATGCCGGCGACGAACGCGCCATAGATCAAGGCGGTTGCCCGCAGCGGGTCGGCGGCCACCACGTCCAGCCCGGACACGCGAATGCCCAGCCAGCCGGCCAGTGACGAGAGCGCCAACGACAACACGAACCGGTTGTCGAAGCGGTAGGCCAGCCCGCCAAAGAGCACGCTGACGATCAGCAGGTGGTGATGCCAGTTGGCGAAAATCTGGAACCGGTATTCGATGAAGCCGATCTCGGCGGATAACACGAGGCAGCCGAGGTA
This sequence comes from Acidobacteriota bacterium, assembly GCA_030697165.1. Taxonomy (NCBI): domain Bacteria; kingdom Pseudomonadati; phylum Acidobacteriota; species Acidobacteriota bacterium. The sequence continues at coordinate 66,795 of JAUYQQ010000004.1, forward strand.
CAGCACATAGTCGAGCGACAGGTGGGGCGACTCGACCTCGGTGTTGGCGTACGGCGCGGCCTTCGCAAAGCAGTACGAGAATGCGGCCGCGACGATCAGGGTCAGCAGCGACAGGATCGCGGCATCACCGAGATTGGCCACATACGCACGCATCGTCCAGCCGAGCCCGCCGACGAACGCCAGCACGCCGATGTACAGCAGCGCGCTCAACTCGACATAGACCGAGACGCGCTCCCGGCGGACCAGGGCGGCGAGCGTGTCGTGCTGCGCCGGGGTGATGGTGCCCACGGCCCTCCACTCCTCGAGCCGTTCGAGCGTGGTCACCCGAGGACCCACTTCAGCTTGACCTGGTCCAGGTTGCCACCGCTCATGATGCAGACCACGCGCTTGCCCGCAAGCCGGTCTTTCAGCTTCATCGCGGCGGCTAGCGACGCCGACCCGGCGCCCTCGGCCAGGTTGTGCGTCGTCCGCAGCGCCAGGCGCACCCCGTCGGCCAGTTCCTCTTCGGTCAGCGACACGAAGTCGTCCAGGTGCTGTTTCAGGATGCCGAAGGTCAGGTCGAAGGTCACGCGCGTGGCCATGCCCTCGGCGAAGGTATTGGCGGAGGTGCCGACCACGCGGTCCGGCCCCCGCCACGAGCGCTCCACCGCATCGGCATTCGCCGCCCCCACGCCGATGATTTTCGTCTTCGCGCCGAGGGCGTTGCGCACGGTGATCAGGCCACACGCACCTGACCCGCCGCCGATGGCGACCAGCACCACGTCCACGTGAGGCAGGTGTTCAAACACCTCGAGACCATAGGTACCGACCCCGGCCAGCAGCAGCGGCTCGTTGGCCGAGTGGACATAGCGCGCGCCGGTGGCGGCCGCGCGCTGCTCGCACTGCTCACGGGCCTCGTCAAAGTCGCGGCCGACCTCTTCGACGGTCGCGCCGTAGGCGCGCATGGCGGCGTTCTTCTCGGGGTTGTTGCCGAGCGGCACGAAGACCGTGCAGGCGACGCCGTGGATCCGTGACGCCAGGCCGATCGACTGGCCGTGGTTGCCGGTGCTGGCGGTCACGATGCCACGCGCTTTCTCTTCGTTGCTGAGCGACCCGACCAGGTTGAGGCCGCCGCGCACCTTGAAGGCGCCGGTCGGATTGTGGTTCTCGTGCTTCACCCAGACCGACAGGCCGGTCGCCTGGTCGAGCAACGGATGCTTCAGCAGCGGCGACGGACCCAGGTGCGGCCGAATCCGCTCGCGAGCGGCGTAGATGTCGTTGAGGGTCGGCGGCGTCATGTTCATTCAGGTTGGCGCTCGTTATACCACGCGGCCATTACCTTGACGGCGATGTCGGGCCGATCAGAGATCACGCCGTCGACGCCCCACTCGAGCAGGCGGATGATGTCGGCTTCCTCGTTGACGACCCACACCTGGATCACCTGGCCTTCGGCGTGCACCTGGTCGATGAACGCCGGCGTCACCACGCGCAGGCGGCCGGCGCGCTCGGGCACCTGGAACGCGACGTAGGGCCGCGGCCCGATCCACGGCCAGCGCACCCACGACCGATGGAGCGCCCAGCGGGCCTCGGGCTGCGACGCGCTGGTCACGATCTCGGGAGCCTCTTCGCGCAGCGTCACGATCGAGCGCTGGTGGAAGGAGCCGACGCAGACCCGCTCGACCGCGCCGGCCGCGCGCACGTCACGCGCGACCGCGCGGGCCAGCTCCGGCTCGCCCCCCTTCATCTCGATGATCACCCGGGCCTCGCGATGGCGCGCCAGCACGGCCGCCAGCGTCGGGACGCCGTGATCCTGGCCGCGGAACGGGTGCGTGCCCTCGCGCTCGAAGCGGTAGCCCGCATCGACGCGCGCCAGGTCGTCGGCCGTGAAGTTGCGGACCGGCCCCACGTGGTCGGTCGTGCGATCGAGCGTCTTGTCGTGAATGACGACGGGCACGCCGTCAGCCGACAGCTGGACATCGAGTTCCAGGCCATCGGCGCCGAGAGCCAGGCCGTGGTCGAGCGCAGCCATGGTGTTTTCGGGAGCCAGCCGCGCGCCGCCGCGGTGCGCGAACACCAGGGGACGAGGCGACCGGAACACGGGCACGCGCACCGGGGTATGTTCGCATGGGGTGCGACAAACCTAAAAGGGTTGTCGCCAGGCCTGCGTATACTCGCGCCATGCGGATGTTCGACACGCTCGGCGCCCTGGCCGTGTCGCTACTGCCCCGACGGCACTGGCGCGCGTTCGATCAGCTGCCCCTGCACGTGATGGCGCCGGTCGCGGGAGTCCTCACCAGTGTCGCGGGCGCCGCCCTCGGCATCCGCGGATTCTTCGACTATCTAGAGCGCATGCGCGGATCGGCGGCCGGGTCGATAATCGCGGTGGCTCAACAGCAGATCACGGGTGGACTTCCGGAAACCGCGGCCGTGAGCGCCGTGCCGTCGACGGTGTGGATGGTGGCCCCGGTTGCCTTCGCGTTCTTCACGCCGCTCGGGCTGTTCTCAATCTACCTGGTCGGCAGTGGACTGGCGCGCGCCGTGTCCGGCTGGATCGACGAACCATTCGGGGACCCGATTCTCACGGCTATCGACAGCCTGATCCGCCGCCTCCGCGGCACGGCCGTCACGCGCACGGCCGAACGCGAGCGCCTGGCGGCCGAGGGCGCGGACGAGCCGGATCGCCGCTACCCCGCCGCCTGGGCCGATTTACCCGGTGCCGACTTCGTGATCGTGGCGGCGCGCCGCAAGGCCGGCTGGACCCCGGGCACATTTGTCATTACCGACGAGGGCTGGTTTACGCTGGGCCAGTCGTTTGACCGGCCCACGCCGAACGGCCTCCGCACGATCTATCCGTTGACCGTGCTGCAGACCCTCGAGGTGCTGCGAAAAGGCGTGCCCTATGACATGCCACCGCTGCGGCCGTACCCGCCGCGGCGGCGCGGCCCGGTGGCTGAACCGTTACCCCCGCCGAACGAGTCATAATGGCGACATGCCCTCTCCGCCACGCATCGACACTCTTGGACAACTGAAGGCCGCCATCGCCCGGGGAGAGGTGCGCCGGCGTCCCGTGCGCGACGAGGTCCGCGAGAACCTCGCCGAGCGGCTGCGCCGCAAGGAGACGCTCTTCCCCGGCATCATCGGCTACGACGAGACGGTCGTGCCCCAGCTCGTCAACGCGGTGTTGGCGAAGCACCATTTCATTCTGCTGGGCCTGCGCGGCCAGGCGAAAACCCGGATCCTGCGCGCCCTGACGACGCTGCTCGACGAGTGGCTGCCGGCGGTGCCTGGCAGCGAAATCAACGACGACCCGATCGCGCCGCTGTCGGCGTACGGCCATGCCAAGGTCAAGGCCGAGGGCGACGACATGCCCATCCGCTGGATGCACCGCGACACGCGCTACGTGGAGAAGCTGGCGACGCCCGACGTGACCATTGCCGACATGATCGGCGACATCGATCCGATCAAGGCGGCGAAAGGCGGCCTGCAACTGGGCAGCGAGCTGTCGATGCATTTCGGACTGCTGCCGAGGGCCAACCGCGGCATTTTTGCCATCAACGAGCTACCCGACCTGGCGGGCAAGATCCAGGTGGGCCTGTTCAACATCCTGCAGGAGGGCGACGTTCAGATCAAGGGCTACCCCATTCGCCTGCCGCTCGACCTGCTGATCGCGTTTACCGCCAATCCCGAGGACTATACGGCGCGCGGCAAGATCATCACGCCGCTCAAGGACCGCATTGGTGCCGAGATCCGCACCCACTACATGCAGAACCGCGTGGACGCGATCGAGATTACGTCGCAGGAGGCGTGGACCGAGCGCGGCGGGGCCATCGAGGTGCCGCGGTTCGTGCGCGAGGTGGTCGAAGAGGTCGCGTTCCAGGCGCGCGGCGAGCGCAAGGTCGACAAGCGCTCGGGGGTCAGCCAGCGCCTGCCGATCAGCGTGCTCGAGACCACGGTCTCGAACGCCGAGCGGCGCGCCCTCGCCACCGGTGACACGCCGACCGTGGCCCGCGTCACCGACATCTACGCCGCGCTGCCGTCGATGACCGGCAAGTTCGAACTGGAGTACGAGGGCGAACTGAAGGGCGCCGACCAGGTGGCGCGCGACCTGGTGCGGTCGGCGGTGTCGCAGGTGTTCGACGGCTACGTCCGCGACCGCGACCTCAAGCCCGTGATCGAGTGGTTCGACCTCGGCGGTGCGCTCAGCCTCTCGGACACCACCTCTTCCGACAACCTGGTCGCCCAGGCGAAGAAGGTGCAGGGCCTGATGGAACTGGCGCACCTCGTCGGCACGGCGCCCGATGCGCCGGTGCCGGTGCTGGCGGCCGGCATCGACTTCGCCCTCGAAGGCATGTATTCGCAGAAGAAGATCAGCCGTAGCGACGAGCGCGGCTACTTCGCCACCGAGCCCGTCCGTCGTCCCCAGCAGCAGCAGTCGCGAACGCCCGTGCTGACCCCGGATGATCTGGACGATGACAGCCCGACGGGAAAGAAGAAGAAGAAATACTACAACTAGGCGATGGCTGAAGCCATCGCCCTCCGACGTTCGGAGAGCGACGGCTTTAGCCGTCGCTGCAGGCCATGAAATACAAATATTCGAAGTACGTCCCCAATCTGCTCGACGACCTCGACATGGACGAGCTCATGTCGAAGTTGTCGGACCTGCTGATGTCGAGCGGGTTTGGGAACCCGCGCGACACCGGCGACGATAGCGACCGCACCATGCAGGCACTGCACGACGCGATTCTCGAGGCGCTGTTCAACGGCGGCGTGCTGCCCGAGGACACGCTCGAGAAGCTGTTCGGCGATCAAGCCGAGGGTACCCAGGAACAGATGCGCGAACAGCTCGAGCAACTGATCCAGGAGATCATCGAGCGCATGAAAGAGTCGGGCTACATCACCACCCCGCCCGACCTGGATCCCGAGAAGGCGCGGCGGGCCCAGGGCGGCGGCCCCGGCGAGGGCGAGCCCGGCGAGGTGAAGTTCGAGGTCACCGACAAGGCGCTGGATTTTCTCGGCTATCGCGCGTTGCGCGATCTGCTCGGCTCGTCCGGCCACAGCAGCACCGGCCGCCACGACACGCGGGATCTCTCCACCGGCATCGAGACCAGCGGGGCGCCAAAGCCGTATGAATTTGGCGATGTCATGAACATCGACGCCACGGCGACGATCCTCAACGCCGTCCAGCGCGCGTCTGAATCGACCGGCTCGGCCGGGGCTGAAGCCCCGGCCCCTCTGGCATCGGGGATCGATATCGACTACTCGGACCTGATGGTCGCGCAGGGCGAGTACCAAAGCTCCTGCGCCACGGTGCTGATGCTCGACTGCAGCCACAGCATGATCCTCTACGGCGAGGATCGCTTCACGCCGGCCAAGCGCGTGGCCATGGCGCTGTCGCATCTCATTCGCACGCAGTATCCCGGCGACACCCTGCACGCGGTGCTGTTCCACGACAGCGCCGAGGAGATCCCGCTACGCGAGCTCGGCCGCGTGCGGGTCGGGCCGTATTACACCAACACCCGCGAGGGCCTGCGCGTGGCCCGCCGCATCCTCGAGCGCCAGCGCAAGGACATGCGGCAGATCATCATGATCACCGACGGCAAGCCGTCGGCATTGACGCAGCCCGACGGCCTGATCTACAAGAACCCGTTCGGCCTCGACCCGTTCGTGATCGGCGAGACGCTGTCGGAGGTCTCGGCGTGCGCCAAGGCCGGCATCATGATCAACACCTTCATGCTGGCGCGCGACTACGACCTGGTGGCGTTTGTCCGCCGGGTCGCGCATATGTGCCGCGGCAAGGCCTACTTCACGACGCCCTACACCCTCGGCGAATACGTCCTGATGGATTACATGGACAAGAAGACGAAGACGATTCACTGATTCTTGTCGGGAGTCGGGAGTCGGGAGTCGGGAATCGGGAGTCGGGAGTCGAGTTCATCTACCTATGTTTCCATCATCGCTGCCGATCTTTCCGTTGCCGACGGTCGTTCTGTTCCCGAACGTCTTTCTGCCCCTGCACATCTTCGAGCCGCGTTACCGCCAGATGACCGCCGACGCGCTGGCCGGCGATCGGCTGATCGGCATGGTGTTGCTACGTCCGGGCAACGACGCCGACTACGAGGGCCGGCCACCGGTCTACGGCACTGGCTGCACCGGGCTGATCACGCACGCCGAGAAGCTGGACGATGGCCGGTTCAACCTGGTGCTGCGTGGGCTGGAGAAGTTCACGATCCTGGGTGAGGAAGACCCGGCAGTAGGCCGGCTGTACCGCAGCGCCTTCATCACCCCGATCGACGAGACCGTCCCCAAGGCCGACCGCGACCCCCTGCGCGAGGCCCGCCGCAAGCTCGAAGGGCTGCTGGAGCCGCTGTTCGAGGGGACCATGGAGAGTCGCCTGCCGCAGAACATGCCAGACGATGACCTGATTAACGCGCTGGCGCAGTACCTGGATTTCGATCCGATGGAGAAGCAGGCACTCCTTGAGCGCCTGGGCCCGCTCGCCCGCTGCCGGTCGATGATCGAGTTGCTGGAGATGAAGGCGCTGCTGAAGAACTCCGCCGGCGACGCCGGCTTAGTTCACTGAGGTGGAGGCGACCCCTTCTTGGGGTTGCCTGGGCAGCTTCACGCTCCACAGCGAGTTGTCTGTAACTAACCTGCCCGTCGGGGCGCTGTTGATTCCCTCTGTCCAAACAGAAATCGGTCGCCCCGACTCCCGACCTTCGACATGCTCAGGTCGCCCCGAGCGGAGTCGAGGGGCGCCGACTTGCGTTCGGGCTCCACCTGATGGCGGACGGCCTGTGCCTGTCGGGCTGGCTAACGCTGCCGCCTCAACACCGGCGCGCGCCGGGATGTTCCCTCGTCGGCTGCAGCAGCTGTTAGGTTGCAGCCCCGCATCGCGCCCACAGCTCGCCCACCGAAACGCACTGTCCGCCATACTCCTTCGCGACCACAGTGAGGTGCGTGTCGTCCGTCACGAGGACGTGCCCGGCTTTTATTGACGTTTCGCCGATCAGGGCGTCTTGTACGTTATTTGGCTTAGCCCCGTTTAGGAAATCAAGGCGTGTCTTGAGGGCGGCGTACAGGTTGTCGTTCGACGAATAGCTCGCTTGACCAAAGTTCGAGATCCCAAACACAGCTGAAGCCGTTGGGACGAAACGCTCGCCGCCGAGCCGAGCATGGCCAAGACGAGATACGTCAAGAACAAAGGAACCGGTTGGCACTGCCTCCGTGATCACAGCCGCGAAGATTGCGCTAAGAGCGGCGCGCCGCTCTTGATCCTTGGTTCGTTGGGGTTCGTCGAGTTGAATGTGGGTTGCGAAGACCTCAACATGCCCAGCCAACGCCTGAACCGGCACGATGCCATCGAGAATGCGATTGAACACGTTCGTATCGAACATGACCTTGAGCATCAAGGGCGTTCTGCAACTTAACGCCTGCCGCTCAGCCGCGAGCGGCATGGCGCGGTCATGCGAAGGACTCTAAACCATCCGCCGCTCGTCGGCTGCAGCGGTTGGTTAGGCCGTTCGTTGCGAACAGAACTGATCGCGTGAAACCGCTAGTCCCGAGACACGTGATGCAACACGAAATCAGTCTGATTGTCGGTGAATTCGACTCGAAACACCTCTCTCATCTGCGTGAGACGGCCGTTTACCCAATCAACTGGAGGCATGAGGACTCCAGGCATTGGGACCATCTGGCTCTTGGGGTACTTTGAGGTGTAATCGGCGCTTAGGAGGCTCAGGACTCTGAGCCTTCGATCGTACTCAGGCGAGTTTGCGCCGCGTCCGCCCTGACCGTACCCTTCTTTGCCCGTTAGGCCCCACGATTTCAGTGCTTCGGGGGATAGCTTCTTAAGGGGACTCTCGGCGCCAGCCCCTCCGCGACCATCGGAACGGCCGCCGCCCCCGCCGTCCCCACCAATGACCATTGCACCCTCTCCGACAGCGTCCCCTCCGCCTCCATCTCCGCCGCGCCCTCCGCCTGGGCTGCCACCCTTTCCGCCGGTGCCTCCGAGAACGATACTGTCCTTGCCCACTGCGTTTCCGCCACCGCCGAGACCGCCCCGCCCATCCGGCGGTGTCGAGTCAGAACTGGCGATCGGTAAACCATGACTGGCGTCCGACGCGGCCGCTCTTGACCTCTCGATTGTTCGGGCAGCAAACACAGACAAGCCGACAATCGCAACAACGAGCGCGGCTCGTTGAACTCGGTCGAGCTGCCAGGGATTCGTCAGCACCGCAGCTCCGAAAATTGTCGCTAGGACTGCAAGGGCGAAACGCTCAAGCCAAATACTCATTGAACCTGATCCACTGTAGTTAAGGGCCTAACGATCGCGGTTCAGCCGCGGCGGCTCACCTCGCACTGTCAGGTGGATACACGCCGCCTTCGGCTGCAACCGCTGGTTAGGCCGCGCTTACCGCGTTGTGACCTCGAACGTGATATTCCCTCTGAAGTTGGCTTCCGCGAACTCAGGTGGAATCAGAGTTGGTGCCCCAAGCCCGCCCGCGGTATCTGCGAAGTACATGACCTTTGGCCGAACCGTGAACTCGGCTCGCTGCTCAGCAGCTCCGATCCTATAGCGGACGCTCGCCTGCACATCAGGACCGGAGAGGAAGAACTGCCAGGTTCTCGGGCGCGGCATCTCACACAGGAGCCTGAGCACGATGTTGTTCAGGATCTCACCAGGCAAGGGGAACGTCGTCGCATCATCTGAGGTTGGCGTTGCCGGCGCGAACGGCACAAGGCTGATGGCCTCATCAGACACCGGTATGCCGATCTCGCGAGGTGCATCCGGATCGGTGAGGAAATAGAGGTACTCGTCCACAACGCGTGGCCTGTATGGACGCAGTACATCGGAGTGCAGAAATACCTCGCTTATTGGGGCGCCTGGCACCAGCCAGGAGATCTCGATGTCAGTAACCGGCAACGGTCCGATGTTTTTCAACCGCATTAGAGGTCTACTATCCTCCAAGACCGCTCCGGTCGTGTCCATGGCCTTCACCTGAACCGCATAGCTGCGCTTGGGGACCCACTCGACTCCCACGATGGTGTTCGCGGCGGGCAGAAGCAACACTTGGGTGCCCGCTGATGGCGACAACGGAACCGACTGGGCGTCGCCGCGGACTACCAGCAGCCAGACACCGACCGCCAGGAGTCCTCCCAAGACGAAGATGAATGCTAGGCTCATCGGATGACTGGCCCTTCGGTGGCGCGCGAACGGGGTGAGTCCAGGTGCGTGGGCGAACAGCCAGCCTGAGCACGCAAGCAGGAAGACGACGAGCGCCACCGCCCACACCGGGCGCCGCCACGACCCCAGCCAGTCGGGTGGAGTCAGCCACGTGGCGACAGCAAATGTCGCAGACACGAGTACTCCCCAGCTCGATCTCAACACAGCCGGTTCAGCTTACATGGCTTCGCGCTGTTGTGGCAGCGCCCGTTCTGCGTCGACGAGCGCACCCGGCCCAAGTCGGCCTGACGCCAGGCTTCAGCCGCCGCGCGCGGCCAAGTATCCCCCTGTGCGCCGTCGGCTGCAAGCCGTGGTTAGGCCGTTGCAGGAGCCGCGGAATTGGAGCGAGCGTCAACAATTCTCATCAGGAGGCTCGCCAGGGCAACCATCTCCGCCGCCTCGCTCCCGTTGGTGAGCCCGATGTGCCGGTGACTGGTCGGATTCTTGAACAGGCCCATAGCCCCGGAGAACAGGCTCAACATCGCGAGTTGTTCGGCTTCCGGCAGGGACTTGTCCGTGAGTGGTCCGACGTTCGCCTTAAACGCTTCGCCCATGAGCGCCACGCCTACCTTCACAGCGGGGAAACCGCCCGCCGCTCTTACGGCGATCTCGACTTCCTTGAACGCTTGCAAAACAGCGATGTCATACTCGCCCCGAACGAAGCTTGACCATACGCGCTCAGCAACCACAGGGTGTAACGACGCCTTGGGCAAAACATTTGAGCGCCTGAACGCTTCGAAGTCCTGTCGGCCTCTAACCCGCAGTCCTCGCCGCGAGATGAAGTAACGGTGTGACTTGGCCACTAGAAGCCCTTCGCGTTCAAGCCACGACCACGCTTCTCGAAAGGCTTCGTCAACTCGGACGTCTTTTCCGTAGTGGGCCATGACTGTGTCGCCCACGCTAGATTCAAGAAAGTTGGTCAGATTCAGGTGGCTAGGATTGCCTGCAAGGTGTTCAAGCAGATAAGGGGCAAGTTCCTCTGCTTCAAGCTGAAGAACTGATTCAACGGTGGGAAGAGCTTTCGTAATCTGCAAGATTGTCCTCACTCGAGGAGATCGGCCCAACGCATTGCCGCTCAGACGCGAGCGGCGGGCACGGTCACGCGAAGGAGTCTAAACCATCCGCCGCTCGTCGGTTGCAGCGGCTGGTTAGGCATCCCTTCTAGTATTGATGGTACCAAGCCAACGTTGGCTCTTGCGGGGGGAGCAGCTCGCACCGAATGTGAAGGCGGTTTTGGCCACAGTCAACGAATCGCTCCGCGACCGCCTCGGCGGCTCCGGCGGCACCGGGTAGCACAAAATCAATGGCAACTCCGATGGACACATCGCTCGACTCGACCGGCACCTTGACCGATTCAGTACGGTTCGAGTGTCGGGGATTACCCGAGCGTGAGATCTGGCTGACCGGCTTCGACACGAACCGAATCCAAGGCACGTGCCCCTCTTGCGCAAGCATGATCTCAACCTCGGCGATCCCGGCAAACAACTCTGAATCACCATTCGCGCGCAGGTGGAAGTAGACCGGCGGGTGAAATGTGAGATGGGGATTCGTCACGGCCTGGAGCTCGTGCGGGCTGTGCGGGACTAGGTATTCCAGGGTGACGCGGTTATACGCGTTCCAAACGAATTGACGCGCGTGAAATCGCGGCGACACGAAGGCGCGATCGGTCAAGCCGACTGAGATAGCACCATCTGGCTGCAGGCTGATCCACGCGATCGAGCGCTCCACTGATTGGCGATCCACGGCGTGCACTGTGAGTAACATCGGAGCTCTCGAAAATGCCCAATTAGTTACTGAGCTGCGTGAATCCTAACCTGACCCCGGCTTAGGCTGACGCTGTTTCGCAAGTTCGCTGCGGGTCGCCTCTTTCTGCCGTGTTAACTCTGTCTTGATAACACGACGGCACACTTGCTTGATAACGCATCAACGAGGCGACGCGGAGGCCCGCTGAGCAGCCCCACACTGGCACCTCCTGGCAGACACCGAGGCATCTCGCCGTCGGGTGGAGCGCGAGCGCAGCCGGCGGGAGTCGGGGCGACCGATTACTGTTTGGACAGAGGGAATCAACAGCGCCCCGACGGGCAGGTTACTTACAGACAACTCGCTGCGAAGGCAGGGCGACAGTTGGGCCTGAGCTGCGAGTTGAAAGCCGTCGCGAAGCGAGCGCGGAGGCCGATGGCGAGATGCCTCGGCCATCGGCGTCGGACGCACCTAAAGGTGCGGCCCTACTTTTTGAGGGCGCCGCGGAGTTGGTCGGCGAGCGAGCCGATGCCACCTGATGGAGCGGGGACTTGGCGATCGCGGTACTCCTTCACTTCGTCGACCTTCTTGCCATCGCGAATCTCCGCGCCGTCCTGCACCATCGCCACGCCGATGCGCTTCTTGTCGACATCGATCGCGACGATCTCGAACGGCGCCGTCACGCCGACGGTGACCGCGCGCTTCCAGTCTTCCTGCCGGCCCGTCGGCGCGAAGGTCGAGAAGTGCGCCAACGCTTCGACGCCAGGCTCCAGCTCCACGAACGCGCCGAAGTCGGCGATGCGGGTGATGCGGCCGGTCCTGACCTGCCCCACTTCGTAGCTCGATGCGGCGGCGACCCACGGATCGGCCAGCAGCTGCTTCAAGCCCAACGCGATGCGCTCGCCGTCGTTGTCCACTCGCAAGACGCGGACCGTGATCTCTTCACCGACCTTGACCACTGAACCAGGATCGGTCACACGCGACCAGCCCATCTCGGATACGTGCAGCAATCCCTGGACGCCGGCGCCGAGGTCAACGAACGCGCCGAACTCGCGCACCGAGGCCACGCGGCCGGTGACAGTATCGCCAACCGCCAGCGACTGGCGCAGGACGGCGGCGCCGGCCTTCTGTTCGTCTTCGAGCAGCGCACGGCGAGAGACGACCAGGTTCTTGCCGCCTTCCTTGAACTCAATGATGCGGAAGGCGTAGGTCTGGCCAATGTGCTGGGCCGGATCGGTGGCGCGGACCGTGTCGATCTGCGAGAACGGGCAGAACCCGCGCTGGCCGGCGACGCGAACTTCGTAGCCGCCCTTCACCTCGCGCTCGATCTTGCCTTCAACCGACAGTCCAGCCTGGTAGGCGTTCTCGAGCTGCCGCAGCGAGGCCGCGCCCCGAATGCCCTTGCGCGACAGGGTGATGCCGCCGGTGGTGCCGATCACGATCGCCTGAATACGATCGCCCACGGCGAACTCGAGGTCGTTCTCGTGATCCTTCAGGTCGGCGGTCTCGATCACCGCCTCGCCCTTGCCGCCGACGTTGACGAGCGACGTATCGGGCCCAATCGCCACGATCGTGCCCTCGATCGACTGTCCCCTGGCAAAGCGCCTGGTCTTGACCGACGCCTCGAACATCGCGGCGAAATCTTCTACTTCCGGCTCACTCACGGCGTACTCCTCAAAACATTGCCCGAAGGCCAACAGGCAATGGTACCGCGGCCGGGCCAATGGCGACACCGGAATCTGTGTCAGCCCCCCAGCCACCGGGCAAGTTCGGCACCCAGGGCCTTGCCGCGATTGGCGCCCAGCTCTTCGATGCGCGCGACCGCAGCCACGGCACGCCCGCGTTCCTCCGGCCCCAGCTGTGCCGCCAGTGCGCGGAGATCGATGCCGTCTTGCGGGCGATCCGGGGCGAGCGCCAGGACTTTCATCGCCACCAGGTGGCCGGCCCGGGCCACTGGCACGATCAGGCCGGGCGCGATCTCGACGCGCTCGGCATCCCGGCAAATCTCGGGCTCGATACCGGCGGAAGCGAACAGCAGATCAACGACGATGCCCTCTTCACGCTGTCCGGGAGGCACGACCCTGACGGCGGCCAGCCGGCCCAGCGCCTGCTGCTCAAGGGACACCTTCAGCGTAAAACCGGCAGCCTGAAGAACGCCAACCAGTACTTCGGCGACGGCATCGTCGGCGACGGCGACCACCAGGTCGATGTCCCTCGTAAATCGAGGTTCGACGCGAACCGACACCGCGAGGCCGCCGACCAGCGCCCAGGGCTGGTGCCGTTGATCGAGAATCTGGGCGGTCTGGCGTAACGCCGATAGCAACCGCGTCGCGCCAGCAGGCTCGCTCACGGGCGCTCAGGCCTGCCGGCCTGCGGTCCATCGCCCGTCTCAGCCCCGGGTCGTTCCTGCAGCCATGAATTGAGCAAGTCCTCCACCTCTTGATGCGTCGCCTCGGGACGCTCGCGGCGAATCGCCTGGCGGCGCAGCGTCACACCGGTGACCCACAGGTCGACCGCGGTGTGAAACCGTTCAATCAGGCGAAGGGGATCAGACACGGCGATAGTCTACTTCCTCACGTTGAGTAAGCCCCCGACTCAGTGGGTCATGCCGTAGAGGACGACGTCGAGGCCGACGGCGTAGCCCTGCGGCGAGAAGCTGAAGAAGAACTGCGGGTCGGCAGCTTCCCGCTCCCACGCATCCGAGATATCGGTGTTGTGGGTCATCACCACCATCAGGCGGCCATGCTCATCCGCGATGCCGCGGAAATTCGGCTGGGCACTCATCTCGTAGCGCTCGGAGGTCTCGCCGCCGCTCTCGCGCCAGAAGTTGATCGACGGAATCTGCGGCAGGTCCGTGAACTCGAACAGCGTGCGGCGAATCGCGTGGTCGAGGCCGATATCGCGGATCGGGAACTGCGCCGGTGACAGCACCTTACTGATCTGGTTCACCCAGCTATCCCAGGCATAGGGCCCCCAGAAGTCGTCCACCCACAGGAACCCGCCCTTGAGCAGGTAATTGCGCAGCACCTCGGCCTCGTCATCCGAGAAGAACGCGGTGCCGACATCGGTGGCGCTCAGGAACGGGCACTGAAACAGCAACGGATCGTTAAGGCGCACCGTCAGGTGATTGGGCGTGCCGTCGGGCCGGCGGCTGATCGTCGTCTTGGTCAGCTCGCCCAGGCGCGTGCTGAAGTTGATGTCGGCGTCCCAGTAGTCCGTGGACCAGCCCGAGCCGCCGCGCTCGGAGCGGTCGCTGTTGTACATCAGGCGGCAGAAGTTGAAGCCGCCGTCGAAGCTGGTGACGGTCGGATGGCGTGGCGGAAACCGGCCGCGCCCGCCCCAGCCGCGCCCCCAGCGATCCTGCGCCGACACAACCGACGCCGCCAACACCAGGGCGACGACGAAGGCGCGGGCAATGCGGAGCATGGGCGTGGGCCGGACTAGGGGGTCGGACTAGTGAGTCATCGCGTAGAGCATGGTATTCAGCCCTACCGCGTAACCGTTCGGCGAGAAGTGAAAGAAGAAGTTCGGATCGTCACCTTCGCGCTCCCACGAGTCGGCAATGTCGGTGTTGTGCGTCATCAACACCATGATGCGGCCGCGCTTGTCGGTGATGGCAGCCATGTGCGCCTTCTCGCTCTCGATGCCCATCTCGGACGTCTCGCCGCCGCTGCCGCGCCAGAAGTTGAGCGAGGGCACTTGCGGGATCTCGGCCACTGGAAACAACGTGCGGAAGATCGCGTGGCCGGGCTCGAGGTCCTTGATCGGAAACTCACCGGGCGGCAGCACCTTGCCAATCTCGCTGGCGAACGAATCCCACGCGTAACTGCCCCAGAAATCATCCACCCAGAGAAAGCCGCCCTTGTCGAGATACTCGCGCAGGCGATCGGCGTCGGCCGCCGAGAATCCCGCGCTGCCGGGATCAGACGCAATCACGACCGGGCACTGAAACAGCGCATCGTCGGTCGGCCGCACGACCAGGTTGACGGGATTGCGCTCGCCATCGAACGCCACCGTGGTCTTGGTGAGTTCCGAGAGACGGATCGAGAGGTTGATTTCGGCGAAGGGATAGTCGGTGCCCCATCCCATGCCGAGATTCTGCTGGCGCACCTGCGTGTACATCAGCCGGCAGATGTGGAACTTGCCGTCGAAGTCGGCCTGGCTCGCAAACCGCGGCGGCGCCCCCGACTCGCTGCCGAAGCGGCCCCGGCCGCCGCGAAACCCGCGCTGCGCCTCTGCCAGCGATGTTGCCAGCAGAATCGCGACCACGAGGCCCGCGGCGAGGCGAAGGCTCATTGACGCTGCTTTTGCCTCGACAGCGACCGGTAGTATTCCTCGACCAGCGCCTTGAACTCGGCCGGCACCTCGTCTGAGCCGTTGACGAGCGCGCGGTCGGTTTCGTCGCCCACCTGGCGGCGCAGGCCGTACTCGAAGCGCTTCATGCCTTCGGCCACGAACGTCTGCAGGCGCTCGAGTTCGGCGACATCCTGGTAGACGCGTTCGGAGTCGAGCTCGCGCAGGCGCTTCATGATCTCGTCGAGCTCCTTCGCATCGATGTTCTGTTCGCGCAGCATGTTGCGCAGCGCCTGTCCCTCTTGCGCCCAGCGCCGGGCCTCGCCGCGGAACTGGCGAATGTCGTCGGGCGAGAATCGGCCGGGGCTGCGGTCGCTGCCGTTCCACCCGCCATCACCGAAGCCGCCGGTGGTCGCGCGGCCGCTCATGTCGTCGCGGCCACCGCCACCGCGCTCGCCACCTTGCTGGCCCTGACCCTGTTGGCCGCCTTGACCCTGCTGGCCGCCTTGGCCCTGCTGCCCGCCTTGGCCCTGCTGCCCGCCTTGGCCTTCCTTACCGGCCTGGCCCTCTTGACCTTTGGCACCCTCAGCACCCTTGGCACCTTCGGCACCCTTGGCACCTTCGGCACCTTTGGCACCCTTGGCACCTTGTTGCTGACCGTTGGCACCTTCGCGCGAGCGTTCCGCCATTCGCTGGCCCATCGAATCCATGCCGCGCGCGAGCTCGCGCGCCTTGTCGAGCGCCTCGGTGCTGCGATCGCGACCTTGCCGGCCCACCGTGCTGGCCGCATCATCCAGCTTCTTGCGCAACGCTTCGATGTTGGCGCCGATCTCTTCCTCGAAATTGCGCGCGTACTGTTCCGGCGCACCCGCGCCCAGCAGGCTCTTCGAGTAGCGGATCTTTTCCTTCACCTTGTTGTCGCGAATGCCGCTGGCGGCTTCCGACAACTTGCGGGCGGTGTCCTTCGCGTCCCGGGTCTGCTCGCCGACCATGCGATCGAGCTGCTTCTCGAGATTGGCGACCTTGTTTTCGAGCGCGTCCTTGCGCTGGCCCAGCAACTGCGCCTGCTGCAGGCGGTCGGGGCCGGCCTGCGGCAAGCCGCGCGCGTCGCCGGCAATGTCCCTCTGCTCTTCGGCAATCTCTTCGGCCTGCCGTTGCGCCTCGCGCACGTCGCGTTCGCCGCGCGCCTGCTGGTTGCTGGTCAGCTGCCGCTGCGCTTCACGCAGCCGGTCGGCGGCGGCCGACGCCTGGCCGGCAGCCGACGGATCGCCGGAGGCGGCGGCCCGCTTCATGGATTCGGCGGCGCTGCGCAACTGACGAGCCGTGTCGGCGAGATCCTGCCGTTGCTGATCGCGCGACAGGCGTTCGAGTTGCCGCGCCGCCTCCTCGGCTTGTTCCGCGAGCGCGCGCTGCAAGTCACCACCACCACCGCCGACCGACTGCCCGGCCGCCTGGCGCCGCTGGCGCTCGATCTCCTGCTCCTGCCGGCGTGCCAGTTCCTTCAGTTTCTCGGCCAGCTCGTCGATCTGCTGATCCTGCTGCTGGGACGAGGCCTGCGAGTTGGTCTCGTACTGGTTCGCCATCTTGTCCATTTCCATCTTGAACAAGTCGGCCAGATCTTCCGCAATCGAACCCGCGCCGCCACCGCCGCCACCACCGCCGGCCTGGCGCCCGGTCTGCACCTGCAGCTCGAACTCCTCTTCCGCCTGCTGCAGGAACTGCAGGGCCATGTTCTCGGGCGGCAGCGCGCCGTCGGGCTTCTGGGCCTGCAGCTGCTTCTCGGCCAGCGTCATCTGCTCGGCGGCCTTGGGCAGCAGCTCGGCAATCTTCTTGAACGAGGGATCGGAGACCACCAGGCGGCTGTTCATGCGCTGCACCAGGCCCGTGACCTGGTCGCGCAGCTTGCTCTGCGCCAGCGTCAGCACCACCATGTCGGCGCGGAACTTGTCGGCCTTGAGCGTCTTGCGATCGCGCTGGATGTTGAAGGTGCCGGAAATGATCTGGCGTTGCTGTTGCGACAGCGCGCCCACTTCCTGGCCGCCTCCGCCGCCCCCGCCGCCCCCGCCACCGGCCTGCGAGGTGGCCGGCTTGAAGTTCTTGTCGAACGGCCGGATGCGCAGGAAGAAGATGTCGCTCGTCGCCTGCTTGGCGCCGGCCACCGCGTCGTTGTCGGTCGCCTTGGCGTAGTACGACACCGAATCGCCGGCCTTTACGCCGAGTTCTTCCATGTAGAAGGTGTGGCCGGCCGTGACCTCCTGTACCGGCTTCACGCCGTCGAACAGGCGGATGGTCTTCTCCGGGCCCCCGTTTACCGAGTACACCAGTTGCAGGTTCTTCACCGCGTAGTCATCGTCTGCCTGCGCCTCGACGAAGAACTCCTGCACGGGCGTCGCGTCGGTATCGCGGCCCGGCTTCGACAGCTTCACGGTCGGCATCAGGTCCGACAGCAGGTCCACCGTGTACTGCGGCGACGCCGGCAGGCGCTCGCCGCCGGCCGAGTCGAGCTCGACGTGATAGAAGCCGTCGTGCTGCGCCTTGAACTGCGCCGTCAGCGTCCCGTCGGCGTTGAGCGAAAGCGGTACGCTTATGTTGTCGTCCGCCTTCGCGGCCGAAGGCCGCTTCGGCGAGACCTCGCCGGAGCTCGCCGACGACTCCCGCGCGAGCGAAGGCGGGCCCAGCACCACGCGGCCGCCCTGCGAGGCCATGGTCGGCGTGACCGTCACGCGCACGTCGGTGCCCTTCAGCACGGCGACGTCGCCGCCGTCTTCAATCGTTCGCGGCGCGAGGCCGGTATAGGCGGGATAGGTGTACTCGAGGTCGAGCTTCTTCACGTACGGCAGTTCGACCACGTTCAGCTTGAACACCGGCGATCGCACGCCGGCCGCTTCGACGACGTACTCGAGGGGTTCGGCCAGGTCGAACAGCATGCCTTCGTAGGCGCCGCTCTCGCTCTTGACCATGGGCACGCGATCGAACGCCGACTGCGACGCCTTGCGAATCAGGATGGTGGCGTCGGCGGCGTCGAATCCCGAGATGGTCGCGTTGATCATCTGGTCCGCGCCTTTGGGGACCTTGGTGTCGCCGGGCGTCACCTCGATGCGATAAGGCGCCGCCGCCTCGACGTCGCGCGAAATATCGAACATCGCCGTCAGCGTGTGCCGCAGGTAGCCGGGACCAAACGTGAACAGCGCCACGGCTGCCAGCACGACCCCGCCCGAGACCCAGGCATAGCGCTTCAGCGAGTCGCGCTCGATGCGCTGGCCCTCGTGAATCTCATGCGCGCGCTCGAGGGCGTTCTCGACCAGGCGGTTGATCAGCACCGGCGACCAGTCGCCCGGCCGCTCCGACGCCTCCATGGCGCTCAGGATGGTCGAGTCGAGCGTCGGCTCGTTCTCTTCGAGGTAGAGCACCACCTGCTCGTCGGTGACCTTGCGCGACAGCGGCCGCGCGAAGAACCACGCGCCGGCGGCGACCAGCGACAGGCCGGTGGCAATGCGGAACCAGAAGATCGCGGAGGGGGTGAACTTGAGCGCCTCGAGGGCGTAGGCAATCGCGACGAGGACCGCGATGCCGGCGATCAGGAAACCGACCGCGCCGCGCAGCGCCAGCTTGATCCGCCAACGCCGGCGTACCTGCCGGACGACTTCGAGCAGTTGCGCGCGCGGATTGAGCTCACCCATTGGGCGGTTCCCCTTCGGTCCGGCTAACCACCTTCGCCATGGCTACGGTGGTCAAGAAGCCGGACGTTCCAACATTATCGTGTGGCGCGCGATAGTCGCTGCGCCAACACGGTCTCGGCGATTAGCAGCAGGATACCTGCGAACAGCAGATACCACCAGACCCGTTGCGCCAGTTCCTGCGCCTCATCCGGTAAGACGTCCTGGGCGCCGGCCGGGCCGGACACCCCGTTGCCGGTCACGCCCGACACCAACTCTTTCGGGTCCATCCGGTCGAGGTTCGATTCCGCCAGGTTGACGTTGGCGGCCGCGACAATCACCGGTCCCGCCTCTCGTCCCGCCGGCCGGACCTGGTAGAAACCTTGTTCGACCAGTTCCAGCGCCGCCGCGGACGTCGGCGCCTCGGAATTCACACTTAAATCACGACGCTGGCCCGACGGCGCCAGCACCGTGCGGCCGGCCTCGCTATTGGCGCCGGCCGTCGAGGTGGCGCCGGCGGCAATCTCCGCCGCCGTGATGTCGAGCACTTCACCCACCGTCAGGGACGCCGGCTGCTCGCGGAAGCCCGACAGGTGCCGGCCCAGCTGGTGCACGAACGGCAGGAACACCGGCTTCAGCGCCAGGTCGTTCCAACTGAGATCGATGGTCGAGGCGAACATGACGATGCGACCGCGGCCAGCGGCCTTTTCGATCAACGCGGGCTCGCCGGTATCGAAGCGCGCCAGCACGGTGGCATCCTTGGCCGCCTTCAAGCCGCGGTACGAGTAAAACCGCGCGGTCGAGAAGTCGCCGCTGCGCGGGGCGCGGAACGGTTCGAACACCGCGTGCCCGAAGTCCATGCCGCTCAACTTGGCCGCCGCGCCGCGGGTGCGATCCACCGGCGCGCCGATCACCGCCGGCAGCCACGCTTCGCGGGAAGACGGCCACGACGCGCGCGGGCCGAGCGCCATCAGCAAGCCGCCGCCGCCTTCGACGAACGTGACCAGCCGGGCCGCGGTGGCCTCGGGCACCGCGAGATCGTTCACGATCAGCAGTCGCGCGCGATTCACGGCGTCGCCGGCCAGGGCCTCGACCGACTGCAACGACGTCTCGAACCGCGGCGCCTCGCCAATCTCGAGCGCGCGCGACAAATACAAGTTGGCGTCGCCGCGGCTCCCCTGCGTCACCACCGTGACCGGCACCGGCGCGCTCGGCGTAATGACGAAGTTGAACACGTTGTCACGCGCCAGCGCGTCGATCGATGACGAAGCCGGCGCGATGCCAGTCTGCACGGCCACACCGGCGGCCGCGTCACTGCCGAGGCGCACGGTCGCGCGGGTCGTGGTCGCGGCGATCGACACCGGCGCGAAGGTCACGGTCGCCGAGGCGCTGCCGGCGACATCCACTGTCAGCGTCTGGACGATGCGGCCGTCCATTTCCAGCTGCACCGGCACTGCGGCCGCCGGTGCGGTGGTGCGGTTCAGCACGCCGGCGGTGACGGTCACCCGTTCGGGCTGGCCGGCATCGCGCGTGCGCAGCAACGTCGCGGGCGTCAGCGCCAGGTTCGGGCCGGTGGCGCCTTCCACCATGACCGGCGTGATCACCGTGCCGCCGGGCAGGCGCAACGTGTCGTCGGGCTGCCAGCCGCTGCGCTGGAAGTCGGACACCACGATCACTTCCTTCCGCGGCAACAGCGACTCGGCCAGCGCGCTGCCGGCCAGCTTCAGCGCCGGTCCGTATTTGGTCGCGCCGGGACCGGGCGACGCGGCGTTGATCTCGGCCACCGCACGCGACCGATCGGGCGTCGAGCGCAACACCACTTCGGCATGGTCGGCAAACAGCACCAGTGACACGCGATCGGCCGGCGTGGCCGAGGCAATCGCGTCGGCGGCGAGCCGCTGCGCCCGCGACCACGAATCGCCGTAACCCATGCTGTACGAGCGATCGAGCAGCACCACGATCTCGCGGGCGCCGCCGGCCGCGGCGGCAATCTCCGACCCGCGCAGGAACGGCCGCGCGAACGCCGCGACGATCAGCGCCAGCGCCGCCAGCCGCATGGCCAGCAACAGCCAGTCGCGAATGCGGCGCTTCTGCACCGACTCGTAGGGGATCTTCTTGAGGAACATCAGTGACGGAAACGCGACCACCGACTTGCGCTCGCGCTGGGTCAGGTGCACGAGCACCGGGATCGCCAGCGCCGCGAGACCGAGCAGGAAGAGGGGCGTCAGGAACGACACGGTTACCTCGTGCGGGCCATGCGTTCGCGCATCGACAGGAAGCGGAACAGCGCGTAATCGAGCGGCTGGCTGGTATTGAGCAGCATGTAGTCAATCTGCTGCTGTGACGCGCGAGTGGTCAGGGCCTCGATGTGCGCCGCCACCAGCGATCGGTACTGGTCCGCCAGGGCCGCCGGCACGACGGGAATCTGGTCGCCGCTCTCGAGGTCCTCGAAGCTGGACGGCTCCACGAACGAGAAATCAACCTCCTGCGGATCGAGCACGTGAAACAGCACGACATCGTTGCCGCGGAACCGGAGCAGCCCCACCGCATCGAAAATCTCGTCGGGCTCGGCATAGAAGTCCGAGATCACGACGATGATGCCGCGGCGGCCGAAGTGCTCGGCCAGCCGCTTGAGCGGCGCCACCAGGTGACCGGGCTTCTCCGCCTTCGCCCGGTCGAGCGTGTGCAGCACCACATCCATGTGCTTGGCCGACGGCGGCACGTGCTCGACGATGCCCTCATCGAACGTCACCAGGCCGACCCGATCGCGCTGCTGGTTGGCGAGATACGTCAGGCACGCCGCCAGGGTCTTGGCGTAGTCGAGCTTCGAGAGCTTCTCGCCGAAGCTCATCGACTTCGAGACGTCGAGCAGCACCGAGAAGTTGGCATTGGAATCGGCCTCGAACTCCTTGATGTAGTACTTGTCGGTGCGCGCGTAGACGCGCCAGTCCACCCGCCGGATGTCGTCGCCGGCGACATAGCCGCGATGCTCGGCAAAATCCACCGACGCGCCGAAGAACGGCGAGCGATGGGTGCCGTTGATCAGGCCATCGACCACCGTCTTGGCGACCATCTCCAGGTTGCCGATGCGCGACAGGACCACGGGGTCCACGAAGCGCGCGCCGGGAATTGGTTGGTGTACTGACATTGTTCTCCCAGGCGGAACTAAAGTTCCGCCCTCCTGGCTCTGTCTGCCAACTCGCCTGACCTGCCCAACCCGCCCTACATGCCCGAACGCGGCGACGGCACGGCCTCGATCAGGCGGTCGATCAGCACGTCGCTCGTGACGCCTTCCGACTGCGCATGGAAGTTGGTCAGCACGCGGTGACGCAGCACCGAGTGGGCGATCGCGCGAATGTCGTCGAAGCTCACGTGGTAGCGGCCGCTGGTGAGCGCGCGCGCCTTGCCGCCGAGCACCAGGAACTGCGCCGCGCGGACGCTGGCGCCAAACGCCACCCACTTCTTGACGTTGTCGGGGCAGGTCGGCGACTTCGGGCGACTGGCGCGAACCAGGGACAGCGCGTAGCGCATCACCGGATCGGCCACCGGCACCCGGCGCACCAGGCGCTGGAACGCCACCAGGTCAGGCCCGCTCACCGGCCGTTCGAACGTCGGCTCGAGAATCGCCGTCGTCGTCTTCACGACCAGGAACTCTTCCTCTTCCGGCGGGTGTTCCATGACGATGTGAAACATGAAGCGATCGAGTTGTGCTTCGGGCAGCGGATACGTGCCTTCGAGCTCGATCGGGTTCTGGGTCGCGAACACGTAGAACGGCTCTTCGAGCTTATAGGTACGGCCCTGGATGGTGACGCGGTGTTCCTGCATGGCTTCGAGCAAGGCGGACTGCGTCTTGGGCGGCGTGCGGTTGATTTCGTCAGCCAGCACGATGTTGGCGAAGATCGGCCCGGGTGAAAACACCATCTGGCGGCGGCCGGTGGCGGCGTCTTCCTGGATGATGTCGGTGCCGGTGATGTCGGACGGCATCAGGTCGGGCGTGAACTGGATGCGCGAAAACTTCAGGTCCAGCACGCGGGCCATGGTGTGAATCAACAGCGTCTTGGCGAGGCCGGGCACGCCGATCAGCAGGCTGTTGCCGCCGACGAACAAGGTCAGCAGCACCTGATTGACGACTTCATCCTGCCCGACGATCAGCTTCTTCAACTCGCGGATGATCTGGTCGCGGCCGTCCTTCATGCGGTCGGCAAGGGCGAGATCATCCGGCGAATTCATGTCAACGGTGTCCACGGAGGCTCCTCTCACGTCACGTCGTGCCTAACTACCAACTACCAACTCTTCAACTGGCTAGTGCGTCATCGCGTAGATGACGTAGTTCACGCCAAACTTGTACGCCTCGTTCGATAAATCCACCGGCACATAGCCCGTGTCCGAGTATTCCCACAGCTCGCCCAGGTCGTGGTTGTAGTTGGCCACGGCCAGCAACCGGCGCGCCGGATCGTTGTCCTCGAAGATCCCGGTCCACTCGGTGGGGCCGTAGTAGCCCTCGACCTCGAGCGAATCGATCTCGAAGAACGAATGGAAGATCGGATGCGAGACGTCGAGCGGCACCCAGCGCGCGTCGGGCAGCACGCGCCGCATCTGGTGCACCAGGTTGTCGCGGTGGTCCTCGCGGAAGTCGTCGAAGATGATGAAGCCGCCCTTCTGGAGGTACGCCCGCAGTCCGTCCGCTTCCGGGTCGCTCAGCGTCCAGAACCCCGGCTCCGACATGTAGGCGACCGGAAACATCGCCAGGTCGGGATCGTCGAGCGTGCGCACGTTACCTTTGTCCGCAAACGTCCGGACGAACGTGAGCTCGGCCAGGATCTTCGTGAAGTTGAAATCAGCGCGCGGAAAGTCGTGCGCCCACGGCGGCTCGCGGCGCATCATCCGCAGGTCGGCCGACGGGTAGCGCAACCGCGTGAACACGAAGCGGCCGTCGTACTCGGCCTGCCCCAGCTCAATCACGGGCGGCGGGCGACGGCTGCGGAAGCCAGGAAAGTCCTGCTCCACCGTGGCCGCAGGCAACCCCTCCACCTTCGCGCGCAGCGCTTCGGTGGACAGGAAGAAGGGGTTGCCTCCACCAACAATGGCCAGCACGACAATCACGCTACGCGAGGCCGACAACACGTCGGTACCCCCATTCGGCGCACAGCAGGCCCACCAGCAGCATCAGCACGATCGGCATGTGCCAGAGATCGTGCTCTTCCACGCTGGTGACGCCGCGGCCGGTATAGCGCAGGTCATCGGCCAGGGTCGCGGTGTTGGCCGCGTCGTAGTAGCGCCCGCCGGTCTCTTCGGCAATCCGCTTCAGCGTCGCGGCCTTCATGGTGGCGTCGAAAAACTCGGCCTCGCCCGGCGCGGCGCGGAAGTGCGTGACGGTGCTGCCGATCATCTTGCCGCCGCGCATGGCATCGAGCTTGGCCTCGTACCAGCCCGGCGCCCTGGTCGGCACCGCGACCGAGTAGCGCCCCGCGTGCTCCCCGTCCCAGGTCATGGGCAGGTCCGAAACCTGGCCGTCGGGACCGGTGATGGTCGCCATGACGACGGCGTCGTTCAGTTCGACGAAGGAGGGATCGACCACGTTGGCCACAAGCGTCGCGGCCTCGCCCGGCTCCACCCGTTCCGTCGTCAAACTCGGCTCCACCTGGTCCGGCACATCGTCCACGACCGAGCGCAGCAACTGGCGCCAGTAGTTCTCGTGGGTCATGTCTTCCACGGGAATGCTGTGGTGCATCTGCCAGATCCAGGAGTCTTGCGGCAGAAACGAAAAGGCCTTGCCGCGGCCGTAGCGCTGGAACGCCAGCATCGGCCGTTCCGCGCGCGCCTCGTCGGTGCCGCTCAGCAGCACGGTGGCCCCGGGTTTCACGGCGTCGACGCGATTGACCGCGGTAATGCCGGGGAGCGTGCTCCAGCGTTCTGCTGACGCCGCTTCGTTGGCCGCGAGCTGTGTCACGGCAGTGGCGCTGCCGGCGCGGGTCGGCTTCACGGTGAGCCGCGACACGGTGTCCTTGGCCTGGGTCCGGGTCCGATCCAGCACCACCGGCAGCACGTCGGCAACCGCGGTGCCGGCGTAGCCGCCCTCGGCGAAGGCGCGCGGACCGCCGAGCGTGAGCAATCCGCCGCCGCGGCGATCGACGAACTCCGCAATCATGCGCAGCTGGTCGCCGGAGAAGGCGCCGGCCTCGATGCTGCCGAGCACCAGGCCGCGGTACGCGAACAGCTCTTCACGCGTCTTCGGGAACCCTGCCGCCAACTCGTCCGGTGTGTCAACGCCCAGGCGGAGGTACTTGTTGTCGGCGGTGCGCTGCAGGACCGTGAGAATCAGGTTGCTGTCGTCCTTGACGGCGCGGCCGATGAACTTCATCTCGAAGCGCGGCTCGCCCTCGAAGTAGAGGACCTTCTCCTTGCGGTCGCGAACGTCAATCAACGCTTCGCGCGCGTTGTTCTCGGTAACCAGCTCGCCTGGCTGTGGCGACACCCGGAAGCGCAGCACGCGCGGGCCGGCCTCGGTGACCGTAAACCGCACGGGGATGGAGGCCGGCGTGCCGGCATCGGGCAACGTCACCTGCTGCGTGCTGACCAGCGTGCCTTCGTCTTCCACGTCGAGCGTGACCGGCTGGCCATCGAACCCCGACTGTGACAACACCACGTCCACCATCAACGTGGTGCCTTTCAAGGCGGTCTTCGGCGTCGAGATGCGGCCGACCTGGATGTCTTTCGACAACTGCTCCTGGCCGACGCCGACGGTGAACACCGGCAGCCCCTCGGCTTTGAGGCCGAGCAGCGCGTCACCGAGCGCCGCGTCGGCCGTGTCGGCGCCGTCGCTGACCATCACCAGCCCGGCCACCGGCAGGCCGGCCAATTCCTGGCGCACGCCCGACAGCGCGGCGCCAATTCGGGTTTGCGAACCACCGAAGGTGAGGTCGCCCGGCTCGGTCGTGCGCGCCGGCGCCGCCGAGAAGCGGAAGGTGCGGACGGTGAAGCGTTCCGACAGCGCCGCCAGCAGCGCCGCATTGGGGCCGGTGAGCTGTTCGGCAATAAACGACGAGCGCGGCTGGCCGTTGCGGTCGGCAATCTGCATGCTGCGCGAGTCGTCCAGCAGCACGCCCAGGAAATTCTGCTGCGCCACCGCGGCCTTGACGACCAGCAGCGGGCGGAACAGGCACACCAGCAGGATGGCCAGCAGCGCAGTGCGAATGGTCGCCAGGATGGCGCGGTCGCGCGCGTGGCCGCGGCCCGAGCGGTACGCCATCACCGTCAGGCCGACCGCCACCGCCACCGCGACGGCGGCCACGTACGAACCCGTGGAGGCGGCGAAGCGAAATTCCCCCTGGCTGAACACCACCGGGGAAAGCTCGAAAAAGAATCTAAAAAGGGCGTCGAACACGAATAGCTCGGATTCTACTTCGGTTAGGCAGGCGCCACGCCACAGCTAACCGTCAGACGGCCCCGCTGCCACGATGGCCGTGCCACGGACTAACGAGAAGCCACAGATTAATCACAGATTAGACACAGATCAGGTGCCCGACCCGCGACGCCGGGCTCCGCCCGGCGCTACTCGCGACCAACGAACTCGGGGTCGAGAGAACTCGGGCCAAAGCGATCAGTTCTCTCGATCCCGAGTTCGCTGGCCGCGGCCGGCCCGGAGGGCCGGCGCGGGTCGGGCCGCCGTGTTCATCCCAATAATCGGTGACTAATCAGTTGCTAATCGGTGGCCTGTCTTGGTCCGTCGACTGGGTGATAAGCTGCTACATGCTCGCTACCATTCCCGTCATCAAGACCACTGCTTCCCGGCTGACGCCGGAAATCCGCGACAAATCTGCGTTCGGCGCCGTGTTCAGCGATCACATGCTGATGGCCGACTACGCCAACGGCAAGTGGGGCGATCCGAAGATTGTTCCCTACGGCGCCCAGATGATGGCCGCTGCGCCGGCCGTGGCCCACTACGGCCAGGGCATCTTCGAGGGGTTCAAGGCGTTTCCGCGGCCCGGCGGCGGCGCGGTGCTGTTCCGCCCCGACGCCAACCACGCCCGCATGAACCGGACCTGCCAGCGCATGGCGATGCCCGAGATTCCAGCCTCGATCTTCATCGATGGCACGGCGGCGCTCGTGCAACTGGACCGCAACTGGATTCCCGAAAGCGACGGCGCGGCCCTCTACATTCGTCCCGTCATGTTCGCCACCGGCGAGCCGCTCGGCGTGCGGCCGTCAGACACCTTCCGTTTCATCATCGAGACCTGCCCGAGCGGTCCCTATTTCTCGGGCGCTGCTGACCTGATTGCCGAAGACGTTTACGTGCGCGCTTTCCCCGGCGGCACCGGCGCCGCCAAGTGCGGCGGCAACTACGCCGGCAGCATGCTGGCCGCGCTCGAGGCGCAGAAGAAGGGCTTTCACAACGTGCTGTGGCTCGACGGCATCGAGCACAAGTGGGTCGAAGAGGCCGGCCTCATGAACGTCATGTTCGTGATCAACGGTACCGTCGTCACGCCGCCCCTCGGCGGCACCATCCTTCCCGGCATCACGCGCGACAGCGTGCTGACGCTGCTGCGCGACATGAAGGTGCCGATCGAGGAGCGCCGCATTTCGATCGATGAAGTGTTCGAGGCGCACGCCAAGGGCGCGCTCGACGGCGCGGCCGGCGTGGGCACCGCGGCCGTGATTGCGCCACTCGGCCGCCTGCGTCACAAGGACCGCGAGATCACGGTCAAGGCGATGACGCCAGACTCGGTGCTCGCGAAGGTGGGCGCCGAACTCGAAGGCATCCGCTCGGGCCGCATTGCCGACCGCCACGGCTGGCTGATGACGATTTAGCGATGCCGTACTTTGCGCTGACCTACGAGGTCGTGGACGACTTCATCAACAAGCGGACGCCGTTTCGCCCCGCGCACATCAGCGGTGTGCGCGAGGCGCACGCGCGCGGCGAGCTCGTCATGGCCGGGGCGCTCGGCGAACCGGCCGGCGCGCTGCTGGTCTTCCGCGGCGCGGACAAGTCGGTCGCCGAGAACTTCGCCAAGGCCGACCCTTACGTCAACGAGGGACTCGTCAAGAGCTGGTCGGTGCGGCCGTGGACGGTCGTCGTTGGCCAGGACCCGTCAGAGACGCCGCCCGGCCTGCCGAAGTGACCGTCGCTTAGCCCTTTCGCAGTTCGAGCTTCGCCACGCTCTCCAGGTGCACTTCGTCGGGGCCGTCGGCGAGCCGTAGCGTGCGCGCCGAGGCCCACGCGTGGGCGAGAAAAGTGTCCTGGCTGACCCCGGCCGCGCCGTGCGCCTGGATCGCGCGATCGAGCACGCGCAGCGCCACGTTCGGCGCCACCACCTTGATCATCGCGATCTCGAGCCGCGCGGCCTTGTTGCCCACCGTGTCCATCAGGTGCGCCGCCCGCAACGTCAGCAGCCGCGCCTGATCGATCTCGATCCGCGAATCGGCAATGTCGCGGCGAATGGTGCCCTGCTCGGCCAGCGTCTTGCCGAAGGCCACGCGCGACTTGACGCGCCGGCACATGGTTTCGAGCGCGCGTTCGGCCAGGCCGATCAACCGCATGCAGTGATGGATACGGCCGGGCCCGAGGCGGCCCTGCGCAATCTCGAAGCCACGGCCTTCGCCAAGCAGCATGTTCCCCGCCGGCACCCGCACGTTCTCGAACGTCATCTCCGCGTGCCCGTGCGGCGCATCGTCGTAGCCAAACACGGTCATCATGCGCTGGATGGTGACACCCGCGGTGTCCATCGGGACCAGGATCATCGACTGGCGCTGGTGGGGCGCCGCATCGGGGTTGCTCTGTCCCATGAAGATGGCGATCTGGCAACGGGGGTCGCCCGCGCCGGAGATCCACCACTTCCGGCCGTTCAAGACATAGTGGTCGCCGTCCCGGACGATGGTCGAGCGGATGTTGGTGGCGTCAGACGAGGCGACGTCGGGTTCGGTCATGGCGAAGCACGACCGGATGCGGCCGTCGAGGAGCGGTGTCAACCAACGCGCCTGCTGCTCCGGCGATCCGTAGCGCGCCAACACTTCCATGTTGCCGGTGTCTGGCGCCCCACAGTTGAACACCTCGGGCCCGAACGCAAGCGAGCGTCCCATCACCTCGCAGAGCGGCGCGTATTCGAGGTTGGTCAGGCCCGCGCCGTGATCGCTGGCCGGCAGGAACAGGTTCCACAATCCCTCGGCCCGCGCCTTGATCTTCAGTGCCTCGACGATCGTCGGGACCTGCCATCGATGGTCGTGGATCTGCTGGTGAAACAGCGCTTCATTCGGGTAGATATGTTGATCGAAGAATGCGAGCAGGCGCTCGCGCAACTCGCGTGATCGTGATGATGGCTCAAGCATTCGGGACGGCCGCCTCGGCTCGCAGTTTGGTGTAGAGCACTTTGCCCACGGTTGACTTCGGCAGGCTCGCACGGATCTCGATCACGCGCGGCCGCTTGTATTCGGCGAGCCGGCTGGCGCAGTGGGCGCGCAGTTCGTCGGGCACGGCCGCCTGCCCCGGCTTCAGCACCACGGCCACCTTGACCACCTCGCCGTGATAGCCGTGCGGCACTCCGTACGCTGCCGCCTCCATCACCGCCGGATGCGTGTAGAGCGCCGCTTCGACCTCTGACGGATACACGTTGTAGCCGTCGACGATCATCATGTCCTTCTTGCGCTGCACGATGAAAGTGTAGCCGTCCTCGTCCAGACGCGCGACGTCGCCGGTGTGCAGCCAGACCACGCCATCGGCGTCGGCGCGCAGCGCGATGGCGGTTTCGTCAGGGCGATTCCAGTAGCCCTTCATCACCTGCGGCCCCGACACGCACAACTCGCCTTCCTCGCCGATCGGCAACTCCCGCGTGCCGGTCTCGAGATCGACAATCTTGAGGTCGGTGTCCGGCATGGGCAGGCCGATGCTGCCCGGCTTGCGGCGGGCCAGGTGCGGGGTCGAATGGGTGACCGGCGACGCCTCTGACAACCCATAGCCTTCGTTCAGGGTCACGTTGACCTGGCGCTCGAACTTCTCCAGCACCTCGACCGGCAATGGCGCCGAGCCGCTGTTGTAGGTGCCGACCCGATCGAGGTGGAACTCGCGCAGGCGCGGATGATTGAGCAGCGAGACGAAGATCGTCGGCACCGCCGGGAAGTAGGTCGGCCGGTAATCGCGCAACGCCGCCAGCACGGCCTCGACGTCGTACTTGGGGATCAGGATCTGCCGCGCGCTTTGCCAGATCCCACGCATCATGCCGACCGTCAGGCCGTAGATGTGAAAATACGGGATCACCAGCAGGAAGCGATCCTGCCCACGCTCGATGCTGCGGGAATGCCACAACTCGGTCTGGATGGTGTTGGCGAAGATGTTGCGGTGGGTCAGCATCGCGGCCTTCGGCACGCCCGTCGTGCCGCCCGTGTATTGCAGCACCGCCACGTCCACATCCGCATCAATGGCCACGCGAGGCAGATCGCTCTCGGTGGCACCGGCGATCAGATCCGCCAGGCGCATCACGTCCGGCGCGGCGGCCGGCGGAGTGGCCGCTGGCGAATACTCGCTGAGCGCCGTGATCAGGATAGTCTCGAGCGCCGTGCCCGGCTTCAGCGCCGACAACACCGGCGCCAGCACGTCCAGGGTCAGGACCATCCGCACACCCGAATCGCGCAGAATGAAGCCGACCTCGGGCGGCGTAAACGCAGGGTTGATGTTGACGACGGTGGCGCCCAATCGCAGGACGGCGAACACGCCAATCACATACGGCGGGCAGTTCGGCAGCATGATGCCGATGCGGTCGCCTGGCACGATTCCCAGGCGCGCCAGCGCCGTGGCCAGTCGATCGACCTGCTCCTTCAGCTCGCCAAACGTCAGGTCCGCACCGAGAAACGTTGTCGCCGGCAGTTCGGGGCGCTCCGCCGCCGCTCGCCGCAAGATCTCGTACAGCGGCCGCCGCGGGTAATTGGTGTGGCGCGGCACCCAGTAGTCGTAGTGGTCGAGCCACGGCCGTGGACGATCGGAGCGGAGAGTCATCGGTTCACCGTAGGGGCGCACTTCAGTGCGCCCGTCACGTGATCGTCCGCCCGCCATCGACCACGATGGTCTGGCCGGTGATGTAGTTCGACGCGTCGGCCGCAAGAAACACGGCGACGCCCTTCAGCTCGCCGGCCTCGCCCACCCTCGGAATGGGACTGGTCGCCTTGATCTGCGGCTCGGCCTGGCCGATCGCGGGATCGGCGAGGCGCGAATGGAAGAAGCCCGGCGCAATGGCATTCACGCGAATGCCGCTCCTGCCCCACGACGCCGCCAACTCGCGCGTCAGCCCCATCAACCCGGCCTTGCTGGCCGCGTAGCCGGCGTAGTGCGCGCCGTGGACCGACCCCTGCAAGCCCGCGACCGACGCGATGTTGATGATCCGCCCATACTGCTGCTTCAGCATCTCGCGGCCGGCGGCTTGCGAGAAGAGGAATGCGCCAGTCAGGTTGGCGTCGATCACTCGCTGCCACTTGTCGAACGGCATCGTTTCCGGAGCCTCGCCCCACGTGACGCCGGCGTTGTTCACGAGAATGTCAACGCGCCCGAAGACCGACATCGTCTGGTCAACGACCGCCTGCACCTGTTCCGGCTGGGTCACATCGCAGACCAGTCCGTCAACCCGGAAGCCACGGCCCTGGAACCGGTCCAAGGTCGGCGTCAGCCACTGTTCGCGACGGGCGCACAGCATGAGCGCGGCACCGGCTTCAGCGAGGCCCTCGGCCATCTCTTCACCCAGGCCGCGCGAACCGCCGGTCACGATGGCGACGCGGCCGGTGAGATCGAACAGGCTGCTCAAGGGCCGTGCCGTCATTGGCCGGAAAGCTTACACCGACTCGCATCCCGACGTTCGCGTCTTGTGACGCGCCACCGCCGGTGCTATGTTTACCGCCCCATGGCCGTACCCACTGATGCCGAGGCCCGCGCGGGCAACGGCCGCTTCCTGGTTGCCGATTCCGATCCCGGCGCCGTCTTCACTCGCGAGGATCTGTCCGACGAGCAGCTCCTCTTCGGGCGAGCCGCCGAGGAGTTCATGCGCGTCGAGGTGCTGCCGCGCGCAGCCGACCTCTACAAACACGACTGGGTCCTGACCCGGGAACTGATCCAGAAGGCCGCCGACCGCGACTTCACGCGCCTCGAGATCCCGGAGGCCTATGGCGGGCTGGGGCTCGACAAGGTGAGCACGGCGTGCGTCGGTGAAATGCTGAGCCTGAACCCGTCGTTCGCGGGCTCGCTCGGCGCGCACACCAGCATCGGCACCCTGCCGATCGTGTATTTCGGCAACGCCGATCAGCGGGAGCGTTACCTCCCCCGTCTCGCCAGCGGTGAACTGATTGGCGCCTTCGCCCTCACCGAGCCCGAAGCCGGCTCCGATGCCCTGTCGGCCCGCACCACCGCCACGCTCACGCCCGATGGCAAGTTCTACAGCCTCCGTGGCCAGAAGCTCTGGATCACCAACGGCGGCTTCGCCGACATCTTCACCGTCTTCGCCAAGATCGACGGCACCCACTTCACCGCTTTCATCGTCGAACGCGGCATGGGCGTGATCAACGGCGCCGACGAGCACAAGCTGGGACTCGACGGCTCGTCCACGACCGCGCTGATGTTCGACGATGTGAAGGTGCCGGTGGAGAACGTGCTCGGCACCATCGGCGAAGGGCACAAGGTCGCGTTCAACATCCTGAATTTCGGTCGCGTCAAGCTGGGCACCCGCAACATCGGCGGCGCCAAGCAGGCGCTGACCGGGGCGGTGCGCTACGCGAAAGAGCGCCGTCAGTTTGGGCAGGCGATTTCGAGCTTTGGATTGATCAAGCACAAGATTGCCGAGATCGCCGTGCGCTGCTTCGTCGGCGACGCCATGGTGTTCCGGGCCCTTGGCGAGGTCGATCGCGCGCTGGCCGCGGTCAACCCGGACGATGTGCCCGCGGTGCTCAAGACGATCGAAGAGTTTGCGGTCGAGTGCTCGATCAACAAGGTGTGGACCAGCGAGGCCCTTGCCTACGCGGTCGACGAGGCCCTCCAGATTTACGGCGGCAACGGCTATTCGCAAGAGTTCCCCGCGGAACGCGCCTACCGCGATGCGCGGATCACGCGGATCTACGAAGGCACGAACGAGATTAACCGCCTGATCATCGGCACCAGGCTGGTGAAGAGCGCGCTCGTGGCGCCCGCCATTGCCGCCGAAGCCGCGCGCGGACTGGACGAGGTCCGGCTAGCGCCGGACGCCTCACCCGAGCGGGCCTTGCTCGCGCGGGCAAAACGAATCACCGCCTTCGCACTCGGGCGCGCGGCGCAGGTCTTTGGCAAAGGCTTGTCAGCCGAACAGGAAGTGGTGGGTCGCCTGGCCGACATGGCGATCGAGGTCTACGCGCTCGAAAGCGCGATCCTCCGGGCCGAGAAAATGCGGGCCAGTGGCGCCGGGCACGCGGCGACCGCCGCCGACATGGTGCAGGTGTTTGCCGCGGACGCGGCCGATCGCCTGGAGCATGCCGCCAAGAACGCGCTGGCCGCGATTGAGCCCGGCGACGCGTCGGCGCTGGTCGAGCGGGTCCACGCGCTGCTGCGTTATGGGCCGGTCAAGACCATTGCCGCCCGCCGGCGCATTGCCGACATGGTCATCGATGCGAATCGGTATCCGCTGTGAAACAGACGCCGGGTTCATTTTGGACGGGCGGGCAGCGAAAATGAACCCGGCGTCATTGCGCGATCTCGTCGGCAAGGAAATGGTGTCACCCTGGCACGTCGTCACCCAGGAGGCCATTACCCAGTTCGCCGACGTCACCGGTGATCGGCAGTGGATCCACCTGGATGCCGAACGGGCCGCCGTCGAGTCTCCGTACGGCGGCACCATCGCGCACGGTTTTCTCACGCTCGCCCTGGTGAGCCGCCTGCTGCGCGACGCCGTCGGCGCGATCGACGGCACCAGGATGGGCATCAACTACGGCTTGAACAAGGTCCGGTTCCCGTCGGCGCTGCCGGCCGGCTCTCGGGTGCGCGGCCGCTGCACGCTGGCGCGCGTTGATCCCGTCGAGGGTGGCGAGCAGGCGACCTGGATGGTACTGGTCGAACGAGACGGCGGCACGAAGCCGTGCTGCGCCGCCGAATGGCTGGTCCGCTACTACCACTAGTGTTCACCACCATGCATCACACAGAACCGCGGAAACACAGAAATCACGTCACCTCGTTTGGCCAAAAGGAGCTGCGGCGCTTCAGTGATTCTGTGCTTCAGTGTGAAGCATTTGTGAGATGCCCTGAAGTGAAGCTATCAACAGGAACGATAGTTTCCGTCAACCGGACACTCCATTAGACCCATGGAATTGCTGGCGCAGCAGGTCCTGAACGGACTGGTCACCGGCAGTGTCTACAGCCTGGTCGCGCTCGGCTTGACGCTGATCTACGGGACCATGCACGTGCCGAACTTCGCGCACGGCCACCTCTACATGCTGGGCGCGTACCTGACGTACACGCTGGTGACCAGCGCCGGCCTGAACTACTGGGCGGCCATGGCCGTCTCGGTCGCGGTGCTCGCCGCCATCGGCGCCGCGCTCGAACGGCTGGTCTTCCGGCCGCTGCGCCACGCGCCCCACCTCAACGCGATGATCGCCGCACTCGGCGTCATGCTCTTTCTCGAGGCGGTCGCACAGAAGATCTGGGGCGAAGAGTTCCGGCACGTCGACTCGCCCCACACCGGGGTGGTCTCGGTCTTCGGGATGATGGTCACCGGGCACCGGCTGATTCTGGCCGGGGCCGCGGCCGCGCTGATGGTCGGGTTGCTGCTGTTTCTCACGCGAACGGTCGCCGGCTCGGCCATTCGCGCCACCGCCCAGAATCCCGAGGGCGCGTTGCTGGTCGGCATCGACACCAACCGCGTGGCGATGGCGACGTTTGCCATCTCCGCCGCGCTTGCGGCAGTGGCCGGCTCGCTGATTGCGCCGATCAGCCTCGTGTATCCCTCGATGGGCACGATGATCACGTTGAAGGCGTTTGCGATTGTCGTGGTCGGGGGCATGGGCAGCGTCCCCGGCGCATTGGCGGGCGGCTACCTGCTGGCCCTCGCCGAAAGCCTGGGCGGCACCTATATCTCGGCGACCTACCAGGACCTGGTGGCGTTTGTCGTGCTGGCGCTCGTGTTCACGTTCAAGCCGAGCGGCCTGTTCAAGGAGGCGGCGTAGTGTCGTCGCTCAAGCGGTTCGCGCCGGGCGTGGCGCTGGCCGCGGGCGCGGGGCTGCCACTGGTCGTGCCGAACGAGTACTACCTGCAGATCCTGACGCAGGGGTACGTCTTCGCCATCCTGGCCTGCGGCCTCAACGTGATCGTCGGCTTCGCCGGCCAGCTGTCGTTGGCGCACGCCGGATTCTTCGGGATCGGCGCGTACACGGTCGCGTTACTCGCCACCAAGGCGGGCGTGGCGTTCTGGCTCGGCTTGCCGGCCGGCATCGTCCTGACGGCCGCGTGCGGACACGCGATCGGATCGATCTGCCTGCGCAGCAAGGGGCACTACTTCTCGATCTTCACGCTCGCCGTCGGCCTGATCATCCACATCGTGATCCAGAAGTGGGAATCTCTGACCCACGGTCACGTTGGCGTGATTGGCATCCCGGGCCCAGGACCGATCGGTCCGATTCAGTTCGATTCCAGCATGGCGCGCTCGTACCTGGCGCTGGCGTTCCTGGCGCTGACGCTGGTCGCGACGGCGCGACTGCTGCGCTCGCCGGTTGGCCGCACGCTGATGGCCGTGCGCGAGAGCGAACCGCTGGCGGCCGCGGTCGGGCTCGACGTGATGGCCGCCAAGCGGCTGGCCTTTACCGTGTCGGCGGCGCTGGCCGGCCTGGCGGGCGGGCTGTATGCGGGCTTCATCGGCTTTCTCGGGCCCGAGTCGTCGAACGTGGAGGTCACGTTCAACTCGCTGCTCTACGTGATGGTTGGCGGGATGGGATCCTTGTCGGGCCCGGTCGCCGGCACGTTCATCGTCTACGGCCTCTCGCAGGTCCTCCAGGTCCTACAGGAGTACCAGATGGTGATCTTCGGCCTGGGGCTAGTGTTGCTGATCCTGTTCATGCCGACCGGACTCGCGGGCTTGATTCGATCCTGGTCTATCCGGCTAAAGCCGGCCAACAAGTCATGATGCTCGAGACCCACGGCCTCACCAAGGCGTTCGGCGGGCTGCGCGCGGTTGAAGGTGTGGACCTCACCGTCGCGGCGGGCACGATCACCGGCATCATCGGCCCCAACGGCGCCGGCAAGACGACCTTCTTCAACTTGATCAGCGGCGCGCTGCCGCCGACGAGCGGCCGCATTGTCTTCGAGGGCGAGGACGTGACGCGCCTGGCCGCGCACCAGATGGCGCGCCGCGGGATGGCGCGCACCTTCCAGGCCACCACCCTGTTTGCCGACGCGACGGCGATCGAGAACGTGCTGGTCGGCTACCGGCAACGGACCCGGTCGGGCCTGTGGGACGCATTGGTCCGAAGCCGCCGGCTGGCCCGCGAAGAGCGCGAGGCGCACGAGGCCGCGAGAGCGACGCTCGAGCTCGTGGGCCTTGGCGACCGCGCCGACCGGCTCGCGAACCGCCTGACACAGGAGCAGCAGAAGCGGCTCGCGATGGCCCTCGCGCTGGTCGCGCAACCGCGGCTGCTGCTGCTCGACGAACCGTTCGCCGGCATCAACGCCGAGCAGTCCCGCGGGTTGATTGCCTTGATCGAGCGCGTTGCCGCCGCCGGCGTTACAGTGTGCCTGATCGAACACCAGATGCAGGCGGTGATGCACCTGTGCCAGCGAATCATGGTGCTCGACTACGGCAAGAAGATCGCCGAGGGCACGCCCGACGACATTCGCCTCGCGCCGGCCGTTCTCGAGGCGTACCTGGGTCACAAATGACGTTGCAGGTCTCGAACCTCACCGTGTCGTACGGCGGCTTTCAAGCCACCCGCGAGGTCAACCTCGAGGTGCGTGAAGGCGAGCTGGTGGTGCTGCTCGGCGCCAACGGCGCCGGCAAGACCACGGTGTTCCGCGCCGTGAGCGGACTGCTCCGCGCCGATGCCGGCGCCGGCATCCAGTTCGCGGGTCGAGAGCTCTCGACCTTGAGCCCGCGCGAAATTGTCGCTACCGGGCTGTCGCACTGCCCGGAAGGCCGCAAGCTGTTTCCGGCGCTCTCGGTGCTGACCAACCTGCGCCTCGGCGCCTACCTGTGCCACGACCGCCACGCGGTCGAACAACGGCTCGGGCGCGTCCTGTCGTTGTTTCCGGCGCTCTCGACGCGCACCGGCGACCCGGCCGGCGCGCTCAGCGGCGGACAACAGCAGATGGTGGCGATTGGCCGGGCGCTGATGGCCGAGCCGCGCCTGCTGCTGCTCGACGAGCCGTCGGTCAGTCTCGCGCCCAAGGTGGTGCGACAGGTGCTCGATGCGGTTGCGGCGATCAACCGCGCCGGTACAATGGTGCTGCTGGCCGAGCAGAACGCCTACGCGGCGCTCGAGATTGCCCACCGCGGCTACGTGCTCGAGAACGGCCGCATCGTGATTGAAGGACCGGCGGCGGAGTTGATGACGCACGACGAGGTTCGGCGGGCGTATATGGGGGCTTAGAGTGCCTAAGGTGCCTAAGGTGCCTCAGGTGCCTAGGGTGCCTAGGGTGCCTAGGGTGCCTAAGGTGCCTAGGGTGCCTAGGGTGCCTAGGGTGCCTGGGGTGCCTGGGGTGCTAAGGAGCTGTGAATGAGTAGGAGTCGAACGTTAGTTGCTCGCCTATCAGTCGCTGCCGTTTTGCTCGCGGCGCTGGCCGGTTGCTCGTCGACTCCGGCCGGCGATACCGTCACGGTGGGATTCACGGGGCCGCTGAGCGGCGGCGCGGCGCTCTATGGCCGCAACGTGCTCGATGGGCTCGAGATGGCGATCGAGGACATCAATGCCGCCGGCGGCATCACCGTCGCGGGCCGGCCGGTGCGGGTGTCGGTGACGCCGCTCGACGATCGCTACTTCCCCAACGAATCGGCCACCAACGCCAAGCGGCTCGTGCACCAGAATCGCGCGCCCGCGGTGTTCTGCCCGCACAGCGGCGGCATTCTCGCCATCCAGGGCTTCAACGGCTCGGACCCGCCGTTCATCGTCGGCGCCTACAGCAGCGAGCCGCAGATCGTCGAAAGCGGCAATCCCCTGACGCTGATGATTCCGCCGAAATACCCGATCTACTTCGATGCCTTCGCGCAGACGATGCTCGACGGCCACGGCAAGCGGCTGGGCCGCATTCCCGGCGCGCACGCCTACGCCAAAGAGTGGACGAAGGGCTTCTCGGCGGTCTGGGAGGGCAAGGGCGGCACCCTGCTGACCAACAACGAGGTTGACTACAACACCACCACCGATTTCTCGAGCGTCGTCAGCAAGGCGCTCTCCGAGAGGCCGGACGTGCTGTTCGTCGGCGGGCCGTCGCAGGCGACGGCGCTCGTGATCAAGGCGGCACGCGAGCAGGGGTTCAAGGGCGGCTTCGTCGTGATGGACCAGGCCAAGTTCGAGGAAATGAACAAGCTGGTGCCGATGGCCATGCTCGAACACTCCGTCGGGGTGATGCCGACGGTGCACCACCCCGACTTCCGCGCCGCACGGTTCGTGGAGAAGTACCGCGCCAAGAAGGGCGCCGATCGCGACCCGCCGCGCGAGGTCAGCCTCACCTACGGCGCCATGCGCATCCTGGCCCGAGCCATGGAACTGGCCGGCACGACGACCGACGCCAGGGCGATTCACGCCGTGCTGGACGAGGCCGCCAAGACCCTGCCAGACGAGGCCAAGCCGTCGGAACTGCTTGGCGTGGACGCCAGCGGCCACCTGGAGCAAACCACGGTCGCCGCGCACGTGGTCGGCGGCAAGTTCGTTCCCCTGTACCTCAAGACAATTGATTAAGCACCCATGGCACAGCTGATTCGCTACGACGTCCGCGACCGCATCGCGATTCTCACGGTCGATAACCCCCCCGTTAACGCTATGGGACCCGGGGTGCTCGAAGGCATCGAAGAGGCCGTCGCCCGCGCCGACGCCGACCCGGCCGTCGACGCCATGGTGCTGATCGGCGCCGGGTCGACCTTCGTCGCGGGCGCCGACATCAAGATCTTCGGTACCCTCAAGACGCGCGAGCAATCGCTGGCGCGATCGGAAGCGACGCACGCGCGACTCCGGCGCATCGAGGACGCCGCCAAGCCGCTGGTCGCCGCGATTCATGGCAACGCCCTCGGCGGCGGCCTCGAAATCGCCATGTCGTGTCACTACCGGGTCATGGCGCACGACGCCAGGATCGGCCAGCCGGAAGTGATGCTGGGGATCATTCCCGGCGCCGGCGGTACCCAACGCCTGCCCCGCCTCTGCGGCGCGGCCATGGCGCTCGAGATGTGCACCGGCGGCAAGCCGGTATCCGCCTCCCGCGCGCACGCGGCCGACATCGTCGATGAGGTCATCACCGGATCGCTGCTCGATCACGCCATCGCGTTTGCCGCCACCAGGGCCGCCGCGGGTGATGCCAGAAGGACGCGCACCCTGTCCTCGAAGATCGCCGACCGCGAGGCCGGCCTGGCGGCCTGCGCCGCCACTCGCAAATCCTTGGCCAGCACGGCCAAGGGCGTTACCGCCCCCTTCAAGGCGGTGGACGCCATCGAAGCCGCGCTCTCGCTCGACTTCGACGCCGGCTCGGCCCGCGAGCGCGAGCTGTTCGCCGACTGCGTCACGTCGGTCGAGTGCCGCGCACTGGTGCACATGTTCTTCGCCGATCGCGAAGCCGCCAAGGTGCCCGACGTACCGAAGGACACGCCGGTGATGCCAATCGCCCGCGCCGCCGTCATCGGCGCCGGCACCATGGGCGGTGGCATCGCGATGACCTATGCCAACGCCGGCATTCCGGTGATCCTCAAGGATGTGGACGATGCGGCCGTTCAACGCGGGATGGCCACCATTCGCAAGAACTACGAATCGACGGTCGCCAAGGGGCGCATGACGGCCGAGGCCCTCGAGCGCACCATGGCCCTGATCACGCCGACGACCACCTACGACGGTTTCGATCAGGCCGACATCGTGGTCGAAGCGATCTTCGAAAACATGGACCTGAAGAAGACCACGTTCGCGGATTTGGCGCGGGTAACCAAGCCGTCCTGCCTCCTGGCCTCGAACACCTCAACGCTCGACATCGACGAGTTCGCCCTGGCCAGCGGTCGGCCCGGCCAGGTGATTGGCCACCACTTCTTCAGCCCCGCGAACGTGATGAAGCTGCTCGAGATCGTCCGCGCCAAGCAGACCAGCAAAGAAGCCATCGCGACCTCGCTCGCCCTCGCCAAGAAGCTCGGCAAGGTGGGCGTAGTCGTCGGCAACTGTTTCGGGTTCGTCGCCAACCGGATGCTGGCGTACTACATGCGCGAGGCGCTGTTGCTGCTGGAGGAGGGCGCCACGGTGTCGCAGGTGGATGGCGCGCTGACCGCCTTTGGAATGCCGGTAGGTCCGTTCGGCATGCAGGACATTGCCGGCATTGACGTGGGCTGGCGCATTCGCCAGCATCTCAAGCTCACCGGCCAGACGCGCGCCGAAGGTCCGCAGTCGGAAGTGCCGGACCGTCTTTACGAGATGGGCCGATACGGACAGAAGACCGGCGCCGGCTGGTACCGGTACGAGGCCGGCAGCCGCACGCGCATCCCGGATCCGATCGTCGACGAACTCGCGGCCGCCGAAGCGGCGAAGCGAGGGATCACCCGACGCAAGGTGGACGACGCGGAAATCATTGCCCGGATCATGACGGCGCTCGCCAACGAAGGCGCCCGCATTCTCGAGGAGGGCTACGCCACGCGCGCCAGCGACATCGACGCGGTCTACTGTTACGGGTTTGGCTACCCGCGGCACGTCGGCGGGCCGATGTTCTACGCCGACACGGTCGGCTTGCCAACGGTACTGGCGCGGGTGAAAGAGTATCGCGAACGCTGCGGCGACTACTGGCGGCCGGCCGCACTTCTCGAGAAGCTCGCGGCCGAGGGCCGCGGCTTCCACTCGTAACAGCGGCGACTAGGCGCGCTCGAACAGGGCGGCCGCGCCCTGCCCGCCGCCCACGCACATGGTGACCACGCCGTAGCGCGCCTGGCGACGTTGCATCTCGTAGGCGATCGTGCCGACCAGGCGCGACCCGGTCATGCCGAACGGGTGGCCGATCGCAATCGAGCCGCCGTTGACGTTGAGGCGCTCCATCGGGATGCCCAGCTGGTCGCGGCAGTAGAGCACCTGCGACGCAAACGCCTCGTTGAGCTCCCACACGTCGATGTCATCGACCGTGAGCCCCTGGTTCTTGAGAAGCTTGGGCACGGCATAGACCGGCCCAATCCCCATCTCATCCGGTTCGCATCCGGCGGTCGCATAGCCGCGAAACACCAGCAGCGGCGCGAGGCCCAGGTCCTTGGCGCGCGCCATGGACATCACCAGTGTGGCCGACGCGCCATCCGACAGCTGCGACGAATTGCCGGCCGTGACGCTGCCCTGGCCGCTGGTCTTGTCGAACACGGGCGGCAGTTTTTGCAGGACCTCGAGGGTGGTGTCGGCGCGATTGCACTCGTCGCGGTCGACCCGCGCGTCTTCTTCGCCGGTCTTCTCGCCGGTCTTCTTGTCGAGAATGGCGCGACGGACATCAATGGGGGCAATCTCGTCGGCGAACGCGCCCCCCTGCTGGGCGCTCGCCGTCCGCATTTGGCTCATCACCGAGTACTCGTCCTGCGCCAGCCGGCTGATGCCGTAGCGCTTGGCCACCACTTCCGCCGTCTCGCCCATCACCATGTAGAGGCCGGGATGGTGCTCCTGCACCCACGGGTTGGGCGAGTTGTCGCGCTGCATCATCGTGATCGACTCGACGCCGCCGCCAATCGCCGCCTCGACGCCCTCTTGCAGCACCATGTGGGCCGCCTGGACGATGGCCTGCAGGCCGGAATTGCAGAAGCGATTCACCGTCACGCCTGGCGTCGAGACCGGCAGCCCGGCCCGCAACGCCGCGACGCGCGCGACGTTGTGCCCCTGCGGGCCATGCGGCTGCCCGCAGCCGAGGATCACTTCTTCGATCTCGGCCGGTTCCAGCCCTGGCACCTTGGCCAGGGCACTAACGATGCAATGCGCGGCCAGGTCGTCGGGCCGGGTGATGTTGAAGGATCCGCGTTGTGACTTGGCCAGAGGCGTGCGGCTACTCGAGACGATGACGGCTTCGCGCATGATGCAGCAATTCTACATGCGCCCGGCCAGCGTCTTGGCAATCACCTCGCCGTGGAACCGGCCGTTCTCGATGAACACGCTGCCGGTCTTCTTGCCGGCGACCTGCCCGCCGGCCACGAACAGCCCGGGCACGTTGGTCTCGTGGGTCTCGGCGTCATACGCCGGCTCCAGCGTCTCGGGGTTGATGTCGATGCCGGCGCGGCGCATGAAGTCCGGGTCGGCGCGGTAGCCGGTCAAAAGCAGCACGCCCTCGGCAGGCAGCGTGACGCCGGAGTCGAGCACGACCGCGGTCGGCCGAATCTCCACGACATTGGCATTGAAGTGCGCCGCGATCGACCCTTCCTTCACGCGGTTCTCGATGTCGGGCTTCACCCAGTACTTGATCGAATCACCGAACGCCGCGCCGCGATGGACGATGGTGACGTGACCGCCGGCGCGGTGGATCTCGAGCGCCGCTTCGGCGGCGGAATTCTTGCCGCCGACAATGACCACGCGCTGCCGGTAGTACGGGTGCGCTTCCTTGTAGAAGTGCGAGACATGCGGCAGGTCTTCGCCGGGAATGTTCAACATGACCGGCGCGCCGTAGTACCCCATGGCCAGCACGACGTTGCGCGCCTCGCGCACGCGCGTCACGCCGCGCGCGTTGCGAGTGTAGACGCGAAAGAGAGTCAGCGCACCCACCTCAGCTGCTTCGTCGGCGGTGGCGGGCTTGACCTCCGTCACCTCTTCGAACAGCGACACCTGCAGCTGGAACGTGTCGACGACCTTGCGGTAGTACTGCAGCGCCTCGGCCCGGGTCGGCTTGTCGTACGGCGTGGTCAAGGGAATGCCGCCAATCTCCAGCAGCTCGGGAGTGGTGAAGAACACCATGTTGATGGGGAACCGCGCGATGCCGTCGACCAGCGACCCTTTTTCGAGGACGAGGTAGTCGAGGCCGAAGTGCTTGGCGGCAATGGCGGTGGCGAGCCCGGACGGACCGGCCCCAATGATGATGACGTCGCGAACAGACATGTCTACTGATTCTAGCCGGGAGTCGGGAGTCGGGAGTCGGGAGTCGGGAGTCGGTTAAGATGCGCGCGAGGGTTCGTCATGCGATTCCTGATCGTCGCGGCCATCGTCACCTCCGCTTCCCTGCTGTCGGCGCAGGCGCCGCAGGCTCCCGCGTCGCAGCCGGTGTTCCGGGCCGGCGTCGAGCTCATCAGCGTGGACGTGACTGCACTCGACGGC
This sequence comes from Acidobacteriota bacterium, assembly GCA_030697165.1. Lineage (NCBI taxonomy): Bacteria > Pseudomonadati > Acidobacteriota > Acidobacteriota bacterium. The sequence goes on from JAUYQQ010000004.1 coordinate 110,103, forward strand.
AACGGCCGACAGGTCACCGACCTGGCCGCCACCGACTTCCTCGTCCAGGTTGACGGTGATGCCCGGCAGGTCGTGTCGGCCGAATACATTCGCTCCGTCGATCCGTTTCGCGTAATCGGCGCGCCGCGCAAGGTGGTGGCCGCGCCAGACGAGGCGTTCTTCACCTCCAACGCCAAGGGTGCGCCCAGTGGACGGCTGATCATGCTGCTCGTCGACCAGGGCAACATCCGCACCGGCGCCGCGCGCGCGGTCATGAACAGCGCCAAGCAATTCGTCGACACGCTCACGCCCGAGGATCGGGTCGCGGTGATCGCGGTGCCTGGCCCCGGCGAACTGGTCGACTTCACCACCGATCACGACAAGGTCCGTGAGTCGCTGCTGCGCATTGTCGGCGGCTCCGACCCGATGAAGGGCCGGTTCAACCTCGGCGTGACCGAGGCAATGGCGCTGTACACCCACAACAACCTGCAACTGGCGATCGAAGTGCTGAAGCGCGAGTGCGGGACGTCGGTGGACGCCGAACGGTGCGAGCGCGAGGTGGAACAGGATGCCGCACAGATTGCCGCCGATGTCCGGCAACGAACCAACGCCTCGGTGGCGGGCATGCGCGCGGTGATGCAGGGCCTGGCCGGCATCGAGGGACCGAAGTCGATCATCCTGATGTCGGAAGGGCTGGTCTTCGAAGGCCTGGGCGGCGAGACCGAAGAGCTGGCGGCGGCGGCCGCCGACGCCCAAGCCAGCATCGACGTGCTGCTGATGGATGTGCCGAGTTTTGATGCCGCCCAGCGCGAGCGCCCCAACACCCAGCGCGAGGACCGCGACCTGCAGGTCACCGGCCTCGAGATGCTGGCCGGCGCGTCGCGCGGCGGGCTGTACCGCATCAACACCACGGCGGGGTTCGCGTTCGACCGCATCTCGCGTGGCATCGACGGCTTCTACCTGCTGGGCGTCGAGGCGCGGCCCGACGACCGCAACGGCCGCCGCCACAACATTTCGGTGAAGTCGGGCCGCCGCGGCGTCACCATTCGCTCGCGGCGCACCTTCCTGACCTCGGTATCGGCCAGGGCCACCACGCCGGCCGACGCCGTGACGCGCGCGCTCAAGTCGCTGCTGCCCATCAACGACCTGCCGCTGCGCCTGGCGACCTGGACCTACAAGGAACCGGGCAGTTCGAAGGTGCGGGTGCTGGTGGCCGCCGAGGCGGAACGCCTGGCCGGTCAACCGCTCGGCTACACCACCGGCCTGTTGCTGGTGAACAAAGCGGGACGAGGCCTCGCGCCAGCCGTCGCGCCGCGAACGCTGGCCGAGAAGGCCGGCGATCCCGGCACCGCGGTGTTCTCGGCCTCAATGGCGGTGGACCCGGGAGAGTACCGGCTGATTCTGTCGATGGCCGACAGCGAGGGCCGCGTCGGCAGCGTGTCCCGCCTGGTCACCGCGTGGCAGATGGATGGACCGGCGCTGGCCATGGGGGACCTGGTCGTCGGCGGCCTCACGCCCGGGCAAGCCGCGCCGCTCGTGCCCGCGATCGAGCCCGCGGTCGGCGGCGGCCAGATGGCCGCCCTCGTTGAAATGTATGGCTCGCCGGCGCAACTGGCCGGACTCGAAGCCACACTCGAGATCCTGGTCAACGAAGATGCCCCGCCGCTCGCCACCATCGCCATGCGGATCGGCGCCGGGGCGTCGCCCGAGATTCTCGCCGGCACCGCGCAGTTCAGCACCACGGCACTGCCGCCGGGCCGCTACCTGGCGCGCAGCACGATTCGGCAGGCCGGCAAGGCCCAGGGCCACATGACTCGCCCCTTCCGCATCGTCACCGAGTCGCCCGCCTTGAACGACGGCGTGCCGGTGGCCGCGTCGGGCGGCCCGCTGCCTGCCCAGATGATCGCGGTGCTGCTCGGCGGGCTGGAGAATTTCAACTCCAAGGAACTGCTCACGCCGGCCGCGCTAACCCCGATGTTCGCCGCTGCCGAAGGCCGACCCGCCGCCTCGGTGGCTGCGGTCAAGGAAGCGCGCGGCGGGGACCTGGGCTCGGCGGCCATGACCGCGCTTGGCGACGGCGACCAGGCGCTGGCCGCCTTCTTCAAGGGACTCGAGCTGCTGCAGCTCTCGCAACTCGACAAGGCGGCCGTGCAGTTCCAAAGCGCGATGCAGATCGCGCCGGGGTTCACGCCGGCGCGCCTGTACCTGGGCGCGTCGCTCGCGGCGGCCAACCGCCACAAGGAGGCGGCCGGGCTGATCCAAAGCGCGGCGAACACGCCGCCGAACGCCGTGGTAGCGCGGCTCGCCGGCGAGGAGTGGATCAAGGCCGGACAGCCGGTGCTCGCCATCGCGCCGCTCGAACTGGCGATGCAGCAACCCGGCGTGGACGCGCGCACGCGCAAGCTGATGGGCATGGCCTACGTGCTGGGCGGCCGGCCCGCCGAGGCGGTGGCCGTGTTGACGCCGTACCTGGAGACCAACCCGGGCGATCAGTCGGCGCAACTGGCGGCGATCTTCGGCACCTACATCCGCCACCTGAACGCGGCACAGCCGGCGACGCTGGCCGCCGACCAGATCAACGTCGCCAAGTGGTCAAAGGCCTACACGGCGGCCAAGGGCGCGATGCAGCCGTTAGTGTCCGCCTGGGTTCAGCACGTGCAGTCACTGAAGTAGAGTCCGGCTTTGGCCGGACAGACAAGCGACGTGGCGAATCGTGGGGCGGCCCGCTGTTTACACTTTTCGGACGGGTCCCGGATAGCTGGCCAGCGTCTCGTCGGCGGTCACGAGCGTAATACCTTCGCAGGTGGCTTGCGCCAAAAGCAACCGGTCGAACGGATCCTTGTGAATCGCGGGCAAGGTGGACGTAGCGGCAGCATGCTCGCCGGTGACGGGCAATTCGACATAGCCGCTGTCGAGCAGCGCACGTCGGAGTGCGCCTGCATCGACACCGAAGTCGGCCTTACCGGCGTGGGCCTTGAGCGCGATCTCCCAGAGACTAGCGGCGCTGAACACCAGTTCATTACCCTCGTCGGCGAGGAGCCGGCGTCCGGTGGATGAGAGCCTGCCAGGCGGACTCTCCGCCACCCACAGAAGCAGGTGGGTGTCCAAGAGGAGTCTCACTCCTCAATCCCGAACAACTTCGCCACCTCGGCATCCAGGCGGTCAAAGTCGTCCGGGACCTTGATCTGCCCTGCCAGGAAGCCGAATCGCTTCGCCTTCTTCGGCGCATCGATCGCGGTGACCTTCACCATGGGCTTACCAGCCTTGGCAATGATGATGGTCTCCCCCTTCGACGCTCGCTCCACGAGCTTCGAAAGTTGGGTCTTGGCTTCGTGGATGTTGACGGTGATGGTGGCCATTTGATCGGACTAAGCTAACTGGACTAAGTCTAGCAAGACCCGGTGGCGCCGTCAATACCAGACCCTGCCCACGCGCCGGAGGCGCGCCCCACGAGCGGCGGCGCCGCGAGCCCGACGAGAGCGCGACTTGTCCGCCGTAGCCCGCAGGGCGAAGGTGGAAGCGCGCGAGCCCCACGGTCGCCGCTAGGCGACCGCCCCGTCCGTCAGGTACAAGCCTTTGTCGATAATCGCGAACGCCTCCGCCAGCTCCGCCTCGGTGATGCACAGCGGCGGGTTGGTGAAGAACGTGTTCCACCGCACGAACGTGTAGAGCCCTTCTTCGCGGAAGAACTTGCCGAGCGCCTGCATGGCCGGCGACGTGCCGTTGAACGGCGCCAGCGGTTCCATGGTGTTGCGATCCTTGACCAGTTCGACGATGCCGAACAGGCCGATGGAGCGGACATCGCCCACGCACGGGTGCTTGGCCTTGAGCTCGGCCAGCATCTTCCCCATCACCACGCCCATCTTCTTGGCGCGTTCGATCAGGTTGTCTTCCTCGTAGACCGCGATGGTGGCCAGCGCCGCGGCGCAGCCAAGCGGGTGGCTGTTGTAGGTCAGGCCGCCGTAGAACACCTTGTCCTTGAAGTGATCCGCGATCGAACGGCGGAGGCCGACGGCGCCCAGCGCGACATAGGCGCTCGTCAGGCCCTTGGCCATCACCAGGATGTCGGGGACCACCTTCCAGTGATCGACCGCGAACCACTCGCCGGTGCGGCCGAAGCCGGACATCACCTCATCACAGATCAGCAGGATGCCGTGCTTGTCGCAGAGCGCACGCACGCCTTCGAGATAGCCGTCGGGCGGCACGTGAATGCCGTTGGTGCCCGTCACCGTCTCCATCAGGAAGCCCGCGATGGTCTGCGGCCCTTCGAGCATGATCACTTCTTCGAGTTCGGCGAGCGCGTCGGGGCCGGAGAGCGTACCGCGCTTCAACCCGTGATGCGGGTGCGGCACGTGGATGATGCCCGGCATGCCGGGCTCCATCGCCCAGCGTCGCGGATCACCGGTCGCCGTGAGGCTGGCGCCGGTGCCGCCGTGGTACGACCGGTAGCGCGCGAGGATCTTGTGGCGGCCGGTGGCCAGCCGCGCGATGCGGATCGCGTTCTCGTTGGCTTCGGCGCCGCCGTTGGTGAAGAAGAAGACGTCGATGTCGCCGGGACAGATCGCGGCCAGCTTCTGCCCCAACCGGGCGCGCGCCTCGGTGGCCATGAACGGGTTGGCGTAGGCCAGCGTCGCCGCCTGATCCTGGATCGCCTTGATCACCCGCGGATCGCCGTGGCCGATGTTGACGCACATCAACTGGCTGTTGAAGTCGATGAAGCGCTTGCCCTCGGGCGTCCAGAAGTGAATGCCCTTCGCTTTCGCCACGGGGATGGGATCGACGTGCGCCTGCGCTGACCACTCGTAGAGCGAGTGCTGCTTCGACAGCGCCACCATTTCTTGTCCAGTCATAAGTCCTCACCCAACTGCAACCACGAAGAGCACGAAGATTAGCCACGAAGACCGCGAAGAACTCTTTCTCAAGAAAACCAAATCACCTTCGTGTCCTTCGAGATTCACTTCGTGGCCTTCGTGGTAGCGTTCTCATTCCGCCAGCGTCAGAACCGCCAGCGCCAATACTTTCGTCGCCATCACAATATCCGCAATCGAGCAGTACTCGTCAGGTTGATGCGCCAGCGCCAGGTCGCCGGGACCGTACGCCACGCACTGCGGCACGCCGGCAATGCGATCGACGTGTTTCTGATCGTAGGTGCCGGGACTCGCCACGAGCGACGCCGGCCGGCCCACCACGCGGGCAATGGCGCCGGTCAGCGCCGCGATCACCGGCGCGTCATCCGGCGCGCGGGTCGGCTCGACGATCATTCGGTCTTCAATCGAAAACCGGACGGTCGGCATGCGCACCTGCGCTTTGGCCACCAGCCCGGCAATCTCGGCGCGGGTGCGCTCGAGGCCCTCTTCGAGCAGGAAGCGGCGATCGAACACCACCCGGCAGCGATCGGCGACACATGGGCTCGGTGATTCGTCCACCGGCTGCCCGCCGTCGATGCCGTTGATGTTGATGGTGGCGTGGCGCGATCCTTCCGGCACCACCGGCATGGCCGTCACACGCCCCAGGAGCGCCGGCCCGAGCTCGTCGCGCACCAGCTCGAGCAGGTGCGACATGCCCTCCACGGCGTTGGCGCCCAGGTACGGCATGCTGCCGTGGGCAATGCGGCCCTCGGCCACCACCTCGAACCAGTAGACGCCGCGATGACCGACGCACACCCGGTCCACGCCGAACGGCTCCGGGATGATCACGGCCTTGGTTCGCTCCCGCGAGATCCAGCGGTTCTCGGCCAGCCACGCCACGCCCGCGAAGCCGCCGCTTTCTTCATCGACCGTCCCGCTGATCTCGATCGGCGCCGCGTGCGCGACACCGGCCCGGCGAATCGCCTCGGCCGCAAACACCGCCGCGGCGAGGCCCGCCTTCATGTCGCAGGAGCCGCGGCCATAGAGCCGGCCGCCCTCGATCTCACCGCCAAACGGATCGCGCGTCCAGCCCTGCCCCGCCGGCACCACGTCGAAGTGCCCGTTCAGGTGAATGCCCGGTCCCTTGACGCGGCCGTCATGACGACCGACGACGTTGATGCGGGGATGGAGCGGCGTGTGTTCGCGCTTGCCGATTGCCGGCAGCAGGTGGACGTCGGCGCCATGCGCCCGCAACTGGTCGCCAATCGCATTGGCGCACGCCTCGTACTCCTCCCCCGGCGGGTTCACCGTGGGAATGCGCACGAGCCGAGCCGCGAAATCGATCATCTCGTCGGCAGCGCGATCAACTTCAGCGAGGACGCGGTCGATGGCGGAGGCAGCCACTGGAAGAGTCTAGCAGGTCGGGAGGCTTCGAAAATGCTGACACAGAAGCACGGAAACACAGAACACGAAGGTTGGTAGTTGGTCGTGGACGACAACGTTCGAGTGGTTTCGTGATTCGGTGTTTCCGTGGTCCGCATTGAACGTCTATAGTCTGGTCATGTTCAGACTCGATCGAAAGACGATAGCGGTTATTGGCGCAGGTTCGGGGATCGGCCAGGCGGTCGCCCTCGGGGTTGCGCAACAGGGCGGCCACACCATTTGCCTCGACATCAACGCCGCCAACGCCGCGGCGACCGCGGAGATGATCGCCAAGACCGGCGGCTCGGCCGACTCGGGTGTGATGGACATTGCCGACGAGACCTCGGTGCGCGATGGCCTCGCCAACTCGCTGCACCACCGCCCAGGGCTCGACGGCCTGGTCTGCACACCGGCCATCAACGTCCGGAAATCCATCTTGAAATACACCGGCGAGGAGTTCGACCGCGTGGTGCGCGTCAACCTGCGCGGCAACTTCAACGTGCTGCAGGCGGCGGGCCAGTTGATGGTCCTCCAGAAATCCGGCAGCATCGTGCTGTTCTCGTCCATTCGATCGCTCGTCACCGAGCCGGGGCAGTCGGTCTACTCGATGACCAAGGCGGGCATCGTGCAACTGGTGCGCACCGCCGCCACCGAGTGGGGACAGCTGGGGGTGCGGGTCAACGCGGTCGGCCCGGGCGTGATTGAAACCCCGCTCACGGCGCCGATCAAGTCGCAGCCCGCGTGGTACCAGGCCTACGCCGACAAGACGCCCATGAAGCGTTGGGCACAGGCGTCGGAGATGGCCGGCCCCACCGTGTTCCTGCTGTCGGATGCGGCCAGCTACGTGACCGGCACGATCCTGTTCGCCGATGGCGGCTGGCTCGCCAACGACGGACGGTTCACGCCGCCGGGAATGTAGGACGCCCATGCCGCCAGCCGCACCGCAGCTCATCGGCCTGCCCTACGACGCCAGTTCCTCGTTCCTGCGCGGGGCCGCGGCGGCGCCGCCGGTGATCCGACAGGCGCTGTGGTCGCCGGCCGGCAATACCTTCACCGAGAACGGCGCCGACCTTGCCCGGCTGACCGACGCGGGCGACCTGTCCCTGGCCGAGGATTCGGCCAGGGCGCGTGACCAGATCGAGATGGGTATTGGCGCACTGCTGGCCAGCGGGTTCCAACCGATCGCCCTCGGCGGTGACCACTCGATCACCTACCCGATCCTGATGGCGGTCACGGCTGAACGGCCCACGCTCACCATCCTCCACATCGACGCGCACGGCGACCTCTACGACCATTTCGAAGGTGATCGCCTGTCGCACGCCTGCCCGTTCGCCCGCATCATGGAGGAATGCCCAGGCGTCACGCTGGTGCAGGTGGGCATTCGCACGCTGACACCGCACCAGCGCGACCAGATCGCGCGGTTCGGCGTGAACTGCATCGAGATGCGGCACTTCGCCAGCGGCGCGCGGCCGGCCATCGACGGCCCGGTCTACGTCTCGGTTGACCTCGACGGCCTCGATCCGGCCTTTGCGCCCGGCGTCTCGCACCGCGAGCCCGGCGGCCTGGGCGTCCGCGACGTCTTGACAATGATCCACCAGCTGCGCGGGCCGATCGTGGGCGCCGATGTCGTCGAGTTCAATCCGGCGCAGGACCTCGGCGGCGTGACGGCGAATGTCGCCGCCAAGATCGTCCGCGAGATCGCTGGGCAGATGATGCTGGGTCCCGCAATGTAGCGTCCGCCTTCAGGCGGACCGGGCGAAGTAGAATGCGCCGGTGCGATACACCCGCGAGTTCTCCGGCGTGGCCGAATCACCGATGGTGCAGATTGCGACGGCCGCCGAATCGATGCCGGGGTCGCTCAAGCTCTGCTACGGCGAGTCCGATCTGCCGACGCCGGCGTTCATCTGCGAAGCCGCGGATGCCGCGCTGAAGGCCGGGCACACCTTCTACACCCACACGGCCGGCGCTCTCGAACTGCGCGAAGCCATCGCGCAGCAGATTCACCATCTCCACGGCGTGGGATATCGCCCGACTGAGATCATGAGCACGGTCGGCGCGTCGATGGCCATTTATGCCGCCATTCGCGCCTTCGTCAGTCGCGGCGACAACGCGGTGATTGTCTCGCCCACGTACGCGATTTTCTCGAACGGCGTGATCATGGCCGGCGGCGAGCCGCGCCCGGTGCCACTGGTGCGAGACGACGGCGGGTTCCGGCTCGATCTCGATCGCGTCCGCGCCGCCATCGACCGCCACACCCGAATGGTCATCATCAACAGCCCGTCGAACCCCACCGGCTGGGTGATCAGTGCCGCGGAGCAGCGGGCGCTGCTGGAACTGGCCGCGCAGCACGACCTGATCATTCTTGCGGACGAGGTGTATGAGCGGCTGGTGTATGAGGAACCGATCGCGCCGTCATTCGCGCGGGTCGCCGGCAATCGCGACCGCCTGATCGTCGTCAACAGCTTCTCGAAGACCTACAACATGACCGGCTGGCGGCTGGGATGGGCGCAGGCCAGCGAGGCCACCATCAAGACCATGTATCGGGCCGTGGAGTTCATGACCTCGAATCCGTCGGCCATGGTGCAGCAGGCCGGCATCGCCGCGCTGCGCGACGGCGAGCCGTACATCGCAGAGCTGCGCCGGCACTACACCGAGCGGCGCGCGCAAGTCGTGACCGCACTGGCCGCGACTCCTGGCGTGTCGCTGCCCGCGCCGGCTGGCGCGTTCTACGCGTTTCCGCAGATCGCCGGGCTGACCGATTCAACCGCGTTCGCCACGCGGTTGTTGCGCGACACCGGCCTGGCAATCGCGCCGGGAGTGGGATTTGGTGGGTCGGGAGAGGGCTACGTGCGGATCTGTTTCGCGGCGAGCGAGGCCACCGTCACCGATGCGCTGGCACGCCTGTGCGCCTGGGTGAATCAAACATAAGGAGATCAAGAGTCCAAGAGAGTCTGACCATTCAAATTCTCCTGAACTCCTGACCTCCTGTTTCTTATTTGGCCATCTTTCGGGCGTACTGCAGCTCGGGGCGCTCGGGCCCCGCGTCCTTGCAGATCTCGACGATCTGCCGGTAATACCCCTTGGCCTTGCTCGTCTGCCTGGTGGCCTCGGCCGCCTTGCCCGCGCCGTAGAGCGCGAGGAAGCGGTTGGGCTCCTTCTTCGTGACCGCTTCGAACGCGGCCAGCGCCTCTTTGGCCTTGCCGGCTTCGAGCAGCATGAAGCCGTACATCTCGCGGGCCGGGGCAATCGGTCCTGGCGTCACGGCCGCCTTGTCGGTCTTGTCCTCGACGTCGGCCACCGCCGCCATGGCCGAGAGCGCCTCGGCCTGCTTGCCTTCCGCGAACATCACCCACGCCTCTGCGCCGCGCCGCTGGATGTCCACCTGCTCGGTCCAGTACGCGTCCTTCAACTCGATCTCGCGGTCGCGCAGCGCCGTGAGACGGGCGATGTCGGCAGCGGCTTCGGCCGGCTTGCCTGAACGCGCAAACCCGATCGCCCGCGCGAAGTGCGTGATGGCTTCCGTGTACGGCGCGCCCGGCGCCGGCCACGGCTTGAGCATGGTCGCGTCGGCCCACTGGCCGCGCTCCATCGCGTAGCGAGCCGGAATGGCCGCAATCGCAAACGTGTTGGCACCGGTGGCGCTTGGCGACGCGGCCGCCGCGGCGGCCACCTGAGCCGCGTGGTCCACGACGGTCTTGGCTTCCTTGTCCATCCCCATTTGGAGATAGGCGTAGGTCATGTAGTCGCGGGCGTGGAGGCCTTCACTGAGCCCACTGCCGGTCTTCTCGGCCTCCGTAGCCGAACGGATGTTGGTATCGACGGATTCCTTCCATTCGCCAACCCGCGTGAACGTGTGCGATGGCATGTGCAGCGCGTGCGGCACCGACGGGGCGATGTCGGCATAGGCGCGCGCCGCGGGCAGCGCCTTCGCGGCCAGCGCCGGCACGTCGTAAGCATGGATGATGTAATGCGCGAGGCCGGGGTGATTCGGCATCCGCTTGTAGAGCGGCTCGAGAATCTCGGCGGCCTTCAGGTTCTGCGCGAACGTCTTGTCGCTCGGCAGCGCGGTTTGCGCAATGGCGAGCGCCCAGAAAATGCGGGCCTCCACGTCAGCGCGGTTCTGGCTGGCCACCAGCTCCGTGGCACCCTCGTAAGCGACGACGCGCGCGCGCTGGGTGGTGACATCGGCGCTCGAGAACAGGCCCGCGACGGCGTCAATGTAGCCCTTCTCTCGCGGCGTCGGCGTGCCGGTTGATTTCGCCTTGTCAATCGCGGCCTTTCCATTGGCTATGACCTGCGGCGACCGCTGGCCGGCGAAGGGATTGCCCCAGTACGTGAGGGCCACGCCCCAGTAGGCGATCGCGCAGTTGGGGTCCTTCTTGGCGACGCTCTCGAAGAGCGCTCGCGCCTCGGGGAACCAGAACGAATGCAGTTCGGCGACGGCCAGGTTGAACTCGTCCTTCACCGCCGGGCTGCACGAGGTCTCGAAGTCGACCGTGCCAGCCTTGATCGCGCCAGGCTTGGCGTTGTGATCGTGCTGCTCGGTTTGCGCCCACGCCGGCGTCGCCAGCGCGAGCCCGAGACACATGCAAAATACCAGTCGCTTCATCGACGTCTCCTTCAGGGATCGGGGATCAGGGATCAGGGATCAGGGATCAGGGATCAGGGATCAGGGTTTTCCGAAACTCAAACGGTCCAAACCGACGCGGCCGTTGCTGATCACGAGCAGCGGATCCAGCAACGTCCGGATATTGTCGAGCGGGTTGCCGTCCACCACCAGCAGGTCAGCCTCGAAGCCGGCCTCCACCACGCCCACCTGCTTCTCGAGTCGCAGCATCTCGGCGTTGGTCAGGGTGGCCGCCTGCAGCGCCTGCAACGGCGTCAGGCCGGCCGACACCAGCATGCCCAGCTCGCGTGACACGCGCGCGATGCTCGAGGGTCCGTAGCCGGTGTCGGACCCGGCCACGATCTTGACACCGAACTTGTGCGCGCGCTGCACCGCGGCGTGCAGAATGGGCTGCATCATCTCACCGCGCCGCTTCAGCCCGGCATTGTCGTAGTCGCCACCCGCCTCGGCCAGGTCGTTGACGATGTCGAGGGTGGGGGCGAAGAAGGTGCCCTGCTTCGCCATCAGCTGCAGCGTGTCGTCAGAGAGATACGTGCCGTGCTCGATGCTGCGCACGCCGGCGCGGACCGCCGCGTCGGCGCCCTCGGCCCCATGCGCGTGCGCCATCACCGGGATGTTCTTCGCCGCCGCCTCGACCACGAGAATCCGCAACTCTTCCTGGCTATAAAGCTGCCGGCGCGGATCGGTGTCCGGGGTGCCGGCCCGTTCGGTGGCGTTGGTCTTGATCCAGTCCACGCCACGCGACAGGTTGGCGCGCACCACGCGGCGAATCGTGTCGGCGGCCGGCGCGCCGCCGCCCATCAACCCACCCTCGTCGGGAAAATCGAGAAAGAACTCGGCGGCGACGCCGGGGCGCACGTGATAGCCCGTGGCCATCATGTCGGGGCCGGCGGCAAAGCCCTTCCGCACCAGGTCCCGCAGCCCGACATCCACGAAGTGCGACACGCCGGCGCTGCGCACGGTGGTGACGCCGCTGTCGAGCGCGGCCCGCATCTGCGGGAGCGACGTGATGTGGACATGCGCATCGATCAGTCCCGGCACCACGTAGCGACCCTTCAGGTCGATGGCGCGGACGCCGGCCGGCGCCGCTTCGGCGCTAACGCTCTCGATCCGCGCGCCACGAAGCACCACGGTCGCGCCGCGCGTGATGGCGCCGCTGCGCACATTGACCACCGAGGCGTTGGTCAGGGCCACGGCGTCCTCACTTCCGACCCGGCCTGGCTGTGCTGAGATGGAGATCAGGCTGGCGGCGAAGGCAATTGCCGAGGTGATGGGGAGGCGCATCCGGCAGCATAACCCCAATAATTGGCGACCGATTCTGTCGGCATTTGACCATTCACGCGGCCAATTAGCCAATTCGGCGCGGCTTTCTGCCCAATCCGGCGTCCGTGTGCAATGCCGCACAAAAAACCCGTAAGATATCGACCAGTCAATCACTTACGGGCCGTGATCCTGACTTGCACCACCTCGACAGAGCCCGACCGATCAGTGAGGAGTGCTCATGCACGCGCCAATTAAGTACGCGGAAAAGGGATTGTCGATCGCCGCCAACGGCGTCTGGCAGATCTTTTCCCAGCTCAACAAGATCAGCCAGAACCCGTCGATGACGCCGCGCTGGTCGGACAAGCCCCTTCTGAAGTCGTACCAGAAGACGAAGCCGCCACTTGGCTGGCCGCGGCAGACCGACTCGCTGTGCCCGACGTGCGTGCGCGAAGCGCGCCAGGCGATTCTCGACGGCACCCGCCCGCTTGAAACCCTGCTCAACGAGAAGGTCGGCGAGATCAAGGCCACCATCGACGAGAAGGACGGCAAGATCGTGATGATGAAGGACTGCCCCATTCACGGGCACTTCGAAGACACGATGGCCATCGACACCGCCTTCTTCAAGCACCTCGAAGAGGTGTTCCCGGGCCGCGACATCCGCGCCCACAACGACGAGAAGCTGCACAACCACGGCAGCAGCACCATCAAGCACGGCCGTGGCTCGGTGCTGACGGTCGATCTCACGAACCGCTGCAACATGATGTGCGACCCGTGCTTCATGGACGCCAACCAGGTTGGCTTCGTGCACGAACTGACGTGGGAGGACATCAAGACGGTGCTCGACAACGCCATCACCATCAAGCCGAAGCGGCAGATGTCGGTGCAGTTCTCGGGTGGCGAGCCGACGCTTTCCCCGTACTTCCTGGATGCGGTGCGCTACGCCCGCAAGGTCGGCTACTCGTCGGTGCAGGCCGCGACCAACGGCATTGAGTTCGCCAAGAGCCCCGACTTCTCGAAGGCCGCCGCCGAAGCCGGCCTGCGCTACGCGTACCTGCAGTTCGACGGCATCGGTAACGCCGCCAACTCGCACCGCCGCGTCGGCAACCTGTTCGACGTCAAGCTGCGCGCGATCGAGAACCTGCACAGCGCCGGCGTCGACATCGTCCCGGTCGTGACCATCGTCAACGGCGTCAACAACGAGCAGGTCGGCCGGATCATCGAGTTCGCGCTCGACAATCCCAAGCGGATCAACTTCCTGTCGTTCCAGCCGGTGAGCTTCACCGGCCGCGACGAAGAGGTGACGCCCGAGCGCCGCGCGGCGCAGCGCTACACGCTGTCGCACCTGGCGCACGACGTGAAGAACCAGACGGGCCTCGGCGAGCCGGTGCGCGACTGGTTCCCGATTTCGTTCATGGGCACGTTCACCGACTGGGCCGATGTCGCCAAGGGGCCCGACAACGAATGGGGCAACCTGACCTGCGGCTGCCACCCCAACTGCGGCGTCGGCATGGCCGTGATGATCGACAAGGAAACCAAGGAAGCCGTGCCGGTCACGGCGTTCCTCCGGGCCGAACAGCTCGCCAAGGACGTCGCGATGGTCAACGACGCGGCCCGCGGCAAGTTCCTGACCGTCGCCGGCATGGCGATCGCGCTGGCGCGCAACTACGACTCGTTCAAGTCGCCGACGCACTTCAAGCTGAGCGACCTGCTGAAGAAGTTCGACAAGACCTTCGGCGCAACCGGCAAGGACTACGGCAAGGTCGATGGCTCGCGCACCATGGACGACATCCAGAAGCGCCGCGCCGATCGCTGGAACTTCCTGTTCATCGCGGGCATGTGGTTCCAGGACCTGTTCAACTACGACTTCCGCCGCACCGAGATGTGCATCATCCCGTATGCCACGCAGATGGGCGAAATCTCCTTCTGCGCGTACAACACCGGCATCGGCTGGCGCAACATCATCGAGAAGATGCATATGACGGCGACGCTGACCAAGTGGTACGAGGAGCACGGCCGCCACGAGATCTTCGCCGGCAACAAGTCGGTGCCGCTCACCACCACGGAACACACGCTGAAGCTGAACGCCGAAGCGGTGGCCGCGGGCATCCAGACCGACCTCGACGACCTGGGCATCGCGAAGAACTCGCGCGACGAGAAGATCGCGGCGCAGAAGAAGAAGAACATGACCCCCGAAGAGCTGCGCCACCACGCGGAGATGGAAAAGCTCTATCGCAAGGAAGTGCTGAAGGAACAGCCCGGCGTGCCGGTGCTGCAGATCCAGGGCTTGAAGAAGGCCCAGCAGCCGACGACGCACTAAGACGTAGGGGCGCACTTTAGTGCGCCCGGGGCGACCAAGGCCGGGCCCTGATGAGGGGACCCGGCCTTTTCTATTTGGCGATCCTGAAAACCTGCCCGACGAAGGCCGACACGTCACCCCTGCCGGTGGCGCCGTTGTAGGTCAGCACCAGCCCGCCCGTGAAGCCGCCCTCGCGGTGCGCCATGAAATACACCGGCACCTCGACCCCCCACCCGTGGTCGCGGCCATCGCGGGTCAGGAACACCTCGGCGCCCACCTTGTCGCCAAGGTGCACCTGCGCCTGGACCTCGAACTGCTGCCAGCGCTCGGCCGCCGGGCGGCGGAACAGGCGATCGGCCGGGCAGGCGGTCAAGCCGGTGTCCGCGACCGCGTGACACGACTCGCCCTCGGCGATCTGCCACGCTTCGCTCCAGCGATACGTCGCGGCAATGACGAGGTCGCGCGGGAGGATCAGGCCGCCGGTGGCCGTGACGGCATACCGTGCGTGCGCGTCACTGCGACGGTCGAGGGTCATGTCGTAATAGTCAAAGGCATCGCGGCCGGCCTCGACGCGGGCGGCCAGCAGCGGCGTCGCGCGGGTGCTGCCCGCACGGGTCCAGGTGGTCGCGCCCCAGGCCGACGACCCGTTGGTCAGCCGGCGAAGGCTCGTGGGCCGTCCGGACGCGAAGTTGCGATCGAAGGCGCCGGTGAAACCAACCTCGCCGGTCCAGCCCGGCCGCAACACGAATCCCAGTTTTCCCGAGGCGCGTTTGGCCTCGTCCATCACCTCGGCCGCCCACTCGATCGTCGGCACCGCCAGGGGACTCCTTAGAGATGGATCGATCATGGTGTCGATAGTGGTCGTAGACGACTCGGCCGGCGCGGGTGCAACACCAGGGGCTTGGGCGGCGGCGATCGCGGGGACCAAAGTCAGCAGTATCCCAAGGTGCCATGCTCGCTTCGTGTGCCCGCTGGTTGCCCGCATCACCCGCCTTCAGGTCGTTAGACGGACCGGCGGTTCGGTTTCCCGCATGCGACTGCCTGTCCGGGGCCGGACACCGTCACCCCGGTCTCGACCAGTGGGTCAGTCCACGCGACAGTTTTCAGGCCGAATTGGACCCTAAAGTCAGGCACGGGACGTGCTCTTGTCTATCCGGCTAAAGCCGGATGCTACAAGATGTGGCGTCCGCCTTCCTGACCACCGAAGCCTCTGGCGAAGGTGGTTAGGCGGACCAATCCATGGACACACTGATTCGCGACCTCGCCTTTGCTTTCCGCACGCTGAAGCGGCAACCGGCCTTTGCCCTGACCGCGGTGCTGACCATTGGCCTGGGCATCGGCGCCACCACGGCCATTTTCAGCGTTGTCAACGCGGTGGTGCTGCGGCCGCTTCCCTACAACGACGCGGCTCGCCTGGGGACTGTCTGGGCCGACCTGCGGAACCGCAACGTCGTTGATTTCCCGATCTCTCCCGGCGACTTCTTCGACCTGCGCACGGTGCTGACGCAGTTCGACGGCGTCGCCGGGGTCAACACCTTCCGGCCGACCATTGGCGGCGACGGCCGTGGCGACGCGGAGCAGGTGAGCGGCGCCGGGGCCACCACCAACATCTTCACGCTGCTTGGCCACCGCATTCATGTCGGCCGTGGCTTCGTCGAGGAAGATGGCACGCCGCAACCAGCACCGCCACCACCTGCGGCGGGCGCGGCGCCGGCGGCGCAGGCTGGGCCTGAAACGCCGCCCCTGCCGAACATTGCCGTGCTCAGCTTCGAATTCTGGCAGCGCCGCTACGGCGGCGACGACTCGATCGTCGGCACGACCATCGAACTCGGCAATGGCCGCGCCGACATCGTCGGCGTGCTGGCACCGGGGTTCGAGTTGCTGTTTCCACCGGGCACCGATGTGGAGCCGCGCCCCGACATCGTGGTGGCCAATCGCGTGAACTACGAGACCGGGTCGCGCAACAACGTCTTCCTGCGCGTGATCGCCAGGCTGACGCCCGGCGTGAGCTTCGAGCAGGCGCAGTCGGAACTCGATCGGCTCTCGGCCGATCTGCGCGGACGCTTTCCGATCAAGGAAACCGCCAACGCCAATTTCCGGATTGAGCCGATGCACGCCGACCTGGTGGCCGACGTGCGGCCGCAGCTGGCGGCGTTGATGGGAGCGGTGGTGTTCGTGCTGCTGATCGCGTGCGCGAACGTCGCGAACCTCCTGCTGGTGCGCGCCTCGGCGCGCGAGCGGGAACTGGCGGTACGCGCCGCCATGGGCGGCAGCCGGTGGCGCCTGGTTCGCCAGCTCGTGGCCGAAAGCCTGGTACTGGCCACGTTCGGCGGATTGGTCGGCCTGTGGCTGGCGCAGTTCGGGCTCGACGCGCTGATTCAGCTGGCGCCCGAAGCATTGCCGCGGGCCACCGCCGTCTCGCTCGACGGCACCGTGCTCGCGTTCACGGCGGCTGCGGCGTTGGTGGCGGCGCTCATCTTCGGCGTCGCGCCGGCGTGGCGGGCGTCGCGGCCTAACGTCATGGATGTGCTCCGTTCGAGCGGCCGCCTGGTGGGCGGCGGCTCGGGACGCTGGCTGCGCGACGGTGCGGTGGTCGCTGAAGTTGCGCTGGCGTTCGTGCTGCTGGTCGGCTCGGGCCTCATGATCCGCACGTTCATCGCACTGCAGAACACCCACCCGGGCTTCGATGCCAACGGTGTGCTGACGTTCATCATCCAGAACAATCGGGCCCAGGGCCCCGAGGCCCAGCAGACGTTCAAGCGGACGACGCTCGAGCGGCTGAAGGCGCTACCCGGCGTCGTCGATGCCACGGTGGCTGGTCCCCTGCCGCTCGACGGCGTCAACTCGCTGGCTCGTTACGGCCCGCTCGAAGCGGCCACCGACCCGGCCAAGTTCCAGCAGGCGATCGTGCACTTCGTGCAGCCCGGCTACTTCGAGATGACGCGCACGCCGATGGCGGCGGGCCGCGCGTTCGGCGACGAAGACAACCGGCCCGAAGCGCGCGTGATGATCATCGACGACCTGCTGGCGGCGAAGCTGTTCCCGTCGGGCCAGGCCGTGGGCCAGCGGATGCTGGCGCGCGTCACGACCGACGAGCCGCAGACGTTCGAGGTGATTGGCGTGTCGCGGCACCAGCGGCACACGACCATGATG
This sequence comes from Acidobacteriota bacterium, assembly GCA_030697165.1. NCBI lineage: Bacteria > Pseudomonadati > Acidobacteriota > Acidobacteriota bacterium. The sequence continues at coordinate 127,690 of JAUYQQ010000004.1, forward strand.
GACGATGGCCGTGAAGGCATGTTCTTCCCCGATGGCTACGCCAACTTCGGCCCGGCGTTCCGCTGGGCGGTACGGACCAACGGCGACCCGAACGCCCTGGCGGCGGCCGTGCGCAGCGCCATCGCGCAGCAGGATGCGCGGTTGCTGCTGACCGAGGTCAGGCCGTGGCAGGACTACCTGGACGAGGCGATTGCGCCGACCCGTTTCGCGCTGATCCTGATCGCGGTGTTTGCGGGCGTCGCCGCCGTCCTGGCCATGATCGGACTGTACGGCGTGCTGGCCACGACGGTGCGGCAGCGGACGACCGAGATCGGCGTGCGCATGGCGTTCGGCGCGTCGGGCCACAGCATCCTCAAGCTGGTGATTGGCCAGGGGCTGCGGCTGAGCCTCGCCGGGATCGTGCTTGGCCTGGTGGCGGCCGCGGCGCTGACCCGCATCATGGCCAGCCTGTTGGTCGGGGTCACGGCCACCGACCCGGCCACCTACGCGACCATGGCAGTGCTGTTCACCATAGTAGCGACGTTCGCTGCCTGGGTGCCCGCACGCCGAGCCGCGGCGCTGAACCCGAACGTGGCGCTGCGCGACGAATAGGGCTGGTCGGGCGGGTGAGGCGGGTGACGCCGACGACCCCGACCAGCCCGACCAGCCCCGACCCGCCCTACCAGCCCTACCAGCCCTACCAGCCCTACCAGCCCTACCAGCCCCAAGCTATGATGACGGCGCATGAGCGATTCGGCCTCCCGCCTCGTCACCCTGTCCGCCGCCCGTTGGCGACTGTCGGTCCTCGTCACGGCGGCGATGACCCTCATTTACGTCGCCTTCATCCTGCTGATCGCCTTCAACAAGGAACTGCTCGGCACGGTGCTCGTCCCGGGGCTGAGCGTCGGCATCCTGCTCGGGGTGTTCGTGATCCTCTCGGCCATGGCGCTGATCCTGGTCTACGTGCGCTGGACCAACACGCACTATGACGATGCGGTAGCGTCCATTCGCAAGGCCCACATGGAGGGCCGCTGATGCAGACCGGAGAGCCCAACGTGGTGGCCATGGCGGGCTTCGCCATTTTCATTGTCTTGTCGCTCGGCATCACGTGGCTGGCGGCTCGACACACGCACAGCACGAAAGACTTTTACACCGCCGGCGGTTCGGTCACGGCCTGGCAAAACGGCATGGCGCTGGCCGGCGACTACATGAGCGCCGCCAGCTTCCTGGGCATTGCCGGGCTGGTGGCGTTGTCGGGCTTCGACGGCTTGATCTACTCGATCGGCTTCCTGGTCGGTTGGCCGGTGGTGGCGTGCCTGATCGCCGAGCCGTTGCGGAACCTTGGCCGGTACACCTTCACCGATGTGGTCGCGTTCCGGTTGCGGCAAACGCCGGTGCGGGTGGCCGCCTCGGCCGGCAGCCTGGCGGTCGTCGCCTTCTATCTGATCGCGCAAATGGTCGGCGCCGGCAACCTGATTCGGCTGCTGTTCGGTCTCAGCTACGAAGTGGCGGTGGTGATCGTCGGCCTGGTCATGCTCGCGTACGTGCTGTTCGGCGGGATGATCGCCACGACGTGGGTGCAAATCGTCAAGGCGGCGCTGCTGCTGTCGGGCGCCTTCATGCTGGCCGGCATGGTGCTGGCGCAGTTTGCGTTCAATCCGCTGGCGCTGTTCTCGGAAGCTGCCCGGCAGTACGGTGAGGGCGTGCTGGCACCGGGCCGGCTGGTCTCGGATCCGGTGGACGCCATTTCACTGGGTCTGGCCCTGATGTTCGGAACCGCCGGTCTGCCGCACATCCTGATGCGGTTCTACACCGTGCCGGATGCCCGCACCGCGCGCGTCTCGGTGGCTTATGCGACCGGGATCATCGGCGTCTTCTACCTGCTGACCTTTATCCTCGGCTTCGGCGCCATGGTGCTGGTCGGCCAGACCGACATCCGCGCCGTGGACGCAGGTGGCAACATGGCGGCGCCGTTGCTCGCCGAGGTGGTGGGCGGACAGGCGTTCCTGGGGTTCATTGCCGCCGTCGCCTTCGCCACCATCCTGGCGGTGGTCGCCGGCCTCACGCTGGCCGGGGCCGCCACGCTGTCGCACGACATCTACGTGCACGTGTTCCGCCACGGCCGCGCCACCGAGAAGGAACAACTGCTGGTTGCGCGCAGCGCCACCATTCTGCTCGCCACGGTGTCGATCGCCCTGGGCATCGCGTTCAAGGGCCAGAACGTGGCGTACATGGTGGGCCTGGCCTTCGCCATTGCCGCCAGCGCCAACTTCCCCGCGTTGATCCTGTCGATGTTCTGGAAGCCGTTCACGACGCGCGGCGCCCAGGCGTCGATCCTGTTTGGCACGTTCGCCACGCTGGCCCTGATTTACCTGTCGCCGACCATCCAGGTCGACCTGCTGCAAAACGCCACCGCGTATTTCCCGTACCGCAACCCGGGCTTGTTTACCATTCCGCTGTCGTTCGTCATCGGGATTGTGGTGTCGCTGGCGGCGCCCGAGCCGGCCGCCTCGGCCGGCTTCGCGAAGCTCGAGCAGCAGATCCATTTCGGAGCGGACCAAGACGCGGGATAATGGAACCTGGCATGCCCGCCCGCCGTCTGTAAACTCTGAGCTTCTGTTTGACCGCGCTTCAGCTGCACAACCCCCGCATCCGCTATTCCCTGTTCGCGATCTGGCTGCTCGTCGTCGCGGGCGCCCTGTACCTGTATTTCTTCCAGCGGGAAGTGGTGCAGGCGGAGATGCGCGACGCGATGTCGGCGTCGTTCTGGGCCGCGGCCATCGCCTACCTGGTGATCGGTGCCTTGCGGGCCTTCACGCTGGTGCCGGCGACCTTCCCGTTGCTGGTCGCCATGCCGTTCTTCGATCCGTGGGTCCTGCTGGCGCTGACGCTCCCGTGCATCGCGATCTCGTCTTCGATCTGCTACTTCTTCGCAGAAGCCCTCCACATGGACGAGCTCTTCGAGCGGAAGTACCCGAAACAGATTCGCCAGCTCAAGGACCTGCTGCAGTCGTACCAGCTGCCGATCATCATCGGCTGGAGCTTCATGCTGTTCCTGCCGACCGACCTGATCTGCTACGTGTGCGGCTCGCTCAAGATCAACTTCAAGAAGTTCCTGTTCGGCGTGGTCGTGGGCGAAGGCACGGTCTACGGGATTTACATCTTCCTCGGCGACTGGGTGCTGCGCTAGCGGCGCCGGGCCGGGCGCGTGTTCTCGGTGGGATACTCCTCGCCAGCCAGGTAACGGACGCGATCGGCGGGATCGAAGATCCTCGCCTGCCCGCCGATGTTGAACCGGGGCGGCCAGTCGAGTGCGCCGAGGTCGGCGTGGCCGCGGAAACGATCGCGGAACTCCGCTTCTTCGCGGCGCTCCACCAGGATGTACGGCACGCGGCCGTTCGCCGACAGCCACTGCACGGCGCGATCCAGCCAGGCCGGTTCGAGCGAGTCCCACAGCACCGCCTCCCGGCCGGCATGAAACCGCACGCTGCCGCTCTGCCACACGGCAATCAGCACGGCGTTTGGCGGCAGCCGTTCGGCCACCAGGTTCGCGGTCTCGCGATACCGTCCCTCGAGGGCCTGCAGCGCCAGCACGTCGCGCGCGCCGGCCACCCGCATGCCCAGCAGCGCCAACATCACCGTGCCGATGGCCACGACGCCGCGCATGCGGGCCCCATCGGCAACCCGTACGGCCACGCTACACGCCACCACGAGCAGCAGCACGATGGCAGGAATCAGGAACCGCAAGTACCACCACTCCGGGTGCGGACGGTACGGCAGGTAGATACCAAACACCACGGCCGCGGCGGCGAGCAGCCACAGCGCCACGCGTCGCGACTCGCCGGCGAGCAATAACGGCGCCGCGAGGGCAATCAGCGGAAACACTGTTTGCGTCTGGTAGAAGGCGCGGCCGTAACTAGATAGATTCGAGGCGACGTTCGACAGGCTGAAGAGTTGGTCGACCCGGCCATAACCGCTGCCAACCGGGCTGCCGTACAGCACCTGGTTCAACCACAACCACGCGGCCACGCCCGGGAGCGCGCCGACCACCATCAGCCCAGTGGATCGCCACGGTATCGGCTGTCCCGGCCGCCACTGCATCGCGGCCACGATCACGGCAAGCGGTGCGAGATTCGGGCGGACCAGGATGGCGATGCCAACCAGGACGCCGGCCAGCAACGAGGTCCGGCTTCCACCTTCGCCAAGGCTACGGTGGACAGGAAAGCCGGACACCACATCGAAGCCGGTCCGGCTAAAGCCGGACACTACATCAGGCTCCGACTTCAATGTGGCGTCCGGCTTTAGCCGGACCGTGGCGACAGCCAGCGCCGCAAGCCACAGCGCGGCCGTCGCGATGTCGTTCATCGGCTGCACTGCCTGGAACAGCACGATCGGACTCGACGCCGTCAGGGCCGCGGCCGACACGCCCGCCAGGCCGCCGGCCAGGCGATTGGCCAGCACGAAGGCGCACCACACCAGCACGAAGGCGGCGATCGGCGTCACCGCGAAAATCGCGTCGCGGCCGCCGATGGCGTAGAACGGCGCCATCAGCACCGAGAACCCGGGCGCACAGACCGGCGAAGCGGCGTCTGGTCGAACCGGTGACGGAATGAAGCCGCCAGGCGCCAGCGTGCGGGAGGCCTCGGGCCACGGCGCCTCGACCGCGAGCGCACTCGCCGGCTGCCACTGCCCGGTGCCGAAAGCTTCGGCCATCAACCCATAGCAGGACGAGTCGGAACCGCCGACGGCGCCGGTCCCACGCGTCACGCCGAACGTGGCGAGCCCCAGCGCAGCTGCGAGCGCCAACGCCACGGGGAGCCAGGAGCCTGGCGCGCCGGCTTGTCCGCCGAAGCCTTGGCTAAGGTGGAAGCCTTGGCGAAGGCGGCTCATCGTGACAAGCGGTACTTGATCAGGACCTGGATGGCCCGCACGCCGTCGCGCCAGCCAATCTTCTTGCCCTGGGCGCGGCTGCGCGGTTCGAAGCGCACCGGCAGTTCGAGAATCGGGTGGCCGTCGCGCAGCAGCTTGGCCGAGATCTCCGGCTCGATGTCGAAGCGATTGCACTCGAGCCGCAGCCCGCGCGCGACCTCGGTGGTCATCACCTTGTAGCAGGTTTCCATGTCGGTGAGCCGGCCGCCAAACAGCACGTTGGTAATGCCGGTCAGCACCTGGTTGGCAAACACCGACAGCCACGGCGCGTCGGGACGCCCGGCCAGGAACCGCGACCCATAGACCACCTTCGTGCGGCCGTCCAGGATCGGCTGCACCAGCACCGCCAGTTGCGCCGGATCGAGTTCCAGGTCCGCGTCCTGGATGGCGACGATGGTGCCTGAGGCCTCGGTGAAGCCGGTGCGTATGGCGCTGCCCTTGCCGCCGTTCTTCGCCGCATGGATGATTCGCAACTCGGGCCGGACCGGCAACCGGTCGAGCACCTCGCGGGTGCCGTCGGTCGAGCCGTCGTTGACGACCAGGATCTCGCGCGGTGCCGGCAACTCGATCACCAGCAGCCGCTCGATGACTTCGGCCACCGTCCGCGCTTCGTTGTAGACGGGAACGACGATTGAGATGAGGGGCGGCAAGAGCAAGTCAGAAGTCAGAGGTTAGAAGTCAGAAGAAGCCAATCGCCGCATCGTCTTCCTCTACGACCTTGGCGTTCGCCTTGCGCTCTATCTTACGTGCGGGAATGCCTGCGTAGATAGCAGATCCTTCAAGTGTCGAGCCCTTGAGCACCACGCTGAGGGCGCCGATATGGCACTTCTCGCCGACCTCGACGTTGATGCCCACCATGCTGCCCAGGCCCACTGTTACCAAGCGCCCCAGGCGCACCGGGCCGGTCTTGACCATGCCGGCCTCCACCGTATGCCCCGACAGGTGCACGCTCTCGCCAATGACCACACCGTCGCCGAACTCCAGCATGTTGTGATCCGAAATCGACAGGCTGTTGATGTGGACACCGCGGCCAATCTTTGCCCCGTTCCATCGCAAGTACAGCGTCCACAGCGCAGACGCACGGAAAAAGGTCCCCACGAAGACGCGGACGATGTGGATCGAGACCATGTAGCGGACCCAGTCGAGCAGGGGCCATTCGAGATCGCGGAGTTTCCAGGCCCCGTTCGGCGCCGTCCGCCAGCCGCACACCCGCGTCGACAGCGCCGACAACGCCACCAGCACGATCGCGAACAACAAATAGGCCGGCACGAGGGTGGTCGCGACAATGGCCGGGCGAATCAGCGGCGGAATCGACCAGCCCTGGGTCCACGTCCAGAAGTAGAACGCGGGTAACACCGACAACCCGAACACCAGGCTCTGCACCACGAACATGGTGAGCACGGTCCAGGAAACGCGGCCAGCCTGCGCAGGAGTCACCGCGAGAAGCTACCATAGGGAAGGCGGATTTGGTGATTTGGTGATCTCACGAGTTGGTGATTTGAAAGCGCTTGCAAAAGAGCCACTCGTTCTCGTGCCCGGCATCGACGGCACCGGCCTGCTGTTCTACAAACAAGTGCCGCGGCTGGAACGGCGCTATGCCGTGACCACCGTCCGCCTGCGCGACGAGGTGCGGGCCATGGGCGAATTGGTGGCCGACCTGCACCAGTCGGTGTTGGCGGCCTCAGACCGCCCGGTGACGCTGCTCGGCGAGTCGTTCGGCGGCGCCCTGGCGCTCAGCTATGCCCTGGCGCATCCGGAGCGCATTGGCCGGCTGGTCATCCTCAACTCGTTCGCGCACTTCGGTTCGCCGGCGCGCCTGTGGCTGGGGTATCACCTGCTACGCGCCACGCCGTGGGGCATGATGCGCCTGGTGCGGCAACTGAACGGCCGGCGGATGCACTCGCCGGGCACCGGCACCGAAGAGATCCGCCGGTTTCTCCAGCTGATGCAATCGACGACGCGCGAAGGCTATCTCTCACGGCTGCACATCCTGCGCGACTACGACCTTCGCGAGCAGCTGGCGTCGCTCCAGTCGCCCGTGCTGTACCTGGCTGCCGACCGCGACGTGGTCGTGCCGTCGGTGGCTCAGGCGCGGCTGATGGCCTCGCTTACGCCGCGCGCGAGCCTGCGCGTGCTCGAAGGCCATGGCCACAGTTGCCTGATTGCACCCGACCTGGACCTGTCGGCGATTCTTGATGAATGGACGCCGAAATGACGATCGTCAGCATGGCGCAAAACGTCCCCGGGCCGGTGGCCGTCGCCCGCCTCATGGCGGCAGGCGCGTCGGCCATCAAGATCGAGGCACCGTGGGGCGATCCGCTCCACGGGTTCTGCCGGCCCTGGTACGACGAGCTGCACGCTGGCGTAACCATCGCGCGCCTGGACCTGAAGTCGGCCGACGGCATGCGGGCGCTGATGGACTTGCTCGGCTCCGCCGACGTGTTCATCGCGAGCCACCGTCCGAGCGCGCTCGGCCGTCTCGGCCTCGATGCCCCAGCGCTCGCCATGCGATTCCCCCTGCTCCGTCACCTGAACATCGTCGGCAACACGGCGCATCCGGAAGAGCCGGGGCATGACGTGACCTACCAGGCACAGGCCGGACTGCTGCAGGGAGGCCTGCCGAAGACGCTGCTCGCCGATCTGCTGGGCGCCGAGCGCGCGCATGCCGCGGTGCTCGAGATGATGCATAAGGGCCCGGGAGGCAGCCGCGTGGTCGGACTGTTCGACGCGCTGAAGGACCTCACCGCGCCGTTGCGCCACGGATTGACGGCGCCAGGTGGCGTGCTTGGCGGGGCCAACCCGGCCTATGGGGTGTACGCGGCCAGGGACGGCGCGATTGCAGTCGGCGCGCTCGAGCCGCACTTTCGTGAGAGGCTCTATGCCGCGCTGGGGCTTGCCGACGGCTCGCCCCTGGCCACAGTTTTCGCGACGCGGACGGCCGCCGAATGGGAGCAGTGGGCCACGGAACGCGACATTCCGCTCAAGGCCACTGATTAAATGCGGCCACAGATTAGACACAAATTAGACACAGACCAATCACTTTCAAACACACAGACCAATCACTTTCCAACGCACAAACCAATCACTTTCCAACGCACAGACCAATCACTCTCACAGACCAATCACTCTCCACCACACAGACCAATCACTCTCGAACACACAGTCCAATTACTCATCATGAATGCAGACAATCCGCTCGCGGCAGCCTATGGTCACGCCACACGCTACATGGACGAGGTCGCGGAGCGGCATGTGGGCTCGCGCGCGGAGCGTGCTGACCTGCTCATGGCGCTCGGCGGGCCGCTGCCCGCCGGCGCGACCGATTCGGTCGAGGTGATCAATCACTTGGCGAAGACCGCCGACCCCGGCATTGTTGCCACCATTGGGCCGCGCTACTTCGGCTTCGTGACCGGTGGCGCGGTGCCGGTCACGGTGGCCGCCGACTGGCTGGTCAGTTCGTGGGATCAGAACGCCTGCCTGTACGTGCTCTCACCAGCGGCCTCGGTGATGGAAGACATCGTCTCTGGCTGGATCGTCGAGCTGCTCGGGCTGCCGGCATCCGCCGGGGTCGGCTTCGTCACCGGTTGCCACATGGCCAACTTCACGTGCCTGGCCGCGGCGCGGCACGAAGTGTTGCATCGCGCCGGCTGGAACGTCGAAACCCAGGGCCTGCAGCGCGCGCCCAAGGTGCGGGTGCTCGTCGGAGGTGAGGTCCACGTGTCGGCGGTCGGTGCGCTGCGGTATCTCGGGTTTGGCAGCGACGAACTCGAGTTCGTGCCGGTTGACGGCCAGGGCCGCATGCGTGCGAATGCGTTGCGGGCGCAGCTGGGCACGGGCGACGGCCCGATGATCGTGTGCGCGCAGGCGGGCAACGTCAGCACCGGCGCCAGCGATCCGATCGCGGAGATCGTCGAGATGGCGCACGCGCGCGGCGCGTGGGTCCACGTCGATGGCGCATTCGGGTTGTGGGCCGCCGCGGTACCCGAGTTGCGATCGCAGGTGCGCGGCATTGAATCCGCGGATTCGTGGGCCACCGACGCGCACAAATGGCTGAACGTGCCCTACGATTCGGGCCTCGCGATTGTGGCCGACACGGCGCCCCTGCGCGCGGCCATGGGCATGAAGGCCTCGTATCTGCAGCGGGGAGACGACGAAGAACGCATTGGCATGGATTGGACGCCCGAGTCATCGAGGCGCGCGCGCGTGGTGCCGCTCTACGCGCTGTTCCGGGCGCTTGGCCGCGCCGGCATCGAGGGGCTCGTCCGCCGCAACTGCGCGCTCTCGCGGCGCATGGCGGACCGGTTGTCGGCGGCACCCGGCATCACCATCCTGAACGAGGTGGTGCTGAACCAGGTGCTGGTGCGGTTTGGAGACGATCGCACGACCCAGGATGTGATTGCGCGGGTGCAGGCCGACGGCACGTGCTGGGCCGGCGGCGCGTTCTGGCAGGGACAGCAGGCGATGCGGATTGCGGTGTCGAACTGGTCGACGACCGAAGCCGACATCGACCGTTCGGCCGATGCCATGCTGGCCTGTTACCGCGCGGCGCTCGCTACTTTTTCTTAGCCGGCGCTTTCTTGGCCGGCGCTTTGGGGGCCGGCGCCTTCTTCGCTGCGGGTGCGGGTGTGAATTCCAGCATCACGTTGCTGATGGTGGCGATGGGCCGCCCCGTGGCGGTGAAGTTGTCGGTGGCGTCGGGCCTCACGACCGACAGCTTTTCGCCCATCACCGACACCTGGTCGACGACCGCGGCCGGCAGTTCGACGGTGATGAACTCGGAGCCGATCGGCGCCACCGCCTTCATCCCGCCCGGTCCGGCGCCCCCGCTGATGCGGTCGAACAGGTCTTTTTCAGTGCGAAACTCGCTTTGCACCGTCGCCCGATCGATCAGCGTGTTGTCCATCGACATCACGCCGATGGTCGCGGTGTGTTTGCGATAAGCCTGCTGCTGCTTGACGAGCTCGGCCGAATAGGTGTGGCGGTTGTGCAGCTCGAACATCAGCTTCACCGGCCCGCGGTGCGGCGGGATGGTGATGAGAATGCCGTCCTTCGGGTCGCTCGCCGTGAGCACGTCACAATAGCGGCGGCCCGTGGCCACGCCCTGCCCCAGCTCGGAGGGGCACTTCAACTCGGCCTGGATGCGCGAAATTACCGGCGCCGCCGCCTTCCGGGTGGTCTTGGCCGGCGCTTTCTTCGGGGTGGTCTTGGTGGTCTGTGCGTCGAGCGACGGGATGAACATGAGGCTTGCACACAGAAGAGCCAGCATCACACGCATTCCGTAAGTATAGCGTCCGTTCGGCAGTTCGTTTGCTTAGGCTCGGGCTAGCCTGTTGCCCCGACTGACTGTTGGTCACCTCGCGTGCTTTCCTGTCTCTCTCTGTCAGGTCAGCCGCCGAGTAGCGAGTGCTGGCAAGCTTGTTCCACTCCAACTTCTCGTAGGGCGCAACCGGTTTTCCGGAGGATAGGTCAATGAGTAGAGTTCGATTGTGGTTCGCAGCGATCAGTTTGATGGCCCTCGCGACGGCGCCTGTCGCCGCCCAAGTCCAGACCGGGTCGATCCTGGTCCGGGTCACCGATGAGCAGGGGTCCGCCGTGCCCGGTGTCATCGTTACGTTGGCCAGCCCCGTGCTGGTGGCCGGGACCATGAGCGGCGTCACCGACGCCGGCGGCGTCAACCGCTTTCCGTCGTTGCAGCCGGGCATCTACTCCGTGAAGGTCGAACTGCAGGGCTTTCGTACCGTCATCCGCGAGAACGTGTCGGTGCAGGTCGGCGCAACGGTGCCGCTGGACCTGTCCCTGACGGTCGCGGCCGTCGCCGAAACGGTCACGGTCACTGGCGCCTCGCCGGTCGTCGATACCACCAGCGCCAACACCAGCGTCAACCTGGGCGAGCAGTTGTTGCAGGCCACCCCGGGCGGCCGCGACATCTGGTCGCTGGTGGAATACAAGGTGCCGAGCCTGCTGATCACCCGGCCGGACGTCGGCGGGACGTCGGGTGGTCTGCAGGGCGTGTTCAACGCACGCGGCACCACCAGCGCGCAGAACTCCAGCTACCTGAACGGCATCAATGTCGGCGACCCGGCGGCGATCGGTGCCGCCGGTTTCTATTACGACTTCGACGCGTTCGACGACATCCAGGTCTCGACCGGCGCGCACGACATCACGGTGCCGACAAGCGGCGTGTTCCTGAACATGGTGACCAAGAGCGGCGGCGACCGCTGGACCGGCCGGCTGACGGGCGCCTGGCTGGGCGATGCCACGCAGGGGCAGAACATCGACGACGAGCTGCTGCGGTTCGGGTTCCGGCCTGAATCCAACAGCGTGGACTTTGTCTCGGACGTCAACGTCAGCGGCGGCGGCCCGCTGGTCGCCAACAAGCTGCGCATGTTCGCCTCGTTCCGCGACTGGCGCGTGCACGTCAACACGCCGGCGGCGTTTTCGTCGCTCGTGCTCGACAAGACCGACATCACGTCTGGGCTCGTCAACCTGAACTATCAGATCAGCGACAAGAGCCGTCTCACCGGCCTGTACTCGCGGCAGTACTACAAGAAACCCAACCGTTTCCTGGCCGGCGCCAACACGCTGGTGCAGGATTCGACCAGCAACGAAGACGACGTGTTCGACATCTACCAGGTGCTGCTGAACTCGGTAGTCACGCAGCAGTTCTTCATCGACGCGCGCGTCGGCTTGAACAAGATTTTCTTCCCCACCTACCTGAACGGCGCCGACCAGACGCTGCTGGACACGGCGACGGGGATCCGCACCCGCAACTTCACCACCGGCACCGAGCGGTGGCGCGACCGCTACCAGGCCAACGCCACCGGCCAGTACTACCTGGACGAGTTCGCCGGCGGCCGGCACGAGTTCAAGTTCGGCGCCGACTACTCGCACATGCAGGTCGAGAACCGCGTCTCGCGTTTCGATGATGTGGAACTGACCTACAGCAGCGCCACCGGGCGGTCGCAGAACGTGACCCTGTTCGGCACCCCGTTCTTTTCCAAGACCGGTCTGAACATCCTGGCCCTCTACGCGCAGGACAGCGTGTCGTTCAAACGGTTGACGCTGACCGCCGGCGTGCGATGGGAACACCTGAACGGCTACCTCCCGGAGCAGAGCAGCCCGGCCAGCCGGTTCTTCCCGGACCTCACCCGGTCATTCGCCGAACTGCCGGATGTGGTCGACTGGAAGACGGCCGGGCCGCGCCTCAGTGCCGCGTACGACGTCCGGGGCGACGGGCGCACCGGCCTGAAGTTCGCGGTAGGCCGCTACTACTACGTGATCGCGGCGGGCGGCGGTATTCTCGACACGATCAACCCCAACGGGAACTACTCCGAGAACTATCCCTGGAACGATCTGAACGGCGACCTCCGCTTCCAGCCGGGCGAGCAGACCGGCACACCGGTCATCTCGCGAGTCAACACCTCGACGGTGTCGGTGGACCCGAACTACTCGCGGCCGTACACCGACGAGATCACCGGCGGCCTCGATCACGAACTGTTCCCGTCACTGCGGCTGAGTGTGATCGCCACTCATCGCACGGAACGCAATCCCCAGGCCACGTCGAACCCGGCGGCGCCGTACGACACGTTCCTGACCACCCGGAACGACAACGGCCGCGACGGGGTGGCCGGCACGGCCGACGATGGCACGTTCCAGTTCTACAACCGCACGTCCACGGCGGTGAATCAGACCTTCTTCACCAACGACCGGAGCTTCCGCCAGACCTACAACGGCATCGAGATCTCCGGCACCAAGCGCATGTCGGGTCGCTGGCAAATGCTCGCTGGCTACACCTACTCGCAAACGCGGATTGAGGGCGTCAGCGTGAACGTCAACCCGAACGCGCTGATCAACGCGGCGGGTCCGGTCACCGGCCAGATTGGCGACCGCCCCCACCAGTTCAAGGTGAGCGGCACCTACATCCTGCCGTGGTACGACATCGGCATCGCCGGCAACCTCAACGCGCAGAGTGGCGCCGCCATCACCCGGCAGATCAGCACCGCGCAGACCGTCGGCGGCAACACCACCGTCAATGTCGAGCCGCTCGGCTCGTACCGGCTGCCGTTCCGGAAGAATGGCGACCTGCGCGTGTTCAAGACCGCGCGCTTCGGCGCGCGCAGCCTGGAGATCTCGGTGGACGTCCACAACGTCAGCAACTCGAACACCCACTGGGATGCCCGCACGCTGGGTAACACCATCAACCTGCGGCAGAACGGTGATCCGGCCGGGGCCATCAACACGGTGCCGCAGTTCGCCTCGCCGGCGCAGGTCTACGGGCCGCGGAACGTCCGCTTCAACGCGGCTCTGCGCTTCTAGCAGATCACGAGAAAGTCACAGGAGGTCAAGAGTTCAGGAGAAGTTCATTCTTCTGATCTCTTGATCTCCTGTTTCCGTCTTCCTGAACTCGCGACGCTAGTCGCCGAAGTCGTGTGAGTGGGTCGGACCAGACGAGGCGATCCCGCCGCGCAGCTTCAGCAACTCCAGGAACTCCATGCGCGTCCGTGAGTGATCGCGGAAGGCGCCCAGCATGGCGCTGGTGATGGTGTAGGAGTTCTGCTTTTCCACGCCGCGCATCGACATGCACAGGTGCGTGCCTTCGCAGACCACGGCGACGCCGAGTGGCTTGATCTTCTCGGTGATGGTCTCGGCGATCTGGTTGGTCATCCGCTCCTGCAGCTGCAGCCGCCGCGCGAAGATATCGACCAGGCGCGGAATCTTGCTGAGGCCGATCACCCGGCCGTTCGGGATGTAGGCCACGTGGCACTTGCCAAAGAACGGCAGCAAATGGTGTTCGCACATGCTGTAGAAGTCGATGTCGCGGACGATCACCATCTCGCTATAATCGACGCTGAACAGCGCCCCGTTCAGCGTCTCGTCGATATCGGTCTGGTACCCGCTTGTGAGAAACCTCAGCGCCCTGTCCACCCGCCGCGGCGTCTTGACCAGCCCTTCGCGGGTCGGGTCTTCGCCCAGTTCAATCAGCAGCCGGTGGATGAGATCCTGCATCGGGTCATTGTACATCTCGGTCGCCGGCATCTCGGGGGTCGCGGTCTCTGGGGCCATACCTCCGTTGGATGCACATTTTGCGGTCCAGGTTCCCGCCGACGATCCCGACGCGCTTTATCGGGATCGCGAGAACCTGGCCAGCGCCCAGAAAGCCGCCGACCTCTGGTCCGCCCGGCTCACGGCCAACCCGTACGACTTCACCGCGGCCTATCGGCTCGCCCAGGCCCGCTATTGGCTGGGGACCAACGGCCTGCCCGAACCGCAGCGCAAGGCGGCGCTCGAATCCGGCATCGCCGCCGCGCGGGCGGCGATGGCCATTGATGCGAAGCGGCCCGAGGGCCACTTCTGGATGGCCGCCAACATGGGCGCGCTCGCCGAGTCGTTCGGCCTGCGCCAGGGCATGAAATACCGCGGCGCCATCCGCGAAGCGCTGGAGACGACGTTAAAGCTCGAACCCGCCTTCCTGCAGGGATCAGCGGACCGCGCGCTGGGCCGGTGGTACTTCAAGGTGCCGGGCCTCTTCGGCGGCAGCAACAAGAAGTCCGAAGAGCATCTCCGCAAGTCCCTGACCTACGGCCCCAACAGCGTGATCTCACACCTCTTCCTCGCCGACACGCTGGCTGACATGGGACGCAAGGAGGAGGCGCGGAAGCAGTACCAGGCGGCGATCGATGCCCCGCTCGATCCCGACTGGACGCCGGAGGATCGGCGCTTCAAGGAGCAGGCGAAGCAGCTGCTGCAGAAGCTACGCTGACTTGAACGGATCGATCACTCGCACCGACCCATACGCCTGCCCGTGTGAGAGGTCTTCCGAATACACGACCTCCGCGCCCGAGACGTGCGCGGCCTGAATCACGAGGGCGTCCCAGAACGAGATCTGGTATCGCGCTTCGAGGTCGAGCGCCTCGAGAATCGCCTCGCCCCCGTTTACGACGACGTGCCACGTCAGGTAGTCGGCGACGATTTCGCGAGTGGTCTTGGTATCGAGCGGCGTGCGCGCCTTCTTGCGAAGGTTGACGGTCAGTTCCTGCAGCACCTGCGTGCTCACCACACCAGACCGGTCGCGCCAGAGCTCCTCGACCAGCGTCCTCGCGCGCGAGTGCTTCACCCCGGCTGCTGAGTCATGCGCGTACATCAGGATGTTCGTGTCGACGAAGAACCTATCGCTCATGCAGCTCGTCTCGCGACTTGGGAGGAGTGAAGCCGAGGTCGAACCCCTCGCGCAATCGCGCCAAGGCGCGCCGCCGCGCCTTGTCGAATGCCTTCCGTTCGCGGATCAGCGCCTCGAGCCGTTCCGTCAGGAGTGCGCTAATCGATTGCCCTTCTTCGGCCGCCAGGACCCGGGCCTCGCGGATGAGGTCGGCGTCGAGCTTGAGGGTGACGTTGGTCTTCATGTGAGGGTTGACTCGCTCCAGCCAAGATGAGCACGTATGTCACGTGCAGCACCATTCTACGTGCGAACCACGGGTTGGTCAACGGGGTTACCGCGGGATGCTACACTGCCGTCATGTCCCGGTCGCCGGCGTGTTCGAACGAGGAATTCCGCCGCTTCGTCGACCAGTACCGCGCACGGTGCTTGTGGTTCCTGCGGGAAGACTACTATCCGCAAACGCCGGCGGAGCGCGAGGAGGTGCTGCGCCAGATCGCGCAGCACGGCGACCGCGCCGCGTTTCTGCGCGTCGCCCAGTTCCGCACATGGCTCTCACAGTCTTCCAGCGCGACGTCTGCCAGCTCCTAGCCGGCCGGCGCCGGGCGGGCGGCGAAAGCTATGTGGCCGGCGGCATCGCCTTGAATGTGGCGCTCGAGGCTCATCGTCTGTCGCGCGATCTCGACTTGTTCCACGATTCCACCGAGGCCGTGGCACGATCGTGGGACGCGGATCGGCTGCTGCTCGAAGGCCACGGCTATGCCGTCGCCGCGATCCGCGAACGCCCGGGCTTCGTGCAGGCCACGGCCTCGCGGGACCACCACCAACTGCTCATCGAGTGGGTCCACGACAGCGCCTACCGTTTCTTTCCGCTCGTGGAGCACCAGGAACTGGGTCTGACGCTGCATCCCTTCGACCTGGCGACGAACAAGGTGCTGGCGCTGATCGGGCGACTCGAAGTGCGCGACTGGATCGATGTGATCGCCTGCGACGAGCGCCTGCAGCCGCTGGGATACCTGGCGTGGGCGGCGTGTGGCAAGGATCCCGGCTTCTCGCCGCTTGGTGTGATCGACCACGCCCGTCGCTCATCGCAGTACTCGGCGGAGGAAGTTGCGTCCCTGGCCTTCGAGGGGCCGCCACCTGACGCGGCCGACCTGTCGCGACGCTGGCGCCACGCCCTCGATGCCGCGCCGCCCCTGATTGGAAGACTGCCAGCCACCGAAGTCGGCAAAGCTGTGCTGACGCCCTCGGGGGAGTTGTTTCGCGGTGGCGTCGCGGACCTCGACCGGTGCATCAAGACTGGCGAGATTGTGTTTCACGCTGGCCGCCTGGGCGGAGCGCTTCCCCGGATCGCCGGCTGAGGGTTCCAGATGCCTGCCGTTCCCAGACGACGGACCGGTTGTGTCCCATGAACGGGCGGGGCGGTGACGCGACACGGGCACGACGATGACTGTGTCCGGTCACGGATGCTCACCGCCATCGCCGCGAGCGAGTCTTCGATGCCGTTGCGCAGCAGCTTGGCCGCCTTGCCTGTCGATCAGGCTGCCATCGTCGAGCGACCATGTGGCTCTGGCTCGTCAGAAACAACGCGCGCCCGTGCACGACCGGAAACGCGTCATACGGAATGCCGTATGGTGCCACCCAGGCCAGGTGCCCGTCGCTCAACTGGATGCCGAATGTAGTGCCACCATGTGCCACGATTCGAATCGACTCGATCGACGAATGTGATGTCGAACTACAGGTGAAATAGTTGGTGACGAGCGGTGTGTCGGAGGCGTGAGGCTCGACGTCGTCAAGAAGGGGCCGTTCCCAGGCGACGTCACCTGACCGCAAATCGATAGCACATACTCGCGGGTCTCTCGTCCCAGACTGTGTATGAGGGACCAAGAACTGATAGTCGCGAAATGTGTGCCCGATGCCCCAGGGATGCCATGGCAAAGAGATGCTTCGGCGAGGCTGCCCAGTGTCGGAATCAAACTTGGGAGAACGTCCGCTACTTCGACGAGAGAGCGCCGGAGATACTCGGCGCCGGTTCACGATCGCGTCCGGACCTCGTGTTGGCGCTTGGCAACAAGATCATCGAAGTCAAGAACATCACCTCTTGGTCTGCGAGCGATGGCCTGCAATTCCAGAACCGCGTCTTGGCAATCTTGAATAGCGCGCCGCAACTAGACCGACGGGATCTGGACGCAGTCAAGGCACTCCTAGAGTCCCGGCTCGGTTACTTCGTGCGAGCACCCATACCGATTCGCCACCTCCAGCGCATGGAAGGCGCCCTTGAAAGGCGTCAATCCATCAAGACCCGTGTTCTTGAGGCTCGACCGCATGAGCTAGCGCATTTTGCGCTGGTCACGCGATCCTCAGACGACGAATTTGGCAGACTTTGCACGATGTTTTCAACCAAGTTGGCGTGGAAATTGCCGACTGGCTGGAAACAGTGCAAAAACTGCAGGCTCTGACCTGCCTTACTTCGCCGCGTACTCGTAGAAGCCCTTGCCGGACTTCTTGCCGAAGTGGCCGGCCAGCACCATGCGCTTCAGCAGTGGTGGCGGCGCGAAACGGGCTTCGCGGAACTCGTCGAACATGATGTTCGCGATGTAATACGTCGTATCGAGGCCGACGTAGTCGAGCAGCGTGAACGGGCCCATCGGGTAGCCGCAGCCGAGCTTCATGCCGTTGTCGATATCCTCGACCGTCGCCAGGCCTTCCTCGAAGCAGCGGATCGCGTCGAGGAGATACGGCACGAGCAGGCGGTTGACGATGAAGCCGCCGCGGTCGGGGGCCGTCACCGGCTCCTTGCCGATCGCGCGGGCAAACGTCATCAGCGCATCGTAAGTTTCCTGGCTGGTCGCGAGCGCGCGAATCACTTCCACCAGCTTCATCAGCGGCACTGGGTTGAAGAAGTGCAGGCCGGCCACCTTGTCGGGCCGCGTGGTGCCGGCGCCAAGCTCGGTGATGCACAGCGACGAGGTGTTGGACGCGATCACGCAGTGCGTGCCGACCACCGCCTCGATCTGGGCGTAGGTCTTCTTCTTGACCTCGACGTTCTCGACGATGGCCTCGATGACGAGGTCGCAGTCCTTGAGGTCTTCGAACCTGGTGGTGCCGGTGAGGTTGGCGAACACGGTCGCCTTCTGCTCCGGCGTGACCTTGCCCTTCTCGATGCCGCCGGTCAGGAACTTGTCGATGCGGCCAATGCCCTTCTTGACGACGTCCTCGTTCACGTCGAGGACGAAGGTCTTGAACCCGGCCGCGGCCGACACCTGCGCGATGCCCGCGCCCATGAGGCCACACCCAATCACGCCAACGGTCTTGATTTCCATTACAGCGCCTCCACGATCATCGCAATGCCTTGACCGCCGCCAATACAGGCCGAGGCCACACCGTATTTCTTGCCGCGCCGGCGCAGCTCGAGCAGCAGCGTCAGCAGAATGCGCGCCCCGCTGGCGCCCAGCGGATGCCCAATGGCAATGGCGCCGCCATTCACGTTCACCTTGTCCCGGCTGAGGCCGAGCTCCTTTTCGCAGGCGAGGTATTGCGCCGCGAAGGCTTCGTTGATCTCGATCAAGTCGAGCTGCCCAAATGTCATCCTGGCGTGTTCGAGCGCCTTACGGATGGCCGGCGCCGGGCCCATCCCCATCATCGTCGGCTCGACGCCGACCGTCGCCCACGACACGATGCGGCCAAGCGGCTTGAGCGCGTGCTTCGCGACCGCCTCTTCACCGGCAATCACCAGGGCCGCCGCGCCGTCGACAATGCCGCTGGCGTTGCCGGCGGTGACGACGCCGTCTTTCTTGAAGACAGTGGGCAGCTTGGCCAGGATCTCCATGGTCGTCTCGGGACGCAGGTAATCGTCCTGCGCGATCACGGTCACGCCCTTGCGGCCCGGGATCTCGACCGGCACCACTTCGTCGGTCATGATCCCGGACGTCCACGCCTTGTGCGCCAGTTGCTGGCTGCGCAGGGCGTAGGCATCGGCGTCTTCGCGCGTGATGCCGTACTTCACGGCGCAGTTCTCGGCGGTGATGGCCATGGAGCAACCCGCGTAGGGATCGGTCAACCCTTCCCACAGCCAGTCTTCGAGCTTGCCTTGCCCCAGCTTGAAGCCCGAGCGCGCGCCGCGAATCACGTGCGGCACCTGGCTCATGTTCTCCATGCCGCCGGCGAGCACGACGCCCGCTTCTTCCAACTGGATCTGCTGCGCGCCGCTCAGCACCGCCTGGATGCCCGAGCCGCACAAGCGGTTCACCGTCAGCGCCGGCACTTCGATCGGCACGCCCGCCTTGAGGCCGACATGACGCGCGCCGTAGTGCGCGTCGACACTGCTCTGCTGGACGTTGCCGAACACGACGTGGTCGATCCACTCGGGCCTGGTGCCGGTGCGCTCGAGCGCGCCCTTCGACGCAATCGCGCCAAGCTCAATCGCCGACACGTCCTTGAGCGCGCCGACGTGCTGCGTCATGGGTGTCCGGGCGCCGCCGAGAATGAAAACTGATTTGGACATATTGTTCCCACGGCAGCACTAAAGTGCTGCCCTCCTGGCAAACCTGGCGACCTGTGCCGCCCTCCTGGCAAGCTTCACTTCGAAATTCTTTTCGAGATCCAATCCCCTACCTCGCGCGTGCCGAGCGGGCCGCCGATGTCGGACGTGGTGTGATTCTGCGCGATGGCGGCCTCGACGGCCCGCTCGATCGCCTTCGCTTCGTCACCGGCGCCCAGCGTTTCGAGCATCAGGGCTGACGACAGAATCGCGCCGATCGGGTTGGCCACGTTCTTTCCCGCGAGCGGCGGGGCCGAGCCGTGCACGGGCTCGAACAACGAGGTCTTGCCCGGGTGAAGGTTGCCCGAGGCCGCCATGCCCAGGCCGCCCTGCAGCGCCCCGCCGATGTCGGTGACGATGTCGCCGAACAGGTTGTTAGTGACGATCACCTGGTACTGACCTGGGTCCTTCACGAGGAACATGGCGAGGGCGTCGATGTACTGATGCGTGGCGGTGATGCCCTGGTACTCCGCCGCCACTTCCTTGTAGACGCGCTGCCACAGGGCGTGGCCCTGCTGCATGGCGTTGCTCTTGTCGGCCATGCACACCTTCGTCAGGCCGTTGGCCTTCGCGTACTCAAACGCGTGGCGGATGATGCGGTTCACGCCCTTGAAGGTGTTGATCTCTTCCTGGATGGCGACTTCGTCTGGCGTACCGGCCTTGAACCGGCCGCCGACGCTGACATAGACGCCTTCGGTGTTCTCGCGGAAGACGACGAAGTTGATGTCCTTGCGCCCGCGATCCTTCAATGGGCACAGGCGATCGGCGAGCAGCCGCACGGGGCGGTAGTTCACATACAGATCGAGTTCGAACCGCGTGCCGAGCAGGATGTCGCGCGCGTGCTGGTTGCCGGGCACCCGCGGGTCGCCCAGCGCCCCGACGAAGATCGCCTGGAACTCGTCGCGCAGCATCTGGTAGCCGTTGGCCGGCAGCGTCTCGCCGGTCTTCAGGTAGTGGTCCGCGCTCCACGGCAGGTGCACGAGATCGAACCGCCGGCCGAACGCGGCCGCGGTCGCCTGCAGCACTTTCACCGCCTCCGCGGTGACGTCCTGGCCAATGCCGTCGCCCGGAATGACCGCCACTCTCATGCGTGAACGTCCTCGGCCGGGTGAGTTATGGGGAGCATGAGAAAAAAGATACTATCAAACGAACGTTCAAAAAACCCCTGTATTTACGGGCCAAAACCGAAAACCAGGCCAGGGTCTGGCCCATAACCCGTGCATTTCGTCCCATATTCCTTCGGATTCGCACCACATTCGGCCTCGTCCGTGGGCTACCATCGAGGAGTCCCGGTGACCCGGGGCCGTTGGCGGCGGTAACCCCGGCGCCGGTGAGTTTCCTCATTCTTTCTGTTGCGTTGTTGTTTGCTTTCCAAAGGAGGAAAGGTAATGTTCGCAAAACCTTTCGCAGTAATCATGTTGCTTTGCACGTTGGTCGCGCCCGCCTGGGCGCAGGATCAGCGTGGTTCGATTGAAGGCGTCGTCAAGGACGCCTCGGGTGCCGTCCTTCCGGGCGCTACCGTTGAAGCCACCGCTAACGGCGTCGTCAGCGCGACGGTGACCGACGCGGTCGGCCTGTACCGCTTCCCCTCGCTCCCCCCCGGCAACTACCGCGTCAGCGCCAACCTCCAGGGCTTCGTGGCCCGGGAAGTCGTTGAAGTGCGCGTCGGCCTCGGCCAGATGAAGAAGGTGGACTTCGCGTTGCCGCTCGCCGGCGTCGCCGAGACGGTGACCGTGACCGCCCAGACCCCGCTGGTCGACGTGCGCAGCACGTCGCGGCAGGCCAACATCCGCGCCGAGCAGGTCGAACTGCTGCCGAAGGGCCGCGACTTCACCACGATGGTGACGCAGGCGCCCGGCGCCAACCAGGAAAACAAGCTGGGCGGCATCTCGATCGACGGCGCCAGCGCCGGCGAGAACCGCTACATCATCGACGGCATCGAGACCACGAACCTGGTCAGCGGCACGTCGGGCAAGCGACTGATTTCCGACTTTGTCGAAGAAGTCCAGGTCAAGTCGAGCGGCTACACCGCGGAGTTTGGCGGCGCCACGGGCGGCGTGATCAACGCCATGACCAAGAGCGGCACCAACGAGATGCACGGCAGCGGCATCTTCAACTACCAGAGCAGCTCGCTGTCCGGGGACCGGACCCCGACCCTGCGCCGCAACCTGGTGAACGACGACATCGCGGAGTACATCACCTACCCAAAGGACGATGAAAAGCGGACTGAGCCCGGCTTCACCCTGGGCGGCCCGCTCGTCCGCGACCGCGCCTGGTTCTTCGGCGCCTACCTGCCGGTCATGGAAACGACCACGCGCAACGTCAGCCCGACGAGCGCCGGCAACCCCGCGGCGGGCACGGCCTCGGTCGAGCAGAAGACGCCGGCGCAGAACATCACCGCCAACGTCACCGCGCAACTGAGCAACAGCCTGCGCGGCCGCGTGTCATACAACAACAGCTGGCGTGAAACCAACGGCCTGTTGCCGGCACTGACCGGAACCGATCCGGCCGGGACCAACTACACCAAGACCTCGAAGTTCCCGAACTACTCGGTGTCGGGCAACCTCGACTGGGTGGCGTCGCCCCGGTTCTTCCTCGGCATGCGCGGCGGCTACTACTTTGCCGACCAGAACGATTCGAACGTGGTCGAACAGCCGCGCGTCATCTTCTCGACCGGCAACAACATCGGCCTGCTCGACACGCCGGTGAGCCTGCAGCGGGCGAGCGGGTTCCAGAACATCCCCACCAACACCAAGGTGACGCGCGACCAGCAGACGCGTCTCTACTTCCAGGCCGACGGCACGCTCTACGCCAATGCAGGCGGCGCGCACCAGATCAAGTTCGGCGTGCAGGCCGACCAGGTCGGCAATAACGTGCTGAGCGGCGAATCGGCGAACCTCGTCCGGATCCGCTGGAATACCGCCCTTGGCGGTCTCCGTGGCCCGTATGGCTACTACCAGGTGCGCAGCAACGGTGTGGTCCCCAAACAGGGTTTCATCACCGAGGGCGACGTCACGACCACCAACATCGGCCTGTTCATCCAGGATTCCTGGACCATCAACAACAAGCTGACCATCAACGCCGGCGTGCGCACCGAGCGCGAGCGGGTGCCGACCTACTCGACTCAGGAAGGCGTGCCGGACTACGGCGTCGAGTTCAACTTCGCCGACAAGCTGGCGCCGCGCGTCGGCTTCGCCTACGACATCAAGGGCGACGGCAAGTGGAAGGCCTACGGTTCGTGGGGTGTCTTCTACGACATCTTCAAGCTGGAACTCCCCCGCGGTTCGTTCGGCGGCGACAAGTGGCTCGAGTACTACTACACCCTCGACACGCCTGACTGGACCAACCTGACGGCCGGCGCCCAGTGCCCCCCGGCCTGCTCGGGCACGCTCATCCGCGGACCCGTCGACTTCCGGTTCGTCTCGCTTGACGCCGATCACCAGGATCCGGACCTGAAGCCCATGAAGCTGCAGGAAGCCTCGGCCGGCATTGAACACCAGCTGAACGACATCATGGCGGTCAGCGTCCGCTACGTGCACAAGCAGGTCGATCGCGCCATTGAAGATACGGGCGCCCTCGACGCCGCCGGCAACGAGATCTACATCATCGCCAACCCGGGCTTCAACCTGGCCTCACTCGCGTTCACCAACCCGAACGTGGCGAACCCGAAGGCGGTCCGCGACTTCGACAGCGTCGAGTTCGCGTTCGACAAGCGTTACGCCAACAACTGGTACCTGCGCGCCGGCTACACCTGGAGCCGCCTCTATGGCAACTACTCCGGTCTGTCGCAGTCTGACGAGAACGGCCGCACCAGCCCGAACGTGGGCCGGCTGTGGGACTACCCGCTGATGATGTTCCAGGACGGCGGCAAAGCAGCCCTGGGTCCGCTGGCGACCGATCGCCCGCATCAGTTCAAGAGCCAGTTCATCTACATGTTCGGCTTCGGCACGAGCGTGGGCGTGAACGAATACATCGCGAGCGGCCTGCCGGTCACGCGCGAAATCGGCATCTACGCGCCGAACAACCTGCCGGTCCAGTACCTGGGCCGCGGCAGCGACGGCCGCACGCCGATGTTCTCGCAGACCGACCTGCTCGTGCAGCACAGCTTCAACGTGGGCGGCTCAAAGGAAGTGCAGCTGAGCCTGAACGTGCTCAACCTGTTCAACCAGGACACCGCGGTTGGGAAGCACTCGACCTACCACAAGACCAACGGCGTGACGCCGGACGAGGCCTTGTTCTACACCGGCCGGCAGAACCTGGCCGACCTGATCGTCAGCCAGAACATCGTGAAGGATCCGCGTTTCCTGATGGACAACGCGTTCCAGACGCCGATGCAGGCCCGGATCGGCGTGCGCTTCCTCTTCTAAGCGCGCTCCGCGTCGGATATCATCACTGCCCCGCGGGCTTCGGCCCGCGGGGCAGTTTCGTTTTGGGGGGATCGCCCAGGAGGCTCCATGCGCCACATACTCGCCCTCGCACTTGCCGCACTGACGTTGACCGGCACCGCGGCTGCGCAGACAACCCCCGAACGCGACCGCGCCCGGCCCCACAACCGGCAGGGGTGGGAACTGATGTCGGCCGAGTCGTTTGAACGGGCCGCCCAATCGTTCCAGCAGGCGGTGGCCATCGACAACACCTTCGAGGACGCGTTCTACGGGCTCGGCCGGGCCCAGATTGCCCTGAAGCAATACGTCTCGGCGATCGCCACGCTAACCACTTGCCGCAAGCTCTATATCGCCCAGGCCGGGCGCCACTTCACCAACCAGCAAGATGCCCAGCGCTACCGCCAGGATCGCATCACCGAAATCGACGAACAAGTCCGCCAGGTGCAGACGATGCCGCCGAGCCCGCAGCAGCAGAACCTGCTCCGTCAACTGAATAACCAGCGTCGTGACATTCAGAATGCGATCGCGCGCGGCAACGACATGAGCATCGACGCGTCGGTGCCGCCGTGGGTGTCGCTGTCACTGGGCAGCGCGTACTTCCGGTCAGGCAAGCTCGCCGACGCCGAACGGGAGTACAAGGCCGCCATCGCCGTTGACGGCAGGTTCGGCGAGGCGCACAGCAACCTCGCGGTCGTCTACTTCGAAACCAACCGCATCGCCGAAGCCGAGGCGTCGCTGAAGGCTGCGAAGAAGGCGGGCTTCAGGGTGAACCCGCAACTCGAACAGGCGATTCGGGACCGCAGGCCGTAGGGCGAAATGCGCCCTTTCGTCTCCCTTCCCTGCCACTTCTTGTCGATGCCAGTGACGAGTTGTGTCACTTTTTGAGTGCGCCACACGTCTATTTCTGTAGGAAACGCACATTTCTGTCTGGCGCGGTTCTTGTAGATATGGGGACAGAGGGAGTGCGCACATGAGACCCGTCCAAACGCAGGCCGACAGCACAGCAATGCCGCGAG
Organism: Acidobacteriota bacterium; assembly: GCA_030697165.1. Taxonomy (NCBI): domain Bacteria; kingdom Pseudomonadati; phylum Acidobacteriota; species Acidobacteriota bacterium. Next base: position 152,692 of record JAUYQQ010000004.1, read on the forward strand.
CCCTGATCGTTGGCGCAGGTCCCGAGGCGCTGGCTGGCATTCAGCCGATGCTCGGCACCACCCGCTACCGCGTCGACTTCATCGACAAGGACGACACCCCGTACCTGGCGATTCGCCGGCGGCGTCCCGATCTGGTGGTGTTGTGTTTTGCGCCGGACGACGAAGAGGCGTGCCAGGTGCTGCAGATGCTGCAGCTCGATCCGGCGACGCGCCGGCTGCCCATCCTCACCTACGTCAACGGCGAGGCCTACGCTATAATTTCGAGCCAATGGCCCCGGAAGACAACAAGCGCGATTCCAAGCGCATCGAACTCCTGGGGGCGTTACACGGCGAGGTAATGGTATTCCAGCCGACCGCCGTGCGCCAGATGAGCCACGGCGGCATGCAGGTGGAAACCGGCTTCCCCCTGCAGCTGGATTCGCTTCACGAGTTCCGCCTCACCCTCGGCGATCGCTCGGTCGTCGTCAAGGGCCGCGTCGCGCACTCGCGCATCAGCGACGTCGACCAGGACATCATCACCTACCGCACCGGCGTCGAGTTCATCGAACTGTCGGACCGCGTCGCCGCCGCGATCGCGCACTTCGTCGACGAGCTCACCAAGTAAGTTGAAATTTGAAAGTTGGTAGTTGGTAGTTGAAGTTTGCAAGTGACAGTTTCAGTTCCTGAAACTGAAACTGAAACTTCCAACTTCAACTACCAACTTTCAACTCGTCAACTTTCAACTCTCAAGTTTCAAGTCCTGCCGAGGTGTTCGAGATAATCGCCCGAGTTAATGCGCTGCGCACGTCCGAGCGGCGCGTTGTAGAAGTATGCCCACGCCTGTTCCGTCCGGCCGTCGTCCAGCGTCACGTCGGTGAGGATGCGGGTGTAGAGGCTGCGTGCCGGTTCGCTCGGCCGGTAGCCCTCGATCTCGTCGAGCGCGGCCAGCACCGGGGCGGTGTCGAGCATCTCGTAGACCTCGCCCCAGACCCGGCCGGGGTCGTCGGTGGGAACCGCTGCGGGATAGATCCCTAGATCGAAGAGCGCGGCCCCAATGGAGCCACGCCCTGAGTAGTTGAGCTTCGGAGTGACGCGGAGCCGCCCGGGCCGATTGAACGGCGACATCAGCGTTCCGTAGAAAAAGACGTGGTCAGGCACGTCCGCGCATATTACCTCGCGGGAGCACTGAAGTGCTGCCCTTCTGGCACTACTGGATGGCGGCGGCTTTGCGGCCCTTGGCGAGGCCCTCGAGCACGTCGAGCACTTCCGCCGGCACCGTGAACGACAGGGCGACGTTCTTGCCTTCGCCCGACAGCAGCAGCGAGTCGGCCATCGCCTGCATGCCGGGCTGGCTACCCGCCTGCATCTTGGCCAGTGCCAGCACGCCCTTGAGCACATCGCGCAGGTTGGCGGCCGAGGTTTCGTCCTTGGCCTCGGCCTTGAGCACGCCGCTCACGCCCCCGTTGATGTGGCCGGCCGCCGAGAACCACGTGATGGCGGGCATCTGCGCGGCGATTTCGGTGGGCAGGCCCGACTGGTGGGCAATGGCGTCGAAACGGCCCACTGCCCAGGCGTTGGCGTTGTCGAGCTCGCTCACGAGGCGCATCATCTCGATGTTGCCCACGACGTTGCGGTTTTCGCGGCGCGCGTCAATCGAAGCTTTCACGCCGGTCACGCTGCCGAACGCGACCAGGTCGGCCGCGACGAACCCAAGGGCCATGCCCTCGTCTGCCGTGTCGCGCTTTTCCTCGTGGAACGCAATCAGGCGCTTGCCCTGGTACTCGGAAACCGTGGAGCCATGCTCGAGCGCCAGCGCCTCGATGCGCGACGCCTCGAACCGGCCGCGGACCAGCAGCAGGAATGCCTCGTTGGGCTTGTCGGCAATGTTGCCCTTGGGCATCACGGCGGCGACCACGGTGTCGATGTCTTCTTCGAAGTTGAGGCCGGTCTTCTCCTCGAACTCGTTCTTCTGGTTCTGCGAGGGCTCCATCTCGGTGAACCGCTTGCGCAGCTGTGAGTTCATCACGTCGCGCACGTTGGCGTAGGCAACGACCGCCGCATCGGCCGGCACGTACTCGAGCTCTTCCGGACCGGCGGCGCTCGTCAGGACCGAGACCGGCAAGCCCATGTAGGACGCGACAATGCCCGTCCCCAGGCCAATAGCCAGAATCGCGCCCGTAACCGCCACGAAGTATCGCGTCTTGTTCGACATGCGGGTCTCCTGCTTGAGTATACGGACTCGCCGGGGGCGTTAGTTCCGCAATTCGTCACATTTCTGTCGTTTTAGGCGCTCTTTGGGGCGCCCTTCGGGCGTAGGGCTCGGCGCTCCGCGCCTGGTAGGGCTCGACCTTCGGTCTTCGTAGGGCTTGGCGCTCCCGCGCCTCGTGGGGAATCCCCCAGGACGGCCCATCGGGCCGACCCCAACGACGGCGGCGGAGCCGCCGAGCCCCAGGAGGGGCGACTTGTCCACCGAAGCGCTCGGCGCGAAGGTGGAAGCCCCGACCCCCCTCATTTTTCAAGAATCTCGAACACCCGGCTGACCCGGCCGACCGGCTGGCCGTCGACGGTCGCGACCACGCTGGCGGTATAGCGGCCCGGCGGAAGGCTCGAAGTGTCAATTTCCGCCGCATTTATGATGACCGACGCCCCGTCGACGGTCTGGACGGCCATCAGGAACCTCCGTACTGGCTCGGCGGTGCCGGCAGGGATCACCTCGATGACCGCCCTGGCGCCTGCCAGGCGGTCCGCGTCGGCGGACATCAGTTCGATCAAGGCCGACACCGGCGTCCCCTGGGTGACCCGGGCGCGCGGTAGAAGCCTTCCACCCTCGCTGATCCCGACGACCAGATCGCTCAATTGCAGCTCGCCGGCGACTCGCAGGCCCGCAGCCAGTGGCACATCAACAACGCCGGCGCGGCCATCCGCATCCCTCGCGGCCACGCGCAGGCGGTATCGCCCGGGCAGGAGCTTCGCCGACGTCGTCATGACCAGTGGCCCAGGTGTGCCGGCCTCGAATGTTTGCTGGCCGGTGGCGACCACATTGCCGTCGTTGAAGACCGCGAATGCCCAATCGGCCGGTAACCGCGCCCGCTCGGCTGAGAGCTCCGCCGAGATCAACACCCGGAGCGTGCTCTCCTCGGTGCCACGGGTCGAATACGCGGTGGCGCTAATCGCGAGATCGCTGATGTCGGTCGGCTGGTTCAGGAGCGCCAGCAACGGATCGGCGGCCGGCGTCCCCGGCTTGCCCTCCGAAGCCTTGGCAACCGAGGGCTTGCCCTCCGAAGCCACGGCGAAGGAGGGCCGCGGGGCGACCTCGGGCCGCGAGCGCACCGTCAGCCCCGGCCGCTTGACCGTAACCTCCAGCGAGCGAGGCGAGCCGGACGTGTCTTCGGGCCCGCTCTCGACCCCGAGCACGTAGAAGTTGTTGATCTCGGTCGTGATGCGATCGAAGACGCCGGTCGCGCGGCCCACCCCCATGAACAGCCGCCCGCCGGTCATGCCGGTCAGGGCGCCGAGGCCCGCGGTCGCCTCGCGGCCGCCAAAGGCAGAGGTGACGGTCCGCCGGTCGGTGACGTTCGAGTCGGGTTGGTCTAGGTGCACGGCGTAGAGGGTCAACTGCGCCTCGGCTGCCTTCTGCGAAAACCGTTGAAAGCGCGTCAGCAGGTCCTGGCCAAACTGCAGCCCGCCGGAAATGAGGATGACGTGTTTCGAGCCGCGCAGCGGGGCCAGCTTCGCGGCCAGGCTTTCAAGGACCGAGGTCGTGGTCTCAACGTGGGCGCGCCCAATCTGCAGCAACTCGCGCGCCTGCACGATGAGGTCGGGCGGACAACGGTTCTGCAGTCCCCCGTTGGGGTCGGCGGGGATGCGATAGCACTCGCGCTCGATGACCTCGGCAATGACGCGAGAGTCGCCTCGCTCGTAGGCGAGCGCTTCATCCCAGGAAATATTGCGGTCACGATACATGTCCTGGCGCGGACGGGTGCCCGACATCAGGGGCAACGCCGCGCGCACGCGGTCGTGGTCGCGGGTCAAGTCCACACCGCCGACCGGCACACCGACCAGGCCGACCGCGTCGGCGGGTTGCAGTCCGTCGATGACGGCGGTGGCCGCCTCGAGCAGGGCGGCCTCGTTGCCTGGCGCGAGCGAATCGCGATCGACCACGATCACGACAATGCGGCCCTCGGCGCCCAACGCCCGGCCACGGCTCTCGCGCGCCGGTGCGGTCGTGCCACCAGCGGCCACCACCATGCCGTCGCCGTGAAAGTCGGCGAAGACCACCTTCCGCGGCCGCCCGCCAACCGTGACCGAGAAGTCTTCAGGGCCGAGATTCCGCACCGGCACACCATCGCGATCGAGCGCGGTCGCCTCGAACGTGATGAGATCGATGCCGGTCCGAAACGCGGGCGCCGGCTGCTGGCCGCCCCCGGCCGCATGCGGAGCCGCGGCGATTGCCACGACCACGAGCCATGACAGGACGGCGATGCGCAAGACAGGCACACTCATGCGATCGACTCTACTGCTTTGGGACCACGAGCGCCGCGGCGGTGCCGAACTGCTTGAAATCCGAGTACTTGGCGCGGGTCGTCGATCGCCCGACCGACGGGGTGATCTTCAGGGTGATGGGGCCGCTGTAGAACTCTGCCATCTCAGACGGCAGCCACAACCCCAGCACCGGGTGCGGGCGGTAAGTGACCTCGATATCCGCCGAGCTCTCGATCTTGTCCCAATACATGGTCGGCACCGCGGCCTCCCGCCGCCCTTGCGTAGCCGACGGGTTGAGCGGGGGCCGCTGGCTCGGGGCTGTCTGCACCGGCGACGTCATCTGGTCGGCAAAGTTCTTCATTTGCAGGCGCGTGCGCACGACGGTGCCATCATCGGGCTTGACCCACAGCGTTCCCGACACCGGCACGTCCACGCCGGCTGCGGTCATGACCAGGGTCGGCGTGCGCGTTTCTTTGAACGCGATCTCCCACGTCTCTTCGCCGTTGATCTTCCTGGTGCCCTTGCGCGTGAACGCAAAGCGCGCGAGGTTATCCGGAATAAAGAAGAACATGGCGGACGTCGGCACGTTGAAGTTGCGGCTGACCGGCCCGACGTTGAACCGCGAACTCTCGTTGGCGATGCGCTGCAACTCGGTGGCGTCGGTGGTGGTTGTCGCGGTAAACAACGACACCAGGCGGTCGCGTCGATCCGCGATGGCCGTGCCATTCACTTCCACCACGTCGCGAAAGCCCACCCAGCCCGTTCCATCACCGGTCTTGACGATCGCAAACTCCGCCACCAGGCGGCGCGGTGGCGTAGGCGCGGCGGCGCCCTCGAACATCACGGTCTGCGTGTATTCCTCGATTGCGACCACGAGGGCCGCCTTTTCGCCGTAGCTGCTGATGTAGGCGCCCATGCGCGCCAGCACGGGTGGCAGGCTTTGATCGGGAGGCGCCTGGGCTGACGCGGCAACTGCGGCCAGGGCGATGAGCGCGATGATCACGTGCGCGCGGTGTCCCAAAAGGCTTTCCTACTGCTCGAGAATGTACTCTTTCCGCTCGACCACGCGCGTGGCCAGGTAGAGGAAGACGACCAGGTATGCAAACAGCCACGCCAGTGACACCGCCACCGGCGGGTTCTCCCGAAACATCCCCTGGAGGATGCTCGCCACGCCGTCCGACGGCATGGCGTGGGGCACCAGTGACTGCATGTAGAAGGCGATTGTGAACTGCTTCAGGTAGCCCGGCAGGGCCATCACCACCTGCTCCCAGCCAAAGGCGAACACCAGCCCGATGACCAGGGGCCGCTTGAAGTAGGCCCCGACGAAGGCAAACAGGGCCCCGTACACCGCCAGCCCCAGGGCCAGCAGTCCGAGGTCGGTGACCAGCGAGCCAAATGTCGCGGGCAGCTCCGAGAAGGGCACCAGCAGGAAGAAGACGATCATTACCGACGGCAGCACCACCAGCAGGGTGCACGCCAGGTAGGCCAGGTACTTGCCCACCAGCACCGCGCCGCGCGGAATCGGGCGGGTGAACAGGTAGGTAATGGTCTTGTCTTCCACCTCGTCGGCCATCAGCGCCGTACCGTAGAACACGCCCAGCACAGGGACGATGAAGCGGAGGAACAGCATCCAGATCATCACGCCGAAAATGCCGAAGCCGGCGACGCGCTGGCCGTTGACGCGCAGCGCCGACATCCCGAACAGCTCGAGCACCTTGACGATCACCGCCAGCAGCACCGGGCCGCCGACGACCAGCGCCATGAAGATGGTGCGGCGCGACCACAGCATTTCGCCGAGCGACAGGTCGAACACCCGGCGCGAGGCGGCCCAGAAACTCATGTGCTTGTGCTTCGGGATGGCCGTGGTCATTGCTTCACCAAGTACTTGAAGACGGCCTGCAGGTTGTCGTCGGGCGACTGCACTTCGTCAATGCGGCCGCACTCCCCCGACGCGGCAAGCTCGGTCAGCCGCGCATAGAAGCTGTCGGGCTTCGACGTCTCCACGATCACCGCGCCCGGCTCGAACTTCATGCTGAGCACATCGTCTTCCTGCATGAACTTGCGCGCCAGCGCGCGCGGGTCGGCGCCGCGCACGAACACGGTGTGCGGGTGCGTGTCGATCAGGTCGCGAATCTGGTGCACGTTGCCTTCGGCGAGGATGCGGCCGTTGTTGATCAGGAGGATGTTCGAGGTCATCGACTCGATCTCGTGCAGGATGTGGCTCGAGACGATGATGTGCTTGCCGGCGCGCGCCCAGTCCTTGATCAGGCGGATGGTCTTGCGCCGCATCAGCGGGTCCATGCCGGTGAGCGGTTCGTCGAGAATCAGCAACTCGGGGTCATGGACCAGCGCCTGGGCGAGCTTGACGCGCTGGCGCATGCCCTTGCTGTAGGCGCCAATCTTCTTGGCGCCCGCGTCGAGCAGGTCCACCTTGTCGAGAGCGGCCTTGGCCGCGGCCTCGGCTTCCGCGTCGCTGTAGCCGTTCAGGCGCACGAGCGCGTTGATCCATTCGAAGCCGGTCATGCGGTCGTAAAACGCGTCCTGCTCGGGACAGAAGCCAATGCGCGCGTAGACGTCGGGGTTGCCCCAGATCGGCTCGCCGAGCACGCGAATGGTGCCCTGGCTCGGCTTCAACTGCCCCGTCATCAACTTCATGAACGTCGACTTGCCGGCGCCGTTCGGCCCGAGCAAGCCGGTGATGCCCGGCGGAATGGACACGGTGACGTCGTTGAGGCCGCTGACCTGCCCGTACCACTTGGACACGTGATCGGCCTGGACCAGCACCAATCCGGTTCCCGACTCCCGACTCCCGACTCCCGACGTGGCGAAGCTTGTCGTCATGTGACGATCTCCACCCCGCGGACGCGGCGGCTCAGGATGAAGAACGACGCGCCGATCAACACCAGCACGGTGATCCCGGCGATGGCCGGCGACAACTGGTAGCGCGGCGGCAACCGGAAGATCACGTCACCCAGTTGCTCGAGCGAGGCGGTCGGCGACAGCCACGCGAAATTGGTGCGGCCGGTGATGCCGCGCAAGGCGTTGAAGAGCGCGGTGGTGAAGAAGAACAACCCGGCAAACATCACCCCCACGAAGCGGCTGCTCTTCGACAGCGACGACAAGGCCAGCATGGTGGTTGACGCCAGCAGCACCTGCGCGAGCGAGAACAAGGTGATGGCCGGCAGCAGGTAGAGGTTGTTGCTGATGAAGGTCAGGCTGCCGGCGAAGATCGCCTGCGTCAGCAGCAGCATCATGGCCGGCAGGAACGTCACCGACACCAGGAACAGGAACAGGATGGCGAGCTTGCCGGCGATATACTCCGCGCTCGTCATCGGCTTCGACAGGTAGAGCTGCAAGGCATTGGCGCGGCGGTCGTTGGCGATCAAGCCGGCGCCGACGTAGATGGTCACGAAGAACACGAACGCGCCCTGCTGGTCGAGGAACTCGCGGAAGGTCTCGCCCTTGGGCGCGAGAAACGACGCCTGCTGGAACGTGGCCGAGACGTAAATCTGCACCGCGCGGACGACGAAGGGCGCCCAGGCAAACAGCATCAAACCCAGGAACTGGCGCTTGGAGATGACGCTCATGATGCCGGCACGGGTCATCACCCGCCAGGCCTGGCCGATGGTGGCGCGGGTGCCGCCGTAGCGCCGATAACCCTGATCGTGAATGGGCATGGGCTACTTGTCTCCCACCGCGCGCGCGAACACGTCTTCGAGGGTCGGCACGCTGGGACGCACGTGACGCACCTGCACCCGCTCGCGGGCCGCCAGGTCGAACAGCACCTTGGGGTTGTCGCCGGCCACACCGGGCACGAACACCCGCATGACGTCTTCATCCGAGTCTTTGACGTCGAAGCCCTCGCTGCGCAGCACGCTGATGAACTGCGTCTCGTCGCCCTTGATCCGCAGCTCGTAGACGCGACCGGTGGTGCCCTTCAGGGCGTCGATCGGTCCGTAGGTGGCGACCGTGCCCTTGTCCATGACGACGACGTGGTCGCAGGTGAACTCGACGTCGGGCAGCAGGTGCGACGACAGGATCAGGTTGACGTTCTTGTTGTGGGCGAGATCGTGAATCAGCTCGAGCATCTCGTCGCGGCCCTTGGGGTCCATGCCGTTGGTGGGCTCGTCCAGGAACAGCAAATCGGGGTCGTGGACAATGGCCTGGGCCAGCTTGATGCGCTGCTTCATGCCGGTCGAGTAGGTCTCGATGTTGCGGTAGCGCGCCTCGCCGAGGCCGACGTAGTACAGCACTTCGTGCGCGCGCTGCATGGCGTCGGTCGTTGGCAGGCCCGACAACTGGCCGCAGTAGGCGACAAACGACACTGCGTTCATGCCGGGGATGTGGGAATCGCTTTCCGGCATGTAGCCAATCCGCTCGCGAATCTCGAGCGGCTGCGTGGCCACGTCCATGTCGATCACCTTCATGCTGCCCTTGTCGGGCACCAGGAAGCCAAGCAGCGACTTGAGGAGGGTGCTCTTGCCGGCGCCGTTCGGGCCGAGCAGGCCGACCGCCCCCGGGGGGAACACCGCGGTGACGTCCGTGAGCGCCCACTGCTTGCCGTAGCGGACGCTGAGATTCTGGCACTGGACCACCGGTCCGGCGAACCGTGGCGCGTCTAAGGGATGGGCCTGGCCCGCACCCGTTTCGGTCATCTGCGTTGAGTATACGGCTCTAAGGGTTACAGCGTTCCCCGAAGTCCCAAGGCGTCAGCCTCGAGCCTCAGGAATCCAATCACGTTGGTGACGTGCTGTTCGAGGGGCAGCCCCATGAGCTCGGCCCCGCGAACCAGGTGATCGCGCGGCACCTGCCTGGCGAACGCCTTGTCCTTCATCCGCTTGATCACGGAGGCGGCCTCGAGGTCGAGCACGCTCTTGGACGGCCGCACCAGCGAGGCCGCGGTGACAAAGCCCGCCAATTCGTCGCAGGCCACCAGGGTCTTCTCGACCGGCGACTCCGGCTGCACGCCGGTGATCTCCGAGGCGTGCGAGAGGATGGCCCGCATGACCCACTCCGGGTAGCCAAGTGACCGCAGGTGCTCGCAGCCCTTGTTGGGATGGTCGCCGAGCGTCGGATACTTCTCGTAGTCGAAGTCATGGAGCAGCGCGACGACGGCCCACTCCTCTTCGTTGGCACCCTGCTGGCGCGCGTACCCGCGCACGGCAGCCTCCACGGCGAGCGCGTGCTTGCGCAGGCTCTCGCCCTGGGTCCATTCGGTCAGCAATTGCCAGGCGGCTTCACGTGAGAGGGTCATGCCGGAAAAGAATACTCCAAGCCCTTGCGAATGACCGCCGCGGCGTGCGCGTTGACCCCGTAGGCGTCGAGTTCGGCCCCGGTCACCCACTCCACCGCTTCGGCATCCGAGCCGGCCACCGCGTCGCCACCGGGTGACGCGCACACGAAGTCGATGATCACGAAGTGGTAGCGGATGCGGCCATCGGGGTCGCGGTGCACCCGGTCGAACGTTTCGATGATCGGCCCCGGATAGACCTCGAGGCCGGTCTCTTCCTTCACCTCGCGGCGCATCCCGTCGATCAGCGATTCGCCGAGGTGCAAATGGCCGCCGGGCAACGACCACTCGCCCTGGCGTGGTCCATGGGCCCGCCTGACGATCAGCGCCCGGCCGTCGCGAACGACGACCGCGCCGACGCCGACCACGGGTTGCGCAGGGTATTCTCTGGCCATATGAAGTCACACACAGAATATCTGACCTTCACCATTCCCGCGCGCGTGGGTTTCGAGAACATCACGCCGCAAGTGGCGGCCGCCGTCGGCAAGAGCGGCGTCCGCGAAGGCCTGGTCCTGGTCAACGCGATGCACATCACCGCCTCGGTCTTCATCAATGACGATGAGCGTGGGCTGCACCAGGATTACGCCAAATGGCTCGAGGCGCTGGCGCCGTTCGACGCGTCACCCACCCGCTACGCCCACAACCGCACCGGCGAAGACAACGCCGACGCGCACATGAAGCGCCAGCTGATGGGCCGCGAGGTGGTCGTCGCCATCACCAAGGGGGCGCTCGATTTTGGCCCTTGGGAGCAGATCTTCTACGGCGAGTTCGATGGAAAGAGAGCGAAGCGAGTGCTGATCAAGGTGATCGGCGAGTAGTCACAGCGGGAGACTGGCTGCGGCATTGAGATCAGCTGGCGCAAGCCGCCCGGCGTCGAGCAAGCGGATCCCAGCGGCGGCGATCATCGCCGCATTGTCGGTGGACAGCGCGAGGCTCGGGATGTAAACCGGGATCTCGCTGCGCCCGGCTCTGGCCAAAGCCTCGTGCCGCAATCGCGAGTTCGCCGACACGCCGCCGGCGATCCCAATCGACTTGGCGCCGTGCCAGTGGGCGGCGGCAAATGCGCGATCAATCAGCGTGTCGACCACGCGATACTGAAAACTGGCCGCGAGGTCGGCGATTTCGTTGGGCGGCAACTGCTCGGTGCCGAGCGCCGCCTGCCGCTGCCGCACATGGCGCAGCACGGCCGTCTTGAGCCCGCTGAAACTGAAATCAAAGCGGCCATCCCGCTCAGGCGCGTTGCGGTCGGGATTGGTCAGGCGCGTGCCCGGAAAGCTGATCGCGGTGTCGCTTCCGTCGCGCGCCAGACGATCGAGAATCGGCCCGCCCGGATACCCCAGGCCGATCAATTTCGCCACCTTGTCATACGCCTCCCCCGCCGCATCGTCCCTCGTCCGGCCAAGCAGTTCGTACTCCCCCTCCCGCTGTACGAGATAGAGGCTGGTGTGACCGCCCGAGACCACGAGAATGATGGCCGGCAGCGGGATATGCCCGTGTTCGAGCCAGATCGACTCGATGTGGCCGGCGAGGTGGTTCACGGCCACGAGCGGCTTCTGCAGCGCCCACGCCGCCGACTTGGCGAACGACACGCCGACCAGCAGCGAGCCGACAAGACCTGGGCCCTGGGTCACGGCCAGGGCGTCGACGTCCTGCCATGTGGCGCCGCCATCAGAGAGCGCGCGCTCGACCACGCCACAGATATCGCGCACGTGCTGGCGCGACGCCAGCTCCGGCACGACCCCGCCCCACTCGCGGTGAATGTCCACCTGTGAGGCAACGACGTTCGATCGCATCGCCCACGGCTTGACCGCATCCGCGGTCTGCTCGACCAGGGCAGCGGCGGTTTCGTCGCACGATGTCTCGATGCCGAGGACTAACATGGTTCAATCACGCCGGTTCAAGCACGAGGGTTCAATCACGCCGGTTCAAGCACGAGGGTTCAAGCACGAAGGTTCTCGAGAAACGGTGGCTTGACGATACCCCTCTCAGTGATGATCGCGGTGATGTATTTGCTCGGCGTGACGTCGAACGAGGGGTTGCGCACTCGCGCCCCTTCGGGCGCCAGCTGCACCGATCCCACGTGGGTCACCTCGCGCGCATCGCGCTCCTCGATGGGGATGGCATTGCCGTCGGGCGTGGCCAGGTCGATGGTGGACCACGGGGCCGCCACGTAGAACGGAATGCCATGCTCTTTCGCGAGCACGGCCACCGAGTAGGTGCCGATTTTGTTCGCGGTGTCGCCGTTGGCGGCAATGCGATCGGCGCCGACCACCACCAGGTTAATGTCACCTGAACGCATGATGGCGCCGGCCATGTTGTCGGTGATGACGGTGGTATCGATGCCGTCCTTCACCAGCTCCCACGCCGTGAGCCGCGCGCCCTGCAGGAAAGGCCGCGTCTCGTCGGCCAGCACGCGCACCTTGCGGCCGGCTTCGACCGCGCCACGGATCACGCCGAGCGCCGTGCCGTAGCCGGCGGTGGCCAGTGCCCCGGCGTTGCAGTGGGTGAGGATGCACGCCTCTTCCGGCACCAGCGTCGCCCCGAACGCGCCAATCGCCCGGCAACTCGCCACATCGTCATCATGAATGGCATCGGCGGCGGTCCGAAGCCGCGCCTTCAGCTGGTCCACCGATTCGCCGGCCAGGGCGCCCTCGGCGAACGACTGCTTCATTCGCTCGATCGCCCAGAACAGGTTGACGGCCGTCGGGCGGGTGGCGGCCAGCAGGTCGCAGTTGCGCTGGAACTCGGTGGTGAACTGCTTGGTGCCGGTGGCCTTGCTGCGCGCGGCGCCGAGCGCCAGGCCCATGGCCGCGCACACGCCGATCGCCGGCGCGCCGCGAATGACCATGGTCTTGATGGCCTTGGCCACGTCGTTCACGCTGCGGCAGGTCACGTACACCTCCGTGGCCGGCAGCTTGCGTTGATCGATCATGACGATGTCGGGGTCTTGCCACGCGATTGTTGGGAGCATCTGTTACAGGATCATACCGGGAAGGCACAGCTTGCCGGGAGGGCAAATCTTGTCGGGAGGGCACTCCTGGTCGGGACTACTGCGAGATTCGAAACAGGTGGGTCTGGCTGCGCAGGTATAACTCGCCTCCGACGATCACCGGGGAGGCAATGAACGACTGGTTGGCCAGCGTATTGGTCGCGAGCACCTCCAGCGTGTCGCCCATCTTCACGACCACCACGTCTTCGTCTTCGGTCGCCAGGTAGATCTTGCCGTCGGCGCCAACCGGCGACGCCTTGAAGCTATAGGGCTTCGGCAGGCGTGCCTGCTGATACGCCGGCACGCCGGTCGTGGCGTTGAAGTTGCTGACCAGGCCGTTGTCGGTGAGCACGTAAAGACGGTTGTCGTGCAGCAGCGGCGACGGAGTATACGAGGCCCCGCGCGCCGTTGACCACGCCAACGCCGCGGCGGTGAGCTTGCCGGTCTGGCCCAGGGGGATGGCCATCAGCATCTTCAGCGTGTGGCCACTCATTGCGAAGACGAGATTACGGTACTGCACCGGTTGCGGGATGGTGTTCTCGCCCAGGCCCGGCACTTCCCAGATCAGTTTGCCGGTCTCGAAGTCGTAGCTGCGAACGGTCAGCCCGCTCATGATGATCTGACGCCGGCCCGCATGCTGGGCGACGTACGGGGCGGCCCAGTTGTAGGGTTCGGTGCGGGCGGTGCGCCAGATTTCGCGGCCGGTCGCCGGATCGAGCATCACCAGAAACCCGAGGTCGAGGTGATCGAAGTGCAGCAGCAGGCGGTTGTCATGCAGCGTCAGCGGCGTGCCTTCGCCGAAAGCCATGTCCATCCGCATCTTCACGCCGAAGTCCTTCTTCCACAGGAGGGTGCCCTCCAGGTCGTAGGCATACAGCCCACGCGAGCCGAAAAACGCGAAGACGCGCGTGCCATCGGTCACCGGCGAGTTCGAAGCGAAGCTGCCGTAGGTGCGGTGATAGCCCTCGTGCGGGGTGGCCACCGTCGCGGTCCGCTGCCAGGCCACCTGGCCCGACGGCCGGTCGACGGCGATCACCTCGAACCGGTGTTCGAGGCCCGAGTCAGCGCCGCCGCCGGCCCGGCTCCGTCCCTCGGGAGCGGTTCGCTTGCCGGTCGGAATCGCCGTGGTGAAGTACAGCCGGTTGCCGGTCACGACCGGCGTCGAATGACCGCGGCCAGGTATCGCCAGCTTCCACTTGATGTTGGTCTGGTCGTTCCAGGTGAGCGGTGCGTCACCGTGGGCCATCCCCGTGTTGAAGGGGCCGCGCCATTGCCGCCACTCCTCGAGCGCGGGTTTGACCTGTGCCGACACCGAGGCCAGGAGCGTCACAGCCACCGCGGCCGTCGCCGCCCAGAGTTGAAGCATGCCCGATGTTAAACCGATTGGACCGAACAGGCGCTACAGGAGACGCCGATCAAACGGCAGAGGCAACAGGTCTTTCATTTGCAGTGTCGTCGTCACGGCCGTCACGTTGGCGAGCACCACTTCGATGTCGCCACAGAACTCCCACAGGATCTGCCGGCAGGCGCCGCACGGCGGCGTGGGCGAGTCAGTGTCGGCGACGACCACGATGCGGGTAAAGGCCCGGTGGCCGTCGGAGAGCGCCTTGAACATGGCCACTCGCTCGGCGCACACCGTGAGGCCGTAGGTGGCGTTCTCGATGTTGCAGCCGGTGATGAGCTGGCCATCGGTGGTCTCGAGCGCCGCGCCGACCTTGAAGCCCGAGTAGTCGGCCACGGCCCGCTCGCGTGCGGCCCGGGCGGCCGCGATCAGGACCTCAGAGGCGGCCAATGATCCCCTCCAGCAGCCCGATGAACTGCCCTTTCACCTGGCGCGCCGTCTCCATGACCTCGTCGTGGTGCAGCGGCTCTGGAAACACGCCGGCCGCAGGGTTGGTAATGCACGAGATGCCGAGCACCTCCAGGCCCATGTGGCGCGCGACGATGGCCTCGGGCGCGGTGGACATGCCGACGGCATCCGCGCCAAGGGTCCGGAAGGCGCGGATCTCGGCCGGCGTCTCGTAGCTCGGCCCGAGCACGGCGATGTAGACCCCGTGCTGCACCGCCACGCCCTGCTCCTTCGCCGCCTCGTCTGCGAGCGCTCGCAAGCGCGGTGAATAGACGTGGGACATGTCCGGAAAGCGCACGCCGTAGCGCTCGTCGTTGGGCCCGATCAACGGGTTGTCGCCCATCAGGTTGATGTGATCGTCGATCACCATCAGGGCGCCTCGTGAGCAGTTGGGCGCAATCCCGCCGGCCGCGTTGGTGAGGATCACCCGCGGCACGCCCAGCCGCCCCATCACCCGCACGGCAAAAGTCACCGTGGTCATCGGGTGACCTTCGTAGACGTGGACGCGGCCCGACAGCGCCAGCACGCGCTTGCCGCGCAGCGTGCCGCCGACCAGCTTGCCGGCATGGCCAATGACCTTCGAGGCCGGCCAGTGCGGGATGTCGCCATACGGAATGGTGAACGAATCGCCCAGGTGGTTCGCGAAGTCGCCGAGGCCGGAGCCGAGCACCACTGCGACGTCCGCGCCGCCGCAGCCGTGGCCCCGCAGCCACTCGGCCGCCTCCGTCGCACGATCGAAATCCGAGCCCAACCCGCTTCCCCCAATCCCTGATTCCTGATCCCCGATCCCTGAAAGGCTCACAGCAGGAAGCCTACGATGATGGCGGTCAGGAAGTTGGCGAGCGTGCCCGCGAGCATCGCCCGCAGGCCCAGCCGCGCCAGGTCGCCGCGGCGGGTCGGCGCCAGCGCGCCGATGCCGCCAATCTGCATGCCGATCGACGCGAAGTTGGCGAAGCCGCACAGCGCGAACGTCGCGATGGTGAACGAGCGCGGGTCAAGGGTCTCCTTCAGGCCGCCAAGCTGCGCGAAGGCGATGAACTCGTTCAGCACCATGCGCGTGCCCAGCAGGTTGCCCACCGTCGCCGCATCCTGCCACGGCACGCCGAGGCTCCAGGCGACCGGCGCGAACACCCAGCCGAAGATGATCTGCAGCGACAGGCCCTCGAATCCGACCAGCCCGCCGGCGGCGCCGAGAATGGCGTTGAGCAGCGCAATCAGCGCCACGAATGAGATCAGCATGGCGCCGACGTTGAGCGCGAGGTGCAGGCCTTCGGAGGTGCCGCGGCCGGCCGCATCGATGATGTTGACGTCGGTGTTCACCACCTCGAGCTTGACGGTGCCACGCGTCTCGGGCGTTTCGGTCTCGGGCACGAACATCTTCGCCATCAACAGCGTGCCCGGCGCCGTCATGATCACGGCCGTCAGCAGGTGCTTGGCGTCGATGCCGAACGCGATGTAGGCGGCCATGATGCCGCCCGAGATGTGGGCCATGCCCGACGTCATCACCGTCATCAGTTCCGACTGTGTCAGGCGGGGCAGGAACGGCCGGATGGTCAGCGGCGCTTCGGTCTGGCCCATGAAGATGCTGGCGGCGACGTTCAGCGACTCGGCGCCGCTGGCGCCCATCAGCTTGTTCATCACGACCGCGAACAGGCGGACGATCATCTGCATCAGGCCGACATAGTAGAGAATGGCGAACAACGCGGCGATGAAGATGATGGTGGGCAGGATCTGGAAGGCGAACACGACGCCGTAACGCGCACCTTCCTCGCCGAGCGCACCGGTCATCACCCGGCTCCACACCGACGCGTCGCCGATGGCCCCGAACACGAAACCCGACCCGACGACCGCGAACTCCAGCAGCTGGCGCATCTTCTCGCCCAGCACTTCGAACACCCGCTGGCCGATCGTGGTCTTGAGGACGATCAAGGCGAACAGCACCTGGAGGCCGAGCCCCCACCCGACAATCCGCAGGCTGATGGCCCGGCGATTGGTTGACAAGGCATAGGCGAGACCGAGGATGCCGAAAAGACCGATCAGCGGTTGCAGTGTGCTCAGCACAGGTCCCTCACTACCGTTACGCGTTGGCGACGAACATCGTCTCGCCGCTGTCGTGCACCCAGCCCAGCACGAGCGGCGGCGCGGCGGGCGGCTGGTCGCCGATCACCAGGGCCTGCGTGACCAGCGACAAGGCCGCCGACAGCCGCGAGGCATCGTTGTAGCGCAGTTCCATCACCGGCTCGCCGGCGGTCACCGCATCCAGGGGCTTCTTGAGCAGCAGGATTCCGGCGGTCAGATCCACCTGGTCATCCTTCTTGTCGCGGCCGGCGCCGAGCGCCACGGCGGCGCGGCCGACGAGCAGCGCATCGAGCGCGGTCACGAAACCGCGTCGCGGGGCCGTCACCACGTGGGTCAGGGAGGCCGACGGCAGCCGGCCGGGGTCGTCCACCACCGTTGGGTCGCCGCCCTGCCGCTCCACCATCAGGCGGAACCTGGCCAGCGCCGCGCCCGACGCCAGGGTGTCGCGCACCAGGGCCGCCGCGTCCTCGTCGGTGGCGGCTTTCTGGGCCAGCCGCACCATGCGGGTCCCCAGACGCACGACCAATTCGGTCAGGTCGGCGGGGCCCTGGCCGCGCAGCACCTGGACGCACTCGGCAATCTCGAGGGCATTGCCCACGGCGTGGCCGAGCGGCACATCCATCTGGGTAATCAGGCACTCGGTGCGCACGCCGGCGGCGGTGCCGATCGACACCATCGAGCGCGCCAGCGCGCGCGCGTCCGCCACCCGCTTCATGAAGGCGCCGCGGCCGCACTTCACGTCGAGGACGAGCGCATCGCTGCCTTCCGCCAGTTTCTTGCTCATCACGGACGCGGCGATCAGCGGCAGGCTGTCGACGGTGCCGGTCACATCGCGCAGCGCGTAGAGCGCCTTGTCGGCGGGAGCGATGGTGGCGGTCTGGCTGATCAGGCAGCAGCCGATGTCGGCGAGTTGCGCCTGGTACTCGTCGAGCGTCAGCGAGACGCGGAAGCCGGGAATGGCCTCCAGCTTGTCGAGGGTGCCGCCGGTGTGGCCGAGGCCCCGGCCCGACATCTTGGGCACCGTGATGCCGCACGCGGCGGCCAGCGGCGCCAGCACGATCGACACCTTGTCGCCGACGCCGCCGGTGCTGTGCTTGCCGACCTTGATGCCCGGAATGTGCGCCAGGTTGACGCGGTCGCCCGAGCGGGCCATCGCGTCGGTCAGCCAGGCGGTCTCGACCGCGTTCATCCCCTTGAGGACAATCGCCATCAGCAGGGCCGACGCCTGGTAATCGGGCCACGATCCGTCGGTCACCCCGGTCACAAAGGCGTCGATCGCCTCGCGCGACAGCGCGTCGCCGTCCCGCTTGGCGCGAATAATGTCGACGGCTCGCATGGGGCGGTCGGCAGTATATCTTAGACACACGCATGGCCCAGCGCGCGGCCGCACCGGCCGACCTCACCCGCAACGCCGTCAACCTGGCGCGCGCGATGACGCTCGCGTTGCGCAGCTGGGGGTTTTATCCGCCCGAGCACCCGGCCGTGGTCGCCGCGGTGGAGCGCCTCACTGTGGCGGCGGCCGACGCGGCCGGCGGCGGCCTGATGCAACTGGCGGTCACGCCTCACCAGCTGCTGCTCGACGGCGTTGCGCTCGAGTCTTCGGAACTGGCCGTGGTGGAGTGCGCCGAGCTGCTGCACGACCGCGACATCCTGCAGGTCTCGATCATGATGGCGCCGCCGGAGGCGGTGATTCGATCGCTCCTGAACGTGTTGTCACTCGATCGCGCGACCCGCCGCTCGCGTGGCGGCCCGGCCGCGATCTGGGCGGACGAGGATCAGAACGCCATCCTGCTCGAGCAGATCGACTACCAGGAGATTCTCGAGCGCGAACTGGACGAGGGACCGGCGCGCCGCGACTCCAGCTGGAAGGCCATTGTCCGGTCGATCATCATGGGCCGGTCGACGTTCACGGCCGACGAACAGCAGCGCCTGCTCGAGATCTCGCGCGATGTCGGCGCCATTGGCGAGCTGGCCAAGGACAGCCGCGAGCCCTTCACCACGCCTGACGGCTCGCCGCTCGTGACCACCCAGGCCGCCACCGTGCTGGCCGTGTACCGCCACATCGCCAAGACCGTGGCCGCCCTCGAGCCCGAGCGGGTGCAGGAAGTGATCGATTCGCTGGCGCTGGCCGCCTCGAACCTCGACCCCTCCACCGCGCTCGAGCTCATGTTGCAGGAGGAAAGCGCCGGCGAGGGGGTGCAGATCGTCGGGGCGCTGAAGCAGGCGTTCGACGACCAGCAGGTGGCCATGCTGCTGGCACGCGCCATGTCGGCGCCGGGCCACCCCACCAACCGGCTGGCGAAGGTGCTCGACACGCTGGCCCCGGACCTCGAACGCAAGCGCCGCGTGCTGACCCTCGCCAAGCGCTTGATCTCGGAACGCGATTTTGGCAGCAAGCGGCCAATCGACGACATCCGCCAGTCGCTCGACGAGCTGCTGCTGAAGTACGACGAATCCACCTACGTGTCGACCGACTACCGCCAGTCGATGGACTCGGCGGCCGAGCGGGCCGCTGACCTGGCGGCGCGCGGCCTGCCGCCAGAGATGCCCGAGTGGCTGTCGACGCTCGGCCACGAGAGCGTGCGCCGCCTGTCGGGCCAGTTGCTGATCGACCTGCTGCGCAACGAATCGCAGGCCGAGCGGATGGCGGAAACGGCCCGCGACATGGCGGCCTTTGTCGAAGAACTGCTGCTGGCCGGCGCCTATGCCGAGGCGGTCCCGGTGGTGACGGAATTGACCGCGGCGACGACCCGACCGCCCGCGCTGGCACCCGACGCGTGCCGGCGCGCCCTCGATGGCCTCGGCACGTCCAGCGCGCTGGTGGAATCGGCGGCCGGGCTCGCCGACCTCTCGGCCGAGGAGTGCAGCAGCCTGGGAGCGGTCGTGCTCGCCATCGGCGCGCCGGCCGTGCCGGCGGTGATCGGCGCATTCCAGAAAGAAACCGGTGGGGTCGCGACCGAGCGCGCGGCGGCGCTGCTGGCCAAGATTGGGCCGCCGGCCATTCCGGGCCTCGCGGCCGCGATCGACGACCGGCGCTGGTTCGTGCAGCGCGAACTGGCGCGCCTGTTGGGACAAATCGGCACGGCGGCGGCGGTACCGCCGCTGCAAGCGTTGTTACGGCGCACCGACGTGCGGGTCTTGCAGGAAGCGGTATCGTCGCTCGCGCGCATCGACGACGCGGCCGCCGGCCGTGCGCTGCACATGGTGTTGAAGGCGACCGCGGGTGAGGCCCGCGCCGCGGTCATCTCCGCCCTCGTGAACCTCAAGGATCCACGGGTCGTGCCGATGCTGGCGCGCGTGCTCGACGACAGCGATCCGTTCGGCGACGACCTGTCGATGGTGGTCGAGACGCTCGACGCGCTGGCGTCGTTTCGTGACGACCGCGCGCTGTCGCAGATTGCCGCCATGGCGCGGCGCCGCCGGTGGCTGGCCTGGGGCAAGACGCGGCGGTTGCGCGAGGCATCGCTGCGCGCGCTGTCGCGCATCGGCACGCCCAAGGCCCGTGACACCCTGACCGACCTCGCCCGCAACGGCGACTTTTTCCTGCGGCGCATGGCCGCCGCGCCACGGTCGCCCGCATGATCACGCCGCAAGAAGACCTGGTCCGCCGCGTCGGCGCGGCGCTGCGGGCGACGGAGCTCTACGCCCCCACCCATCCCCTGGTCGATCGCGCGGCCACGGCGCTGCACGCCCTGTTGAAGCCGACGCTGGCCGAGACGCCGGCCGTGATCGTGGCCTTCCTGGAAGACGATGTCGTGGTCAACGACTTCCGGCTACCGCGCGGTTCGGGCTCGCTGGCCGGGTTGCTGCGCGACATGCGCGACCGCAAGATCGAGAAGATCACGTTCGGCCGCGAGGTCGAAGTCACCGACATTCGGGCGCTGATGGACGAGCTGGCCGACCGCACCTCGCGCACCGCCGTCAGCGATCGCCTGACCTCGCGTGGCGTTCGCCGCATCCAGGTGTCGAAGGTGGTGGTCGAAGAACCCGACGACTCGGAAGTGGGACTGGCAGCGGCCAAGCAGATGTATACGAAGGCGGTGTCAACCGCCGAGACCATCTGGACGGCCGCGAAGGCCGGGCAGCAACCCGATCCGGCCGACGCGCGCGGCATTATCGACAGCCTGTCGAAGCTGGTCTACCAGGACCGCACGTCGCTGCTCGCCCTCACCGCGCTCAAGCGGCACGACAACTACACCTTCACGCACATGGTGAACGTGGCGGCGCTGTCGATGGCGATGGCGCGCTCGCTCGACCTCGAGGGTCCGATGCTGCGCGAGTTCGGCTTCGCGGCGCTGATGCATGACATCGGCAAGGTCCACACGCCGCTCGAGATCCTGAACAAGCCCGACAAGCTGACCAACGAAGAGTTCACCATCATGAAGCTGCACGTGGTGAACGGCGCGCACATCCTGCGGCGCACGCCCGAAACGCCGGCGCTGGCGCCGGTCGTCGCCTTCGAGCATCACCTGAAGCAGGATCTCAGCGGCTACCCCGAGAACATCGGCGCGCGGACGCTGAACCTGTGCACCATGGTGGTCAGCATCGTCGATGTGTTCGACGCGCTGCGCAGCAATCGCGTCTATCGGGCCGGACTGGCGACCGATCGCATCAAGCACATCATGGGCCAGCAGGACAGCCCGGCGTTCCATCCGTCGCTGCTGCGGCGGTTCGTCAACCTGATGGGGCTGTTCCCGATTGGCACGGTGGTCCGGCTCAGCACCGAGGAAGTGGGGGTGGTCACGCAGACCCATCCGGACGACCCCTTCCGGCCACAAGTGAAGCTGGTGCTCGATCGCCTGGGCGCGCCGTATGAAACGCCGCTCCTGACCAACACCTGGGATCGCGACAGCCGCGGCGAGTTCCATCGTGCGGTGGTTGAAGCCGTCGATGGCCCCCAGGTAGGCATTGACCCGCTGGCGTACTTATAATTCCTGGTTACCTCAGCCATGCCGTCCTCATCCACTCCGTCGCCGGAACCGCTCTCGCCCGACACTGCCGGGCGCCTGTCGGAGTTCGCCAAGGCCTGCAAGGCGGCGACGCGCGTGGTGTCGATGTACCCGCCCAGCCATCCGACGATCCAGGGGGCGTTGTCGCGCATTACCGAGGCCGGCAAGCAGGCGGTCTATCACGGCCCGCTGCCGATCACCGTGTTGCCCGACGCGTTGCTGGTGGGTGGCCGCGGCTTCGCCAAACCGGATCCAGCCGCCGCCGAACTGGCCTCGCTGCTCCACCTGCAGATGATCGGCGAAGTCACCTTGCTCAGCACGCTCGAACCCGACGAGTGGCATGCCTTCCTGATGCTGCTCGCCAAGTCGCCCGAGGACGCCCGGGCCATTGGCGGCGTGGCCGCGGCGTGGGCGGCCAACGGCAACCAGTCGATCACGCTCAAAGAAATCGACTATGCCGAGGTCTTGCGCGAGCGCGCCGGCAACGGCGAGTCGGCGTCGTGGGACCGCATCCTGGCCACGCTCAGCGAAGAGCAGGAAGAGTCGGGCGTCCTCGAACCGGGCATGGCCGGCATGCTCGAGATGGCGAAGGACTCGCAGCGGCTGGCGCAATTCGCCGAGAAGCTGCAGGCGCACGGCCGCGCCAGCGGCGACGACTCGGTCCAGCAGCGCAAGTCGCTGCTGGAACTGATGCACGGGCTGGCCAACTACGCCGCCGAACGGCAGCCCGGCGAACTGGACGCCGTGCTCGATCGCATGGCCGGCGCCGCGGCGCAGATGTCGCCGGACATGCTGCTGACGCTCATCACCGATCCGCCCCCGCTGCAGCCGCCCGGCTCGACCGCACCGCGCATGGACCTGGGCGGCGAGCTGCAGGCCCGCCTCACCGACGAGATGCTGACCAGGTTTCTCGTCGAAAACGTGGTCAAGGACCGCGGCGCCAGCAACCGGCTGGCGGCAGCATTCCAGACGTTGGTGCCCGACCCCGAACGCCAACAAAGCATCCTCGCCGCTGCGACCGAACAGGCCGCGGCCATGTTCGGCGACGATCCGCAGTTCGAAAGCGTGTGGAACAGCTCGACGCAGATGCTGACCACGTATTCCGACTCGCAGTTCGTGTCGGAAGATTACGCCCGCGAGTTGACCTCGGCGCGCACCATGGCGCTCGAGGTGGACAAGATCGGCGACGACCCGCCGGTGCGCATCCGCGCCTGGATGTCCACGGTTAGCGACGAAGAGGTCCGTGGCCTTGACCAGCGATTGTTGCTGGATCTGCTGACCATCGAGGCGCGCCACGATGCCTGGGCCGGAGTGCTGGATCTCACCGTCGGCAGCATCGAACAGCTGGTGCTCGTCGGCGATCTGGCGCTCGCCGCCCAACTGGTCGATGCCGTCGTCGCCGCCGCGAAGCGGACCGAGTCGGCCAATGCGGCGTACGCCGCGGCTGGCGTCACGCGCCTGGTCGATGGTGCCCTGGTCCGGCACCTGGCGTTGTTCCTGCGCCAGGCCACCGACGGCGAAGTGGGCATCGCGACGCAGATCTGCAACACCATTGGCCCCGACCTGGTCGAGCCCCTGGCCGATGCGCTGGCCGCCGAAGACAACGCCCGCACGGTGCGCCTCCTGCGCGACATCCTGATCGGGTTCGGCAGCGCCGCCCGCCAGTACGCCGACGAGTTGCGCACGTCGCCGAACCCGGCGGTGCGCCGCGCCGCAGTGGACCTGCTGCGCGCCCTGGGGGGTGAAGCCGCGCTGCCCGACTTGCGCAACCTCCTGGACGATGGCGATCCGCAGGTGCAACGAGAGGCGCTGCGGGCGATCGTGCAGATTGGCACGAACGAGGCGTTCCAGGCACTCGAGCACGCCCTGAAGAACGGCCAGCCGCACACGCGAGAGGCGATCCTGCAGGCGCTCGGGTCGCTGCGCGACGAGCGCGCGGCGCCGCTGTTCGTCCACTTGCTCACGCACACCGGCTACACCGGCGCGCTCGAGGGCGACTACATCTCGAACATCGAGTCGCTCGGACGCGTCGCCAACGATGAACGCTCGGTCGCGACGCTGAAGGACATCCTCTATCGCGGCGAGTGGTACGCGCCTGGGCGCACCACCCGCATCCGGACGGCGGCTGCGCGCGCCCTGCGCGCGATCAGCCTGCCGAGCGCCGAGCGCACGTTGAGCGAAGCGGCCGACGGCGGTTCGCGCGGCGTCAAGCGCGCGGTCAGGACGGCGCTGGCCGAACCCGCGCCGATGCGGTCCGCGGCACGGAGGACCCAGGCGTGATCGATCCAGTCACCCGCCTGCGGATGGCCGACGAGTTCATGCGCCGGCTGGGCGCCGCGTTGCGCGGCGCCCAGCTGTACGCGCCCTCGCATCCGCTGGTGCAGCGGGCATTCGACGGCCTCAACGAATCGATCACGCAGTTGCTGAGCGACCAACCGTCGGTGGCGATCGGCATCATCGGCCAGGAAGTGATTGTCGGCGACATGCCGTTGCCGCGCGCCGCCGAGTCGATGGGCGAGATGATCCGGCGACTGAAGTCGCTCGGCATCGAACGCATCGTGTTCGACCGTGGCGTGACCCCCGACGAACTGCAGACGCTGGCGCAAACCATTGCCCACCCCGAGCGGCGGCCCGGCGCGTCGGGACCAGGCGTCGAACCCAACGATCCGCTGGCCGTGCTCGGGACGCTGACGCACATTCGGGTGGGGCGCATCCAGGCCGAGCAGAAAGTCGAGAAGTCGGCAGCCGACGTCGCGACGATCCGGCGTCTCTATGCGGACGCCTCGAATGTGGCCGGCCAGGTGTGGGAGATGGCCAAGACCGAGGACACGCCCGACCCGAAGGCCGCTCGCGCCCTGATCGATTCACTGGCGCAGGCCGTGTCAGCCAACCGGACCGCGCTGATTGCCCTGACCGCACTCAAGAATTACGACAACTACACGTTCACGCACATGGTGAACGTGTCGATTCTGACCATGTCGCAGGCGCGCGCGCTCGGCATGGAAGGCTCGATGCTGCGCGAATTGGGCCTGGCAGCGCTGATGCACGATATCGGCAAGGTGCGCACGCCGACCGAGATCCTGAACAAGCCCGAGAAACTGACCGACGCCGAGTTCAACATCATGCGCATGCACGTGGTGGACGGCGCGGAGATTCTCCGGCGCACGCCGGAAATGCCGGCGATTGCCCCGGTGATCGCGTTCGAACACCACTTGCGCCTCGACGGCACGGGCTATCCCTTCGGCGTCTCGCGGGCCGGCCTCAACCTGGGCACCATGCTGTGCAGCATTGCCGACGTCTACGACGCCATGCGATCGCAGCGCGCGTATCAGCAGGCCTTCCCGTCGGACCGCATTCTCGAAGTGATGAAGCGCAACGACGGCCAGCAGTTCGACCAGCACCTGGTCCGCCGCTTCACGCAGCTGCTCGGCATCTACCCGCCCGGCAACCTGGTGCGCCTCGACACCGGCGCCCTCGCCGTGGTCATGGCCGTGCACGCGCCGGATCCCTACAAGCCACGCGTCCGCGTCATCCAGTTGCCGTCGCGACAGGCCCTGGAGGTTCCGTACGACATCAACCTGTGGGAAGCCACCGCAGACGGTCCCGGGCCCAAGAGCGTGCTGGCACCATTGGATCCCGCCGAGTACGGGATCGATCCGCTGAACTACTTGTAGCGGTGGGCGCCGGAGCAACTAACATGACGGTATGACGTTGTGGAAGACGGTGGGCCTCGCGGCCGTCATTGGCGCGGGACTGCTCACCGCCACCGGGATCGGCCAGGAACCACAGGCGCCCGCCTTCACCCGGATGCTGATGCAGGAGGCCTCGCTGCCGCCGATCGATCGCGGCCTGCGTGACCAGGACCCGCCGCGCCCGGCGCGCGGCCGCGACGACGCCGACCGGCTGCGCGAACGCGGCGACGCCGACCTCCCGTACGTCCGCGGCTCGGTGATCGTCAAGTTCAAGCCCGACGCCACGGCCGGCGGCATCACGGCCGCGACCAGCCAGGTCGCCGGTGACACGGTCGACCGATCCGGCTCCGCCAACTTCGACCTCATCGGCATTCCCCACGACGCCGATCCCGAAGCCGCCGCCGCGGTGCTGCGCGCGCGGCCCGACGTCGAGTACGCCCAGCCGCGCTATCGCAACTACGCGATGAGCAGGCCCAACGACCCGCTGTACGCCAACCAGTGGAACTTCCCCGCCCTCGACATGGAGCGCGCGTGGGACATCCAGCCTGGCGCGACCTCCGACATCATCGTGGCCGTGCTCGACAGTGGCGTGGCCTTCCATTCGGGCACGTTCCGCTACAACTCGCGATTCCCGTTCCGCATGACCCAGGGCGGCCCCCTCTACCCCGCCCTAGGGATTGTTGACGTCCCGTTCGCGGCGGCGCCGGAACTGGGCGCGAGCGGCTCGACGCGCTTCGTGGCCCCGCGCGACTTCATCTGGGACGACGATTTCCCGGTCGATCTCGATTCGCACGGCACGCACGTCACGGGCACGGTTGGCCAGCTCACCAACAACGGCATCGGCGTCGCCGGCATGGCCTACAACGTCCGGATCATGCCGGTGAAGATCATCCAGTCGCTGTGGGATGAGATCTTCTCGAGTCCGAACGAGGGCACCGACGATGTGGTGGCGCGAGGGATTCGCTATGCGGCCGACAACGGCGCGAAGGTGATCAACCTGAGCATTGGCCGCTCGTCAGGCGGACCCGCGCCGGTGGTCACCGACGCCATGCGCTACGCGGTGGGCCGGGGCGTGTTCATCGCCGTGGCGTCAGGCAACACCCGCGACCGCGGTAA
Source organism: Acidobacteriota bacterium (assembly GCA_030697165.1). Taxonomy (NCBI): domain Bacteria; kingdom Pseudomonadati; phylum Acidobacteriota; species Acidobacteriota bacterium. The sequence continues at coordinate 179,117 of JAUYQQ010000004.1, forward strand.
CCAGCCCAACCGGTTGGCGCAGCCGGCGCCCGACATCAACGGGATGGTGGCGGTCGGCGCGGTCGGCCGCACGCTCGACGCGGCCTACTACTCGACCTCGGGCACGTTCGTGGAACTGTCGGCGCCCGGCGGCGACCAGCGCGCCGGCGGCACGAGCGCCGGCATCCTGCAACAGACCCTCGACCTCGACCTGCTCGAAACCTTCGAGCGGCCGCCGTCGCAGTACGGGCCGCCACGGGCCGACTCGTTTTCCTACTACTACTACCAGGGCACGTCCATGGCGACGCCGCACGTGTCGGGCTTTGCCGCGCTGCTGATGCAGCAGGGCGTGACCAACCCGGCGGCGATCGAGGCGGCCATGAAGCTGTATGCCACCGACAAGGGCGCCGCGGGCCGCGACGACCTGTTCGGCCACGGCCTCATCAACCCACGCGCCACGCTGCGCGGCCTCGGCCTCGCGCGATAACGGCCACAGGATGACACAGATGACGCAGATCACACAGGTGGGGCGCCTCGGTGTTCTGGCGATGGTTGCGACCTTGTCGATGGCCTTGCCGGCCACGGCGCAAACCACCGTGCGGCGATCCGCGCCCTCGCGCAGCATCGAGATGGGCGGCTACGCCATGGTCGGGCAGTTCACCTTCGCGGCCACCGACAGCTTCGACGCCATCCTGGGCACGCCTTCAGGAACCATCCTGGGCGGCGGCGCCACCGCCGGCCTGCCGTGGGGCGGGCTGTTCGTGGACATCGGCGCCTGGCAGTTCGCGGCTGAAGGCGAGCGCGTGCTGATCCTCGACGGCCAGGTCTACCCGCTCGGCATCCCGGTCAACGTCTCGGTCGTGCCGCTCGAGATCAGCGCCGGCTGGAAGTTTCGATTTCGCCGCCTGCCCAAGTTGATTCCCTATGCGGCCGGGGGCTACACCTCGATGGGCTACAAAGAGACCTCCTCGTTTTCGGGCGCGGGCGAAGACGTCCACGAGCGGTTTGGCGGATACCACCTGCGCGGCGGCGCCGAGTTCAAGATCACGCGCTGGCTGGGCGTGGCAGGCGAGGTCGCCTGGACCACAATACCTGACGCCATCGGCGAGGGTGGCGTGTCGAAGGCGTTTGGCGAAGACAACCTCGGAGGGACCAGCCTCCGGGCGCGCATCACGGTGGGCCGGTGACCGCGTTCGAGCGCAAGGTCCTGCTGATCGTGTCGCGCATCCCGCCGGGGCGGGTGACCACCTACGGCGACGTGGCCCGCCTGGCCGGCAAGCCCCGCGCCGCCCGAGCCGTGGGCAACATCATGCGCACCGCCGACCGGCCCGGCCTGCCCTACCACCGGGTCGTCGCCGCTGGGGGCCGGCTGGGCGGCTACTCCAGTTTGTCCCTCAAACGGTCCCTGCTATCGGCGGAGGGCCTGACCGTCGCCCCGGGACGAGTGGTAGGCTTTTCGGGAATTCATTGGAAGGGTGCCTAGGGTGCCTAGGGTGCCTGGGGTGCCTGGGGTGCCTGGGGTGCCTGGGGTGCCTAAGGTGCCTGAGGTGCAAAGACGAAGAATGCGAACCAATTAGGCCTTTCAGACGTCTCTGTTGGCGTGCGCACCAATCCCAGGCCCACCCCCGCGCACCCTAGGCACCCTAGGCACCTTAGGCACCTTAGGCACCTTAGGCACCCTATCAACCTCCTCCCCCATGTCCCCGTCTAACCCTACAAGTGACGTGAACAGCGCCGATCTCGAGTTGGTCGAGCGCATTCGGAGTGGGGATGGGTCGGCGTTCGAGGCCCTGTACCGCCAGCACGCCACGCGGCTCTACAATCTGGCGAGCCGGATGACCGGCGCCAAGGGCGAGGCCGACGACCTGCTGCAGGATATTTTCCTGCTGGCCTACCGGAAGATTGCGAGCTTTCGGGGCGAGTCGTCCCTCGGCACGTGGCTTTACCGGTTGGCGATGAACCACTGCCTGGACGTGCTGCGCAACCGGCAAACGCGCATGGGCCAGCACACCGACTCGCTGGACGAGCCCGACGCCGTGCCGGTCGCGTCGCCGGTGCCGATCCTGAGCGCGGTCAGCCGCATCGACCTGGAACGGGCGATCGCGTCGCTGCCGCCGGCCTGCCGGGCCGCCTTCCTCCTTCACGACGTGGAAGGGTTCGGGCATCATGAGGTCGGCACCATGCTCGGCGTGTCGGAAGGCACGTCGAAGTCGCAGGTGCACAAGGCGCGGATGCGTATTCGCTCCTACCTTGCGAACGGACTGCGGAAGAGAGTTGAAAGTTGAAGAGTTGATAGTTGGTAGTTTTAGTTGGTAGTTTCAGTTTCAGTTTCAGTTTCAGTTTCAGTTATGACCTGTAGTGACCTCAATGCCGCCCTGGTCGATTTCGTCGATGGGCGTCTCGATCCCGCGACCCAGCGGAACGTCGAGCGGCATCTTGAGGCCTGCGACCTCTGCGGCGCGCTCGTCACCGACTTGCGCACCATCCGTGCGGCGGCCTTCATGCTCGACCGTCACGAGCCGGCGCCCGGTTCATGGACGCGCCTGCAGGCCGCCGTGGCCGCGGAACCGGCCCCGAAAGGCCGGCTGCTCGCCATGCCAGAGCTTGGGCGCCGAAGCCTTGGCGGAGGCGGCGCGAACTGGCCCGTGTGGCTGGGCGCCGCCGCGGCGCTGGTGCTGGCGACCGTGATCGGCCTGCTGCCGCTGATGTCGCGTGACAACGCGCCAGCCGACAACGCGGCCGAGGCCACCGGGCGCGCGATCAGCGTCGAGTCGGTGGCCGCAGAATTCGAAGCGGCCGAGAAGCACTACCAGAAGGCGATTGACGACCTGCAGACCATTGCCAACCAGGACAACGGCGAACTCGACCCGCAGGTGGCGTCGGTCCTGCAGAAGAACTTGACGGTGATCGACCAGGCGATCAGCGAGAGCCGCGCCGCGCTCAAGTCGCAGCCGGCCAGCACCAACGCGCAGGACGGCCTGTTCGACGCCCTCCGCACCAAGGTGGCGCTGCTGCAGACCACGGTCGAGTTGATCAACGAAATGCGTAAGGGCAATCAAGCCGAGGCAGGGCGCCGCATCCAGACCCTGTCGCAGTAACGGACGTTATGCCGAACCGATTCTTCCCACGCCTGATTGTCGCCCTCGCCTTGGTCGCGAGCGCCTCGCCGGCCAGTGCCGCGGTCACCCTGCGCGGCCTGCTGCTGGACGAAGGCGGCCCGCGTCCGAGCTGGTTCGAGCGCTACCAGGATTCGCGCCAGGGCCCCGAAACGGTTGACAAGACCTCGCAGACCTTCAAGGTCGACGAGGGCGCGGCGCTCGACCTCACCGGCATCGCCGGCGACGTCCGAGTCACCGGCAGCAGCGGTAACGAGATTCGCGTCGAGGCCACCAGGCGGGTCCGCCATCGCAGCGCAGACGAGGCCAAGCGGCTGTTGAGCGAGTTGCGGGTGGAGATGAACAACTTCAACGGCCGTGTCGAAGTGCGCTCGGTCTACCCGCGCCGCGGCAACGGGGACCGCGGCTTTTCGGGCCGAATCGACTACGTGATTGCCGTCCCCACGGGCGCTTCGGTCGCCGTCAAGTCCATCTCCGGTGACGTGATCGTCTCGGGCGTGCGCGGTGAAGTGCGGGCCGAGACGATCAGCGGCGATGTCAGCGTCGACTCCGCCCCCAACCTGGCGCTCGCCAAAACGGTGTCGGGCGACGTGACCGCCCGCGACGCCGGCGGCGCGTCGACGATGGTGCTCAGCACGGTCAGCGGCTCGGTGATCGCCTCCGGGCTCAAAGTGCGGACGCTCCAGGCCGGCTCGGTCAGCGGCAATGTCCGGCTGTCGGGGACGCAGGTCGAGCGGGTCGAGGCCAAGTCGGTGTCGGGCAACATCGACTTCGATGCCCCGCTCATCAAGGCCGGCCGGTACGCCTTCACCTCCCACTCCGGCAACGTCCGTATCGTCCTCTCGGGCAACACCGGTTTCGAACTGGACGCCGACACGTTCAGCGGCAGCGTGCGGTCGGACGTGCCGGTGACCCTGCGGACCATGGGCCGCAACGACCGTGACCAACGGCGGGGCGCCAGCAACCGCGCCATCCGCGGCGCCTACGGCGACGCCAGCGCCCTGGTTGCGGTTCGCAGCCATAGCGGTTCGGTCGTGATTACCAAGAAGTAACCCTTCGACTCGTAACCGGACGCTAAGCGTCCGGTTACTCGCTCAGGGCAGGCCCTTGCCCTACTTGGGGCCTGCAGCTGCCCTCCAGATGGCCTGCCATGAGCGAGATGGGTGTCCAGCCGGGCTGGACGCCTATCGAGTCGAATGGCACTCTTCTGGCATAATGAACCCCGAAGGCGGTCCCCCGGATCGCCGCCAGGAGGAGAACGCATGAAGGTCAGGATTCTTGTCGCAATGCTTGCGGCCGTGTTGACAGCGGGCGTCGTGTCCGCGCAAACCACCCCGCAAGGCCAGGTGCCCGCGGGCGAGGCGAGCCTCGGGTCGGTAAGCCTGCCCCGGAGCGTAATGGCCGACGGCAAGGCGCTGAAGGCCGGGACCTACCAGGTCCGCCTGACCGCGCAGGCCGTGACGCCGGTCGTGCCCGGACAGACCATGGAGCGCTGGGTCGAGTTCGTCCAGGGGGGCAAGGTGGCCGGCCGCGAGGTCGTCAGCATCATCCCCGCGGCCGAAGCCAAGGACCTGCAGCCCGGCCCCGACGCGCCCGCCTCGACGCGGACGGGCACAAGGGTGGAAATGCTGAAGGGGAACGAGTACCTGCGCGTCTGGATCAACCGCGCCGGTGTCGGCTACCTCATTCACATGCCGCCCGCGATGTAACACCGCGAGCCGTACACGACAAAGCCGGGGACCGCACGACGCGGTACCCGGCTTTTTCTATTGGTGGCCCGTCACCCGCCGATCGACATGACGTCGAACTGCTCGTGATGCAGGTGCACGTCGGGCTTGACGATGACGTCGCGGCGCAGCAGTTCCTTGAGGTCGCGCAGCACGCCCTTCTCTTCCTCCTGCAGCGCGCGGGCGATGTCGGGATTGACCCGCAGCAGCACACCCGGGCCGTCCAGGTCCGAGCCCACCTTCTTCACTTCCGACAGGATCTCGTAGCAGACCGTGGCACTCGACTTGATGGTGCCGGCGCCCGAGCAATACGGGCACGGCTCGGTCAGCACGCGCTCGAGGCTCTGCTTCACGCGCTTGCGCGTGACGATCACCAGGCCGAAGTCCGAGACCTGCAGGGCCTTTGACGGCGCGCGGTCCTTGCGCAGCTCCTGCTCGACCGCCCCGAACACCTTCAGGCGGTTCTTCTTCTCCTCCATGTCGATGAAGTCGCAGACGATGATGCCGCCGAGGTCGCGCAGCCGGATCTGGCGGACGATTTCCTTGGCCGCTTCGAGGTTGGTCTTGATGATGGTGTCTTCGAGCCGGCCGGCGGTCTTCTTGCCGACATAGCGGCCGGTGTTGACGTCGATCGCGACCAGCGCCTCGGTCTGATTGATCACGATCGAGCCGCCCGACTTGAGCCACACCTTGCTGCGCAGTGCCTTGTCGAGTTCGGCCTGGACCCCGTATTCGTCGAAGATCGGGAAGTCCTTGTCATAGAGCTTCACGCGCGGCGCCAGGCCCGGCATGATGCGACCGATGAACTCGAGCGCCCGCTGGTGTTCACCGGCATGATCGATGCGAATCGCCGAGTAGTCGTCGGTGAGCAGGTCGCGCAGCAGCTTGGCGACGAGGCTGGGCTCCTGGTAGACGGTCACCGGCGAGCGCTTCTGCTCGCCGCGCTGCCGCATGTCGACCCAGATCTTGTAGAAGTAGTTGAGGTCGGCGAGGATGTCGTCCTTGGAGCGGTTCGACGCCGCCGTGCGGATGATCACGCCACCGCTGAAGTGGTGCTGCTCACGGAACTCCTTGACGATGCCGCGCAGGCGCGTGCGCTCCTCACGGCTGTCGATCTTGCGGGAGATGCCGATGTGGTCGACAGTCGGCATGAACACGAGGAAGCGCCCCGGCAGCGTGACGTGGCAGGTCAGGCGCGCGCCCTTGGTGCCGAGCGGCTCCTTGGCCACCTGGACGATCACGTCCTGGCCCTCTTTCAGGAGCTCTTCGATCTTGGGCTCCGGCGCCCGTTCCTTGCCCTCTTCGCGGTCACCACGTCCGCCACGGCCACGGCCGCGGCGCTCGGGCGCGGCCGTACCCTCGGCCCCGGCCTCGGCACCATTGGCACCCGCACCCTCGGCACCCTCGCCCTTGGAACCATTGGCACCCCTGGCACCTTTGGCACCTTCGTCGTCGTCGTCGTCCTTGTCGTACTCGTCGAGGTTGGCGATGACGTCCGAGACATACAGGAAGCCGTCGCGCTCGAGGCCGATGTCGACGAATGACGACTGCATGCCGGGCAGGACCTTCGACACCCGGCCCTTGTAGACGTTGCCGACGACGCCGCGATTCTGCTCGCGCTCGACAAACAGCTCAGCGAGCTGATCGTCCTCGAGAATGGCGACACGGGTTTCGTGGCCATTCGAGGCGATGATCATTTCTTTGTTCATGGAAAGTGCCCTGTCAGAATCGGGAACCGGGAACCGGGAACCGGGAGACGACGTACACGACTCCCGACTCCCGACTCCCGACTCCCGCCATAGTCGGCATCAGTTCGTAAACCGCCGCATCCGCACGTTGAGGATGAGGCCGAACCCGGCGAGCGTCGCGATCAGGGAGGAGCCGCCGTAACTCATGAGCGGCAGCGTGAGCCCCTTGACCGGCGCCAGACCCGCCGACATGGTGATGTTGTAGACAACCTGGAACGTGAACGACGAGAGCACGCCCAGGACGAGATAAGCGCCGAGTCGGTCCTTGGCCAGCCGGGCCGCATCGAGCGCGCGCATGATAACGAACAGGTACAACCCGAGTGCGACGAGCACGCCGACCAGCCCCTGCTCCTCGGCGAGCACCGAGAAGATGAAGTCGTTGTGCGCGACGGGAAGGAAGCGCAGCTGCCCCTGCGTGCCTCCCATGTAGCCTTTGCCCCACACGCCGCCGGAGCCGACGGTGATGCGGGCCTGGATTTGCTGATACCCGGCGCCACGGGGGTCCTGGGCCGGGTCGAGGAAGGTGGAAATGCGTTCCCGCTGGTAGTCCTGCAGGCCGAACTTGTAGGCGATGGGCGCCGCCAGCACGGCCAGCAGCACCATGGTGTAGATGTACTTCATTGGCATGCCGGCCACGAAGACGACGACCAGCAGGATCGGCAACAACGTGACCGCGGTGCCCAGGTCGGGTTGGCGGGCAATGGCCAGGAACGGAATGGCGGTGAGGGCAACGGCCAGGGCCAGATCGGTATTGGTCAGGGCCGGCCGCCGCTCTTCGCCGAGCATCTTCGCCAGCATCAACGCCAGCGTGGCCTTCGCGAATTCCGACGGCTGGAGGTTGAACACGCCCAGGTCAATCCAGCGGCGCGACCCGCCGCGCACCGCCCCGAAAAACAGCACGCCGACGAGCGCCACCATCATCGCCAGATAGAAGAAGTGCGACTTGTCGGCCAGCGAGCGATAGTCGAACGACAGGCACAGCACCATGGCCACGGCGCCCAGCCCCAGCGCGTAGACCTGCGTCCAGTAGACCGGACCGGCGCCGCCGGTGGTGCTGTAGATCATGGCCAGGCCCATCGCGCAGATGGCGAGCACGGCGCCGATCAGCGCCCAGTCGATGTGATAGTAGAGCCGGCGCTCGAACACTAGCGCCCTCCCCCGGCCGGACCGGTCATCGCCGTGGTGCGGACCGGTGCCGCCGGCACAGGCACAGGCACAGGAACGGGTACCGGCGCCGCCGCCGGGGGCGGCGCGAGCACCGGCAACGGCTCGCCGTCACGCTGCGCGTAATAGGTCTGGATGATGTGCTTCGCGATCGGCGACGCCAACGACCCGTGCTCGCCGTGCTCGGTGAAGATGACGCCCGCCAGCTCGGGATTGTCCTTCGGCGTCATGAACACGAACCAGCCGTGGTCGCGCAGGTCGCGGTCGGTGCCGCGGGCGCGCTTCTTGCCCTGGAGGGAAATCACCTGCGCCGTGCCGGTCTTGCCGGACACGTCGCGGCCCGGGATCATCGCGCGCCGCGCCGTGCCGGCGCCGTTGACCGCCAGCCACAAGCCGTCACGCACCGCGGAGATGGTCTCGGGTTTCATGAGGAACGGCGCGTATGGGCTCGGCGGCGCGGCCACCGGCTGCCAGCCATTACCGTCATCAAACGCCTTGACCAGGCGCGGCACCACGCGCGTGCCACCGTTGGCAATGCTGGCCATCATCACCGCCAGCCCCATCGGCGTTACGTCCACCATGCCCTGGCCGATCGCGACCGAAATGGTGTCACCGGCGTACCACCGCTCGTTGAAGCGCTTGCGCTTCCACTCCTGCGACGGGACGATGCTATCCGCCTCGTTGGGCAGGTCGATGCCGCTCTTGCCGTGCAGCCCCAGCTTCTCGCCCCACTTGTGGATGCGGTCGATGCCGAGCATGTCGCCAACCGTATAGAAGTAGGTGTTGCACGACTTTTCGAGCGCACGCCGCATGTCCATGAATCCGTGCTTGCCGAGACACTGGAAGAAGCGGCCGTAAAACGTGCCGCCGCCCGCGCAAAAGATCTGCCGCTCGGGCGAAATCACACCCTCCTCGACCGCCGCCGTCGCAATCAGGATCTTGAACAGCGACCCCGGCGAATAGCGGCCCTGGATCGCGCGATTCTGCAGCGGCCGCAACTTGTCGGTATTGAGCTGGTTCCACGTCGCACGGTCGATGCCGGTCGCAAAATCGTTGGGGTCGAAGGCGGGCAGGCTGGTCAGGGTCAGCACGTCGCCGGACTTGGGCTCGAGCACTATCGCCGCGCCCCAGTAGCCGGCGGCGCGGAAGGCGTCTTCGGCGGCCTTCTGCATGGCCGAGTTGAGCGACAGCTGCACGCGGCGGCCCTGCACCGGCGGCACTTCTTCGAGCGTGCGAATCTCGCGGCCCATGCTGTTGACGACGACCCGGCGCGCGCCGTCCGCGCCCATCAGCAGCTTGTTATAGACCCGCTCGATGCCGAACTGGCCGACGATCGATCCGGAGGCCACCTGGTCGGCACTCATCTGGTCTTCGCTGGCCTCACCGACGTAGCCGATCAGGTGCGCCGCCATCGACTGATCGGGATACTCGCGGGTCGGCACTTCCTGGACGATCACATCGGGCAGCTCGAAGTCGAGCCGGCGCGCGGTCACCGCCGCGACCTGGGCCAGCGTCGCATCCCGGATGATCACGATCGGCCGGTAGCTCGGCTCGCGGCGCTGGCGCGCGACGACCTCGCCGACCATCTTCTCGTCGACCCCGGTCACCGACGCCAACAGGCGAATGGTGCGGGCCATGTCCTTGGTGTGCTCGCGCAGGATCGAGATGTTAAACGAGTTGCGGTTCTCGACCAGCAGCTGGTCGGTGCGGTCGAAGATGATGCCCCGCGGCGCGCGCAACGTCAGCGTGCGCTGGTGGTTGTTCTCCGCCATCTCCTGGAACTTGGCGTGCTGCACGACCTGGAAGAACCAGAAGCCCAGCGCCAGGAGCAGGAAGGCGGCCGCCACCGACACCCGTAGTACGGTGAGGCGGGTCGTCAGGCGGCGGCGATCTTCGGCAATGGCCATGGCAGGTTCACGGGTTCACGGGTTCACGGGTTCACGGGTTCAGGAGTTTACTCCCGCCCCCGAATCTTGTAATTATCGCTTCAAAGACCGTCTGCCGCGACTGCGGTCGACGAAGCCCGGCAACCACTCGACCAGCTGGAACGCCACCACGCCGACAAAGCCGTTGCCGAGCGCCTGCCCGACCACCGATGGCAGCGGGTCTGGAAACTGCCGCAGGTCCAGCAACACATAGAGCCCCATGAAGATGGCGGCGTGCAGGAACGTCGCCAGGACCAGCAGCACCAGCCGGGGCAGCGGCCCGTTCAGAATGAACTGAGTGGCCAGCACCCCCGCCAGGAAGCCGACGATGGTCTTGGCAAGGCCGCCAATGCCCAGGATCGGGTTCGACAACGCGTCCTGGACCAACCCGGCCGCGGTCCCACTGACCAGGCCGGCCGCCGGGCCCGACTTGAGCGCAATATAGACCACCACGATCAGCACCAGGTCGATGGCCGCGGTCCCCTGAATCACCATCCCCGCCAGCGTCGTCTGCAGCGCCAGCGCGGCCACGATGGCCGCCGCAGCGGCGACCGCCCTCACGGCGTCCCCTCGGGCACGTCGCCCGAGGACGCTTGGGGCGTGCGAACGATCAGGACTTCCTCGAGGCGCGCGAAATCCACTGCCGGCCGCACCGTGATCTGGTGATAACCGCCACTGCCCCGCTCGACCTGTTCGACGGTGCCAATCACGAAACCCTTCGGGTAAATGCCGTCGATGCCCGACGTCACCAGCAGGTCGCCCGGCTTCACGTCGGCCGTGCCCGGCACGTACTGCATCCGCAGCGACCCGTCGCCAAACCCCTCGACCACGCCCTGCACGCGCGTCCGCTCGATCAAGGCACCGGCCGCGGCGTTGCGATCGATCAGCAACTGCACCTTCGACGCCCGCCGCGCCGGCAGGATCACGCGGCCGACCACGCCAGCCGGCGAGATCACGGCCATGTCGCTGCGCAGTCCCTCATTGGTGCCCTTGTCGATGGTGACCGTGCGGAATTCCGGGGAGGCGGCGGCGGCAATCACCTCGGCGGCGGTGGTGTCGAGGTGGGCGCGCTCGCGCAGTTCGAGCAACTGGCGCAGGCTGTCGGTGCGCTGGGCCTCGGCGCGCTCTTGCTGCAACCGCACCTGCAACGTCTGCAGTTGGCTCTTCAGGGCGTCGTTCTCGGCGTGCACCTGGCGCAACGCGACGTAGCCCGACCAGAAGTTCCGCACGCCGTCGAACAGCGCCGTCGTGCCGCGCTGCACCTCGGCGAACGACCCGAACGTAACCACCTGCAGCACCGGCAGCCCCGACGCGGTATTCACCTGGGCGGAGATCAGGACGACGTGTAGCAGGATGGCCGCGCCAAGCAGCACGCCGGGACGTTGTCGGATATCGGCCAAAGCCATACGGGTTCTATCGCTGGCCGGGAATCGGGAGACGGGAGTCGGGAGTCGTGGTGCTTGGCATTTCGACTCCCGGTTCCCGACTCCCGACTCCCGACACGGCTCTAATCGATGGCAATCTTGCGGAGGAGGTCGAACTCGCCCAGCATCTTGCCGGCGCCGAGCACCACCGACGACAGCGGATCCTCAGCGCTCGACACCGGCAGGCCGGTCTCCTCGCGCAGTCGCTTGTCGAGGTTCCTCAGCATCGAGCCGCCGCCGGTGATGACGATGCCGCGATCGACGATGTCGGCCGACAGCTCGGGGGGCGTGCGCTCGAGGGCAATCCGCACGGCATCGACGATCACGTTGACGGTTTCCGCGAGCGCCTCGCGGATCTCCTCGTCGGTGATGGTGATGGTCTTGGGCACGCCCTCGATCAGGTGGCGCCCCTTGATCTCCATCGTCATCCGCTGTTCGAGCGGATACGCCGAGCCGAGCTCCATCTTGATCTGCTCCGAGGTGCGCTCGCCGATCAGCAGGTTGTAGGTCTTCTTGATGTACTGGATGATTGCTTCATCCATCTCGTTGCCGGCCACGCGCACGGCCTTGCTGTAGACGATGCCCGCCAGCGAGATCACCGCAATGTCGGTGGTGCCGCCGCCGATGTCGACGATCATGCTGCCGGCCGGCTCGGTGATCGGCAGGCCGGCGCCGATCGCCGCCGCCATGGCCTCTTCGATCAGGTGCACTTCGCTGGCCTTGGCGCGGTAGGCCGAGTCCTTGACCGCGCGCTTTTCAACCTGCGTGATTTCCGACGGCACGCCGATGATGATGCGCGGCCGCACCCACACGTTGCCGTTGTGCGCCTTCTTGATGAAGTACGTCAGCATCTTCTCGGTGACATCGAAGTCGGCGATCACGCCGTCCTTCATCGGTTTGATGGCGACGATGTTGCCGGGCGTCCGCCCGAGCATTTCCTTGGCGCCGGTGCCGACCGCCTCGACGCGCCCGGTGACCTTGTTGACCGCCACCATGGAGGGCTCGTTGACGACGATGCCGCGCCCCTTGGCGTACACGCAGGTATTGGCCGTCCCGAGATCGATGGCCAAGTCAGTGGAAAGAAACGACAGAAACGAACCTAGACCCATGTTTTTAACTAGTGCTTCTTACTAAGCGCTGTGTGCAGAACCGTGCAGCGCTGGCCTATTCGGCCTGGGCGATGCGAACCCCGTTCTTACCCGAATCTTTTACCTGGTACATCGCCATATCGGCCGCACGCACCAATTCTTCAGCCGAAGCCGCGACGTCGGGCAGCGTTGCCACTCCCACCGACGCGGTCAGTCGCATGCTCAGGCCATGTCCCGCGAGAAATGGATGAGCCGCGATACGTTCCCGGACACGGTCGCCAACGGCTGCCGCGCCTTCCGATCCCGTGTCGGGCAGGATCAGTGCAAACTCGTCGCCACCGAAGCGCGCCACCATGTCGGTTTCACGGGCGCACCGCCGAATGACGGCCGCCGCTTCCACCAGCGCCGTGCTGCCCGCCTGGTGACCGTGGGCGTCGTTGACACCCTTGAAGCCGTCCAGGTCGAGAAACAGCAGCGACAGCGGACGACCCGAACGCGAGGCGCGCTTGGCCTCGCGCCGCAGCACCTGGTTCAGGTACCGCGAATTGTAGAGCTGGGTCAGGTCGTCGGTCACCGACAGTGCCTCGGACCGCCGCAGCCGCAAGGCGTTGTCCAACGCCTGCGCGGGACCCTCCAGCATCACACCCAGCAACTGGCCCACGGCCGGAGGCAGGTGCGGCGCCTGCGTGGCGGCCTGCCGCTCGGCCACGACCAGCACGCCCACCGTCTGGGCCCGGCAACGCAACGGCCAGGCCAGCACCGCGCCGGCCGCCCCCGGCGCCCGCGCGTCTTTTCGCAGGTCGGCCGACGTCAGCTCGCGCCCATACGCCAGCACCCAGCGCGCTACACCGATCGCCGCGGGCGTAAGCGCCGGTCCCATGCCCTTTGACGACAGGCCCACGACTTGGCCGTCGAGGTCGGCAGCAAACAGCCCGCACGCGGGCGCCTTGAACCATTCGTCCGCACGGGCCACGACGAGCCGGCCAATGCTTTCGGGGTCAAGCGAGTCGTGTGCGGCGCGAACCAGGGCCAGGACGGACTCAGTCCGTTCGAGACGGCTCTTGAGCGCGCGCTGGCCACGTCGCAGGCGAGCGGCCAGATCCGGACGGCGAGAACCGCCGTAAGTCATTCAACTGACTGAATATATCACGGGGGTTCAATCCCGGGGGTTCAAACACGGGGTTCAAGCACGATGGTTCAATCACGAAGGTTCGGCCGGGTGCGCCTCCGTGTTACGATTCTGGTTTCCCAGAGGATTTTGACCGATGACGATGCTCGACCGGATGCGGCGACACAAGGGCTGGCTCAAGTGGAGCCTGGCGGCGGTAGTCCTGACCTTCGTGCTGTTCTACATCCCTGATTTCCTGACCACCCCCACCGGCGCCGCTCCGAACGAGGAGCTCGCCACGGTGGCGGACGAGACGATCACGGTAGGCGCGTTCACGCGGCGCTACAACGCGCAGGTGCAGGCCTATCGCAACGCCTACGGCGGACAGATGAACGACCAGCTGCTCAAGCAGCTTGGCATCGACCGCCAGATCCTGCAGCAGCTGATCGATGAAGAGGCCATGGTGGCCGAGTCGCGCAAACAAGGCATCACCGTCAGCGATGTCGAGATTCGCGAGCGCATTCTCGCCCTGCCCGGCTTCCAGGAAAACGGCAAGTTCGTCGGCGAGCAGCGCTACCGGCAGATCCTGCAGATCCAGAATCCGCCGCTCAGCACCACGGAATTCGAGACCAGCCTGCGCCGTGCCCTGCAGATCGAGAAACTGCGGACCGCGCTCACCGGCTGGATGTCGGTCGACGATGCCGACGTGGTCGCCGAGTTCAAGAAGCGCAACGAGAAGGTGAAGCTCGAGGTGGTGCCGGTCACCGCCGAGGCGTTCAAGAGCCAGGTCACCGTGACCGACGCCGAACTGGTGCCGTATTTCGAAAACGCCAAGGACAAGTACCGCATCGGCGAGAAACGCAAGATCAAGTACGCGCAGGTCAACGTCGAGCAGGTCCGCAGCGCGATCGTCGTGCCCGATGCCGAGATCGCCGCGTTCTACCAGCAGAACCTGACGCAGTACCAGACGCCGGCGCAGGTGCGCGCCAGCCACATCCTGTTCAAGCTCGAAGGCAAGGACGAGAAGGCGGTGCAGGCACAGGCGGAAGAGGTGCTGAAGAAGGCCAAGGCGCCCAACGCCGACTTCGCGGCGCTGGCCAAGCAGTACTCCGAGGACGACACCAACAACATGAACGGCGGCGACCTCGACTACTTCGGCCGCGGCCGCATGGTGGCCGAGTTCGAACAGGCGGCGTTCGGCATGACGGCAGGCGAGACGAGCGACCTGGTGAAGACGGCGTTCGGCTTCCACATCATCAAGGTCGTCGACAACCAGCCCGAGTCGACCCGGGCGCTGGCCGACGTCCGCGCCGAGCTCGAGGACCAGCTGAAGTGGCAAAAGGCGCAGGCCGAGGCCGAGAGCATTGCCAAGTCGCTCGAAGCCACCACCAAGACGCCCGCCGACCTCGATCGGGTCGCCAAGGAACGCGGCCTGGCGGTGGTCGAAACCGGGATGATGGCGTCGGACGAGCCGATCCAGGGCATCGGCGCGCAGCCGGAACTCTCGTCGCGCGTCTTCGCCATGAAGGAGGGCGAAGTCACGCCGGCCCTGCGCGTCGCCACCGGCTGGGTCTTTGCGACCGTGACCGGCCGCCAGGATTCGTACGTGCCCCAACTGGCCGAGGTCAAGGCACGCGTCGCCGACGACGTGCGCCAGGAAAAAGCCGCGGAAATGGCCAGGCAGCGTGCGGCGGCAATTGCCAACGATCTCAAGACCGCGAAGGACTTCACCGCCGCGGCCAAGCGCGCCGGCCTTGAGGTGAAGACCACCGAACTGGTCGCCCGCGGCAGCGCCATTCCTGACCTCGGCATCAGTGAAGCCGTGGATGCCGCCGCCTTCGCGCTGCCCCAGGGCGGCGTGAGCGAAGCGATCTCCACGCCCACCGGCACCGCGGTTATCCGCGTGGTCGAGAAGGTCGGCGTGACCGACGCCGAAGTGGAGTCGGGCAAGGACACGCTGCGCGATGAGCTGGTAAACGCGCGCCGCGACAAGTTCTTCGGCGCTTACATGCAGAAGGCCAAGAGCGGCCTGAAGATCAACATCCGCCAGGACACGCTCGCGCGCGTCACCGGCGGCGTTTAACCTACCTCACGAACACGTACGGCATGTGCGCCAGCACTTGCCCGGACCTGAAGAGCCTTGACGGTGCGAGCAGCGCCGACAAGGCTTTTCTTTCGCGCGGCCCCAGCAACTGAATCAACGCGTCGGCTGTGTGGCGTTCCTGCAGGCGGCCGAGCGGCGACCGCAGTTGGTCGGACAGCACTTCGTACACGCTGCGCCTGGGCGGAAACACCACCAGCTCCACCTCTTCGTCGATCGGGATCTTCGCGCGCTGCTTGGCCAGGTCGATTGCGGTATAGAGACCGCCCAGTTCGTCAACCAGGCCCAATTGGCGAGCCTGCTCGCCGGTCCAGACGCGTCCCTGCGCGACCTCATCCACCTTCTCGGGCGCCATATGTCGCGCCGCCGCCGTGCGCTCCACGAACTGGTCGTAGACCGCCTGCATCGACTCCGCGATCTTCTCGCGCTCATCGGGCGTGAAGCGGCGGTCCGGCGAGTACATTTCGGCACGCTTGCCGCGGCTGACCGACTCGATGTTGGCGCCGAGCTTCTCGAAGCTGCCCGCGGTCACGAACTTGCCGGTGTAGACCCCGATCGATCCGGTGAGCGTGCCCGGCTGCGCGACGATGGCATCGCCGGCCAGGGCGATGTAGTAGCCGCCCGAGGCCGCCAGGTCCGACATCGAGACGATCAACGGCCGCGCGTTCTCGCGCGAAATCGACAACTCGCGCCAGATCACGTCCGAGGCGGTGGACGACCCGCCGGGGCTGTCGACCCGCAGCACGATGGCGCGAATCGAGCGGTCGGCGCGCGCGTTGCGGATGTACTCCACCAGGGAATCGGCGCCCACCACCGCGCCGTTGATCGGGTCGTAGCCGCTGCGGCCGGAGTTGATCACGCCGACCGCGTTGATCACGGCCACCTTCGACCGGCCGGTGACGCGCGACGAGACCTGGGCGTAGTCTTCGGCGTCGATAAACTCGGCGCCGCGCAGGTCGTCGTTGAGGTCGTCAAGTTCGTCCTCGTAGGCGACCTCGTCAATCAACCCGAGGCGCAACGCGTCGACCGGCAGGAACGGGCCCTGGTCGATCAGCCCGCGCACCTCTTCTTCGGACTTCTTGCGGGCATCGGCGATGCCGCGGACCAGTTGCTCGTACTGGCTGCGGTTGAGCGAGTCGGCCATCTCGCGATGGGCCGGCGTGAACGACTTCTCCAGGTAGGTATTGACGGCGCTCTTGTAGTCGCCGACGTTCAGGAAGTCCGGATAGGTGCCGATCCAGTCGAACGTGCCGCGCAGGAACAGCTCGTAGCTGGCAATGCCGGTCAGGTCGAGCGTGGCCGATGGCAACAGGAACACGCGGTCGGCAGCCGATGCCAGGTAATATTCGCGATCCCCGGCGTACTCGAGCCAGGCGTGGACGTACTTGCCGCTGGCGCGGAAGTCGTTGAGCGCGTCGCGCACTTCCTGGATCTTGGCCCAGTAGGGCGAGCTGAGCATGCCGGGCCGCAACAGGATCCCGGTGATGCGCGAGTCGGACTTCGCCTTGCGGATGAGCTCGACATACGAGCGCACCGTCAGCTCGTCGCCGCCGAACATGACCTCGGGCAGCACTTCGGGCAGGTCCCCGTTCGGGCTCAAGACCAGCGTCGCGCGCGCCGGAACGGCCGGTTCCGAGCCCACCAGTACGAACAACATGACCATGGCCGCGACCGACACCATCGTGGCCACGACCAGGAACACCAACACAAATCTGACAGCGCGATTCACCGGATCAGTATAGCCGTGCGTGGCGGGCGTGGGCGGCGGGCGCTACCCGAACCTCGGCCATGGCGGCGAGCCCAGGAAAGTGGCGCGTGGGGCGGATGCAGGGACGGAACCGGAGTCATCCGACCCCGGCAAGCCGCCGCCTTAGGGATTGATCGAACCGAACAGGACCAGCCGGGCCGCCTCGCGCAGGCCCCGCGCAGTAAACGGCTTCTCGAGGAACGCGGCGCCCTCCTCGAGTTCCACCCGGTCTTCGAACAGCATGTCGCTGAAGCCGGTCTGGTACAGCACCTTGACCGCCGGGAACCGCTCGCGGACACGATCGGCCAGCTCGCGGCCTTGCATGTCGGGCATCGCGTAGTCGGTGACGAGCAGGTCAACGTCTCCGGTGTGCCCGGCGAGCTTCTGGATGATTTCGGGACCACCGCTCGCCATCAGCAGCTCGAAATTCTCGCGCTGCAGGATGCGGGACAACACGTCAAGCATCATCGGGTCATCGTCGACGACAACGACGGTCTTCTTGATGCCGAGCGGCTTCAGTTCGGCCTGCGGCGGCTTGGGGTGCGAGTCGTCCTTCGGCGCCGTCAGCGGGTTCGAGGTCAGCGGGATGTCGGGAATCTCCAGCGGCGGACGCGGCGTCGCGGCCGCGTGGCCGGTTGCCGCGGGCTTCTCCGGCATGGCGGTCACGGTGGCCGGTTCAGACGCGGCGGGTGCCACGGTCTGCGGACGCGGCGGCGCCGGAGGCAGGTCGACGTTGAATGCGTGTGGTAACTCGCCGTGGCCGACGGCGCCCCAGAGTTGATTGAGGAGGTGCTGCGGCAGTCCAATATCGACGCCGGCGACGAGCACGTCCGTGCACAACGCTTCCAGTTCGCGGACTCGCGTCCGCAGCTGTTCCAGATCCGGTTGGTCCGCCACAATTCTGCCTGAGGACCAGACGCGGGCTCCTGCCCCGCCGGGTCCGCCAAAGAAGCTGATCATCATACTATCCTGCTTCCAACGATCCTGCGTGTGTCCCACTGGGCGCACAGGCCCGCACATGGGCGCGCACGCATCCCCTGGTAGGGTCGTCTGGTTGAATTCATCAAGAATCGGCCAATTTGCGGGCGTTCCCATCGTCGTCCTGCCTCCTGTGACGAGCTGTAGTTCAGGAGTCGTGCCAAGGGCACCGGACCAAGGGACGGTCTCGCTATTGATCTAGACGGCCATGCGCGCGGATTCTCTCAACTGTCTTTTCACCCAAAATATTCGCGCCTGTCCGTTACCGTCCTTGTGTTGACACCGACGCGTACTGATAATCGGGCGGGTTCCCATCCAAATCCGCGTGGACTATCAACGGCTGCTCGTCGAACACCTCGACCTCATCGATCAAATCGTGCGAACGACGGGTCGGCGGCGACACCTGTCTGCCGAGCAGGAGGAGTTCGCCGGATTTGTCCGCCTGCGCCTGATCGAGGACGACTACGCCGTTCTGCGCAAGTTTCAGCATCGCAGTTCATGGCGGACCTATCTGGCCGCGGTGATCGAGCGGCTGTCGCTCGACTTCTGCGTGGAACGGTGGGGCCGGTGGCGCCCGTCGGCGGTGGCGGATCGGCTGGGGCCAGTGGCCGTGCTGCTCGAGCGGCTGGTGACCCGTGACGGGTACACGCTGGACGAAGCGCTGGAAATCGTGCAAACCAGCCAGGGCTCGGGCGTGTCCGTGCGCGAGTTGCGCGACCTGTGGAACCAATTGCCGGTCCGGCTCAAGACAACTGAAGTAGGAGAAGAAGCCGCCGCGGCGGTACCGTCCCCGCAGACATCAGAGTCCCGAGTCGAGGATGCCGAGCACCGCGTGAACATCGAGCGACTGGCACGAACCCTGCAGTCAGCGATCGCGGCCCTTCCGGATCAGGACCAGGTGCTGCTCACGTTGCGGTATCGGCATGACCTTTCGATCGCCCAGATCGCGCGCACGAGCGGCATTTCCGTGCCGACGCTGCACCGCCGGCTGGACCGGACGATCAAGGAACTAAAACGCGCGTTGACGAACTCGGGCATCGATCCCCGCGAAGCGATCGGGCTCATTGGCCATCCCACCATCGCCCTGCCACCGCTGTTGCGCGCCGAGGTTGAGAGGTTTTTGGGACCTGTCCGTCTACCTAATCAAGATGGGTGATTCCTACACCCGCTGTCCGGAACCGGAGGTTCTGGCGGCGTATGTTGACCGGGGCCTCAGTCTGGCCGAGCGTGCTCGCGTGGATCGCCATCTTGCCTCGTGTCCCCAGTGCCTGGCACTGGTGGCCGGGGTCGTGCGAACGGTTGCGGACGTGCCGGAGTCCACACCCCACGCCGAGCCTGCGGTGGAGATCGCTTCACGCGCAGCCACTCGACGAACCCTGGTGGGTGTGCTGGCAGCCGCGGCTGCCGTGGTCACAGTCCTGTTCACGCCCTCACTCGTGAGGCCGTGGCTGGATCGCGATACGGGGCTCGTGAATCTTGTCGGCGTCAGTGAGCAACGATCGGTTCTCGGCCGGCTGACCGGGGGGTTCCCGCATGCCCCACTGGGTGCGCCATCTGCTGGGGGGCAAGGTGGCCGAGCCGCCGAGACCGATCGGATCCTCCTGACCGCCGCCAAGATTCGCGAGTCGTTCGGCGAACGAGAAACACCCTCGCGATTGAACGACCTGGGCCGGTCGCAGTTGCTGGCCGGACAGTTCGACGCCGCCGCCGATGCGCTGCTGGCGGCCTCGCGAGAACAGCCGGCCAACGCGCGGTACCTGAACGATGTCGCGACGGTGCAACTCGAACGGGCCCGGCTGGGCCTGCGGCCCGATGACCTGCCCCGGGCCCTGGCTTCGGCGGATCGCGCCCGCCGGATCGATCCGTCCCTGACCGAGGCGTGGTTCAACCGGGCCCTGGCGATGACGGCCCTGTCACTGACGGCCGACGCGAAGCGTGCGTGGGCAGACTATCTCGAACGCGATGCGGATTCGCCGTGGGCCGACGAAGCCCGCGCGCGGTTGGCCGAGCTATCCAGGCCAACGGCGGCCGCCGCCTGGCTCGCGATCGAGCCGCAGCTACGTGGCGACATCGACGTGACGCTCGCCGACGCCGCCGTGCGGACGCAGATGACCGAGGCCCGGGCCGTACTCGAGAACGAGTTGCTGCCGGCATGGGCTGCTGCGGTCGAGGCCGGGCGCGACGGCGCCGTTGAACTCGCCCGCGTGCGAGCCATGGCCGAGGCGTTCGGCCGCGTCGCGGGTGACCGGATTTACATCGACACGGTAGCCGCGATTGAACGCGCCCAGGCACGCGGATCCGGCGCCGTGCGCGCCCTGGCGGTCGCTCACGCCGGCTACGCGCAGGCCGCGCGCGCGTTCGCCGAAGACCGCTTCCCGGCGGCCGCGGCGAGCTTCGCGGCCGCGTTGCCGCAGCTGCACGCCGCCTACTCGCCTTTTGCCGTCCGCGCACGCATCGAACTGGCGGCGATTAACTTCGTCACGGGCCAGACCGGCACCGCTCTGTCGGCCTTTGCAGCCAGCGGCACCGAGGCCCGTGAACGGCGCTATCTCTTTGCCGCCGGCCGCAGCACCTGGTTCCTTGGGCTCATCGCATTTGGCCAGGGTCGCATTGGCGAGGCACAGGCGGCGTACGAAGACACCCTCGCTACCTTTGCTCAGATGGGAGACGTCGAGCAGGCCGCCGGGGCCCATAACCTGCTGGCGAGCTTGCACGGCTATCTCGGCGACGAACGACAGGCGTGGGAACACCGGGCCGCGGCGCTACCCGTTTTGACAATCTCCAGATCGCAGCGACTCCACTATGGTGTGCTGGTTGGCGCCGCCGCGGCGGTCAGGCGCCAGAATCCGGAAGCCAGTCTCGCTTTCCAGGACGCGGTGGTCGACAACGCGAAGACCGCCGGCCGACTGGCCCCGATTGTCGACTCATTGAGCGCCCGTGCCGCCCTGTTGTCGGAGTTGGGTCAGGACAAGGCTGCGCAGAATGACCTCGCCGCTGCACGTTTGGCCCTGGCCGCGGTGCCGGCCGCGGCTGTCAACCTGCGCATCGAAGAACCGATCCTCGCCGCTGAGAGCAACGTGTTCCGCCGCACCGATCCCGCGCGAGCCATCGCGGCGGCCGAAGCGGCGATCGAGCGTGTCGGGCAGCGCGGTGATCGTCTCCGCGTCGCCCAGTTGGCGTTGCAGTTGGCCAAGGCCAACATCGTCTTGGGCAACCTGGTGGCGGCCGATGCGGCGCTCGAGCGCGGCATCCAGGCGTTCGAGGAAGAACGCTCATCGCTGTCGGACGAAGGCCAGGTCTCTACCCTCGACGAGTCGTGGCAACTGTTCGACACGGCCGTCCAATTCGCCATCAGGAACAAGGACTATCCCCGGGCGTTCGCGATGTCGGAGCGGGCGAGGGCGCGGACGCTCGCCGAAAAAAACCGCGCCCCCGTCAACCACACGTTGAGCGACATCGAACGATCGATACCAGTCGGCGAGGCCATCGTCGCCCTCAATCAGTTCGAAGACGAGCTGGCAGTCTGGGTCATCGGCCATGAGCGCACCACGGTAGTCATGCGGCCGCTGACCAGACGCGACGCGCAGCGACTGGTGTCGCGGCAGCTGGACGAGATTCGCCTCGAGGCCGTCGTCCCTGGCGCCGGTGCGGACCTGTTCCGGGAGATCCTGAGACCCGTCGCGGGCGACCTGGCCGGGGTATCGCGACTCTCGTTCGTGCCGGATGCCACCTACCAGGATGTGAGCTTCGCGGCCTTGTGGGATGCCTCCAAGGGTCGCTTCCTGGTTGAGCAAATGACCGTCACGATGGCGTCCAACGTTGCCGGAGCCGCCGCCGGTCGCGCTTCGCCGCCACCCACCGGCCAGACGGATTCATTGATCTTCGGTGGTCCGGGCGCACTGGCGGCCAGCGAGGCGCTCGCCGTCGCCGCCGCCTACAACCAGCCCGCAGTGCTGACCGGTTCGGCGGCCACGCGATCGCGGTTTATCGCCGACGCTCCATCGCACGCCATCGTTCACCTATCCGCGCAGACCAGGCCCAATGCCGCTTACCCGTTGCTGTCGCGCCTCATGCTGTCCGACGAACCGGGCGTTCGATATTCAGGCGCCTTACTCGGCCGTGATCTTGCCAGCCGGGCTTTGCCGCGCACCAGGGTGGTGGTGATCGACGACGTCACGGCCAACGAATCAATGAGCCGCGAAGGGTCCCTTGGCCTGGCGCGTGCGTTCATCGCCGCCGGGGTACCGGCCGTGGTGGGTACGCTGCCCGGGGCCAACGAAGCGGCCACTCGCGAACTCATGGTGGGATTCCACCGGTTGATGTCTTCGGGCATCACCGCTGACGAAGCCCTCAACACTCTCCAACGCAACGTTCTACAGAGCAACGGCCGTCGACTCGGCGCTTGGAGTGCGTTGGTGCTGTACGGCTCCGATCGATAGCCCCCCAACCTCAGGAGCACGAAATGAATCGTCGTCAGTTTGTCAGCCGAGTGTCCCTCGGAGCCGCCGCCGCGTGTACCGCAATCGCTCGTCCCGCGCTCGCTGCCCCCACGACCGGCCAGGTTGCCATTCGCTTCGTCGGTATGATGGGTTTCATCGAACGCCAGGATCATTCGGTCCTGGTGGCGACCCCTGGCCAGCATCACCACCTGACCCATGTGCCATTCCTGATGGCACGGGCTGGATCATCGATCGCGAAGGCCCTGAACTTCACTCCAGTCACGGGCGTCGTCCCAGAGGCCTTCGACAACGCCCTCATCGGCACGCGGCCCGAAGACTTTGTCTTCCGCTCGCTCAGCAACACCTCGCTTGATGTCGTCTCCGGCACGCGCGAGGCGGTCACCAACGAAGCCACGCAGCTGGCGCAGATGGATCGCATTGCCCCGGGCAAGCGGGTCCGCGGCAACGTCGAGAAGTGGGCATCGGCCACGGTCTCCCTGCGCGGCGGCCGCCTGGAGAACTCGGCCGCGCACCCGGACGCCGGCCGCGTGTGGTCCTTCGACGGCTACAGCCAAAAGCTGACCGACGCCGTGAACTACAAGAGCGACGCGGCGGCCGCGACTTCGATCCGCCTCACCAGCGTCCGTGACGCCGTCACCCATGTGATCCCGGCAGGCCAACAGGAAGACCTCTGGATCTTCAGCGCTGCCGCCATGGACGCACGGGGCGGCAGCCCGACGCGCATCGAGCACAGCGATTTGGTTTTCGACTACCTGGTTGATGCCAAGCCGATCGTCGCGGAATGCGACAAGGCCACCGGCCGCACGGTTCCGGAGACCGCGCTGCCGTTCGTCAATCCGTCGAGCGCAAGTGCGGGGCTGATCGCCTCGGAAACGCGTTTCCCGCCCGACACCTGGCTGTGCTGGATGGCCATGTTCGGCCTCGGCACCAAGCGCTAGACCGTTCGTCCCCTTGGAAGACCGGGTTTGCCCGAGCCCGGTCTTCATCTTCCCCTGAGCGCAGGCGTGGCATACTTTTGCCATGCGAAAGCTGTCTCTGCTCTCCCTCGCGACCGGCGCGCTCATCGCCGCCATGACCCTGCCCGGCGCCGCCCAGTCGCGGGCGGCTGTCACGGCGGCCGACTACGAACGCGCCGAGCGCTATCTTGGCTACAACACCAACCCGCTCGTCTCGAACGGGCCCGTGCAGGCCAACTGGCTGCCCAACGACCGGTTCTGGTACCGGAACGTCACGGCGGCCGGCAGCGAGTTCGTGCTCGTCGATGCGGTGCGGGCGACCAAAGCCCCCGCGTTCAACCACACTGCCGTCGCGGCCGCGCTCACGACGGCCATGGGCAAGCCGGTGCCGGCCACGCGCCTGCCGTTCACGCAGTTGAGCTTTGCCGCTGACGGTCTCTCTTTCTCATTCGACAGCGACACCAAACGCTGGACCTGCGACGTGCAGGGCGCGGCCTGCACCAGTGCTGACCGCCCGGCGCGGATTCCCAACAGCATGCTGTCGCCCGACGGCAAGCTGGCCGCGTTCATTCGCGACCACAACCTGTGGGTCCGCGACGTCGCCACCGGCGCCGACACGCAACTGACGACCGACGGCGTCAAGGACTACGGCTATGCCACCGACAACGCCGGCTGGATCCGCAGCGACAACCCCGTGATGGTGTGGTCACCCGATTCGAAGAAGATCGCGACGTTCCAGCAAGACCAGCGCAAGACCGGCGAGATGTATCTCGTGAACACCGTGGTCGGCCACCCCGCGCTCTCGGCCTGGAAGTACCCGCTGCCGGGTGATGAGCACGTCACGATGATCGAACGCGTGGTCATCGAAGTGGACGGGCCGAAGGTGATTCGGCTGCAGATGGGCCCCGACCAGCACCGCTCGACCCTCTGTGACGACGTGAAATGCGGCGGCGAGTGGGTGGATGTGCAGTGGCATCCGGACGGCAGCCAGGTGTCGTTCGTCTCGACCTCGCGCAACCACCAGCAGGCCAACCTGCGTGTGGCCGACGCTGCCACCGGCGCGATTCGTGACGTGCTCGAGGAGAAGGGCGAAACGTTCCTCGAATCGGGTAACGGCAAGGTGAACTGGAAGTACCTGCCGGGCTCGAACGAGGCGATCTGGTTTTCGCAGCGCGAGAACTGGGGTCACCTTTACCTGCACGACCTGCACACCGGCAAGCAGAAGCACCCGATCACCAGCGGCGAGGGCAACGTCACGCAGCTGACGCGTGTCGACGAAGCCAACCGCATGCTGTACTTCCAGGGCGTCGGAAAGCAACGCGGGCGGGACCCCTACTTCCGGCACTTCTACCGCATCGGCATGGACGGCTCGAACCTCCAGTTACTGACACCAGACGACGCTGACCACGCCATCTCGATGTCGCCCTCGGGCAATTACTTCGTCGATAATTTCTCGCGGCCAGACGTCCCCTCGACGTCGGTGCTGCGCGACGCCTCGGGCAAGGTCGTGCTGCCGCTCGAGAAGGCCGACATCTCGCGCCTGCTCGCCACCGGGTGGAAGCCGCCCATGCCGATCACCGTGAAGGACCGCGGCGGCGTCGACGAGCTCTATGGCCTGCTCTATCGGCCGACCAACTTCGATCCGGCAAAGAAGTATCCGATCGTCAACAACATCTATCCCGGTCCGCAGACCGGCAGCGTGGGCAGCCGCAGCTTCTCGGCCGCGCGGGGCGACACCCAGGCCATTGCCGAACTCGGCTTCATCGTCGTCCAGATCGACGGCATGGGCACGCCGTGGCGGTCGAAGCGCTTCCACGCGGCCTACTACGGCAACATGGGCGACAACACCCTGCCCGACCAGGTGGCCGGCATGAAGGAGCTGGCGTCGCGCTATCCGTGGATTGACATCGAGCGCGCCGGGATTTACGGCCACTCCGGCGGCGGGTACGCCACCGCCGCGGCGATGTTCAGCTACCCCGACTTCTTCAAGGTCGGCGTGTCACAGGCCGGCAACCACGACAACCGTGTCTACGAGGACGACTGGGCCGAAAAGTGGCAGGGACTGCTCGAGAAGAACGCCGACGGCACGACCAACTACGACAACCAGGCCAACCAGCTGATCGCGCACAAGCTCAAGGGCAAGCTGCTGCTGGCGCATGGTTCCATGGACGCGAACGTGCCGTTCTACAGCACGCTGCTCGTCGCTGACGCGCTGATCAAGGCCAACAAGGACTTCGACCTGATCATCTTCCCCAACCGCGGCCACGGCTTCGGCAACGAACCGTACATGGTCCGGCGCCGCTGGGACTACTTCGTGAAGCACTTGATGGGAGTGGAACCGCCGGCAGGATTTCAGTTGAAAGGTCCGCCTTCGCCTACTTCGTAGGCTGCGGCGGGATAAAACCGGCGGCGAGAACAGGCGGGCCCGAGGCCCGCCTGTCTGTCTGGTTTCAGCCCTGCGCCTTCTGCGGGAAGATCTGCTTGAAGGCGGTCATGAACTTCTCCATGTCCTCCGCCGTGCCGACCGAGACGCGCAGGTGGTTCAGCATGGGCGGGAACGGCCGGCCGACGAGGATGCCTTTCTTGCGGAACTCCTCGATCACCCCCTGCACCGTGCGGTCGCCCAGGCTGACCATGAAGAAGTTGGCCTGCGACGGGATGACCGGGTAGCCCCACGATTCCAGCACCTTCGTGGTCTTGTTGCGCATGTCGAGGATCTTGGCCTTGACGTCGGCTTCGGCGGCCTTGTCCTTCAGCGAGGCGACCGCGCCCCACTTGGCCAGCACGTTGACGCTGTTTGACGCGTAGATGCGCATGTCGCGAATCATTTCCGCCGGCGCGACCGAGTAGCCGATGCGCATGGCGGCCAGCGCCGCGATCTTCGAGAAGGTGCGGGCCACGACGACCGGCCGGCCCTCGAGCACATACGGGATCGCGGTGCCATACGCGGGATCGTCCACGAAGTGGTGGTACGCCTCGTCGATCAGCACCGGCATGTCCTTCGGGATGTTGTCGAGCAGGTCCTTGATTTCCCTGGCGGTGACAATCGCGCCGGTCGGGTTGTTGGGATTACACATGTAGACGAAGCCGATGTCGCGCGCGTAACGGTTCGCGGTCTCGATCATCTGGCTGATGTTCTGCCGGTAGTCCTTGGTCAGCGGAATCTGAATCGAGTCGGCCTTCACGTTGGCCGCCTGCTGAAAGATGCTGGCGTAGGACGGGCTGACGCCGAGCACTTTCTTCCCCGGCCCGAGGTAGGTCGTGGCCATCACGTTCAGCCCCTCGCCCGATCCGGCCGTCAACAGGACGTTTTCGCGCCTGACACCGTGGTGGTCGGCAATCACCTGGACGACGTTGCCGTCAGGGTAGCCGTACCGGTTGGAGTACTTCCACGCGTCGTTCATGGCCTTCATCACCGACGGCGGCGGGCCGTAGTTGTTCTCGTTGCTCGCCAGCTTGATGTAGGCGTCGTACTCGGCTTCGCCGCCGGTGAACTGGGCGGTCTGCCCTTGCGCGCGCAGGTCGGCCTCGGGACGAAGACTCAGGGCGCCGATGGTCGCGGCGACGCCCCCTACGAACTGACGACGAGAAAACGGATGCCGAACGGACATGAAAACCTCCAGGAAGGAACGAGAAATCGGGTGAATTCTATCCCGAGCGGCGCCAAACCAGAAACGCGCCTAAAATCCCAGGTGGTCATCGTGGTCGAACCTTCCCGGGGCGGCCTCGTATGATTAGGGAAAGGAGCTTATGGTGTTTGGACCCCTGAAACGCGTGAAGTTCCTCGTCACCGCCCCGTTCATCCTGCTGCTCTGCCTCGTCATCAACATGATGACGTCGCCTGGCCAGTGGTGGGTGCAGTGGGTGGCGCTCGGCCTCGGCATTGCCTGGGTGATCAACCTGTTCAAGTTGATCCGCGACATCGTTCTGCTCGGTGGCCTCGCCGCCTTCGGCGCCTACCTCTTCAACCGCAACCGCCAGGGCTAGCCTCGGGTGGAGGCAACCCCTTCCTGGGGTTGCCTATCTCCCCGCCACACTCCGCAGCATCGTCAACAACAGGTCGACGGCCACCGTGTTGTGGCCGCCGAGCGGGATGATGACGTCGGCGTAGCGCTTGCTGGGTTCCACGAACTCCAGGTGCATCGGCTTCACGGTGCTCTGGTACTGGTCGATTACCGATTCCATGGTCCGCCCGCGCTCGGCGACGTCGCGCCGCAGACGGCGAATGAACCGCGTGTCGGAATCGGTGTCGACGAACACCTTGATGTCCATCAGGTCGCGCAGGGCCGCGTCCGTGAACACCAGGATTCCCTCGACAATCAGGGCGCGCCTGGGTTGAAAAGTGTTGGTTTCCGACAACCGCGCGTGACGCGTGAAGTCGTACTGCGGCACTTCGACGGCCTGCCCCGCCTTCAATTCCCGCACGTGCCGCACCATCAGGTCGGTCTCGAGCGCATCGGGGTGGTCGTAATTGAGCGCCGCGCGCTCCTCCAGCCGCAGGTCGTTTCGGTCTCGGTAGTAGCGGTCGTGGTCGAGCAGGGTGACCTCGTCCAGGCCCAGGCTGTCGACAATCCGCCGGACCACGGTGGTCTTTCCTGAGCCGGATCCGCCGGCGACGCCAATTACGAAAGAGGGCTTTTTGATGCCACGATCATATATCGCAGCCCGACAGGCACACCAATTGCAACAGTTGGGAGCGTGAACCTACTGCCGCCCAAGCTGAGCCGCTACGCAGGTCGCCAACCGCATCACGCTGGGACTGATCCTGGCCGCGCTGATCGTCGGCGGCTCGATGATCATGCGCGTCGAGACGACGGCCCGCATCTTCGGGTATCCTGCGTTGGCAATGCTGATGCTGGCCGGCGCAGGGGCCGCGTACCTGGCGATCCAGATCGTGCGGCATGACCGCACGCCGAAAACCCGGTGAGCCTGTCTAAGCCTTCGCCCCGCAGCCAGCCGTCGCCGCTCCGACACCGTCCCCGAACGGCGCGCACGAGCTACAAGCCCGCCCGCGATCCGCGCACGACGACACCCAAGGGCATCTCGACCGCATGGACGCGGGTGCGCCGCCTGATCTGGTCGTGGCCGCCGTGGGCCGCGGTGTGCGTGTACTTCGTGGCCCAGGGCGACTGGTGGAAGGCGTTCGCCGCCGGCGCGTGGGCCGGGCTCTGTTCGCTCTCGACGCCGGTGGAGTTTCCCCCGCAGTACGGCTTCGACCACGGGCTGACCGTCGGCTCGGACGACTTCCTCCACACCATGGCCGGCGCCGCCGGCGTGCCACTCGAGCCGGGTAACTCGCTCGAGTTGCTGAACAACGGCGACCGCTTCTATCCCTCCATGCTGGCGGCCATCAAGGGCGCCGAGCGTTCGATCACCATCGAGGCCTATATCTACTGGGCAGGCGAGATCGGCCTCACCTTCGCGAGGGCGCTGGCCGAGCGGGCGGCGCACGGCGTGAGGGTCAAGATCCTGCTCGATGCCGTCGGCTCATCGACCGTCGGCAACGAGATCCTCGAGATCCTGCGCCACGGCGGCTGTCACGTCGCGTGGTACAACCCGATCCGCTGGAACCGGCTGCGGCGCCTGAACAACCGCACGCACCGCAAGTCGCTGATCATCGACGGCCGTATCGGGTTCACCGGCGGCGCCGGCATCGCCGACCATTGGACCGGTGACGCGCAAGACGACCAGCATTGGCGCGACCTGCAAATCCGCATGGCGGGGCCGGCGGTGCGGCCGCTGCAAACCGGCTTCGCGCAGAACTGGCTGGAGTGCACGCGCGAGTTGGTGGCGGGTCCGGACTTCTATCCCGACCTGCCGCCGGCCGGCCCGCTGGCTCTCCAGACCGTCATGAGCTCGCCCGAAACCGGCGCCTCGGCCGCGCGGGTCATGTACTGCCTGGCGATCTCGGCCGCCCGTCACAGCATCGACATTGCCAACCCCTATTTCGTACCCGACCACCTGGCCATCGACCTGTTCCGCGACGCCATCAAGCGCGGCGTGCGGGTGCGCATCATGATGGCGGGCACGTCAAACGACAACTGGATCGCGCGGCTCAACAGCATCCGGCTCTACGGCGCGCTGCTCGAGACCGGCGTCGAGCTGCTCGAGTACAACCGCACGATGCTGCACCACAAGACGATGGTGGTCGATGGTCTGTGGGCCACGGTGGGGACCACCAACTTCGACAGCCGATCATTTGCGCACAACGAGGAGAACAACGTCTGCCTGTGCAACGCCGGGGTTTCGCGCGAGCTGAACGAAATGTTCGAGGAGGATGCCAGGTCGTGCGAGCGCGTGGACCTCGAGCGGTGGCGCAAGCGGCCCCTGTGGGCCAAGGCGCGGCAGGCACTGGCGTCGTTCGTCCAGGACCAGGTCTAGGTGGTCCCGGCTAGAAGACCTCGCTGAAGTAGAACCAGAACCCTTCCTGGATCTTGCTCGTCAACGACCGCTGGTCCTTCCAGGTCGCGGCCGTCATCATCGTAGACTTCTGCAAGTCCGCTTCGAAGTCTCGCAGGATGGCCGCGGCCAGGCCGCGGTCGTGAACCGCGACCACCAGTTCATCGTTCAACTCGAACGACCGGTTGCCGAAATTGGCCGAGCCAATGAGGCTGACGATGCTGTCGACCACCAGCGTCTTGGTGTGCATCATCGTCGGCTGGTACTCCGCGATCTCCACGCCCAAATCGAGCAGGTCCTGGTACTCGGACCGGCTCGCGTGCTTCACCGGCATGGCGTCGGTGATCGTGCCTTCCCCAAGCAGCCGCACCCGGACGCCGCGACGGCGCGCCTCGGTCAGTGACCACAAGGTCGATTCGTCGAGGGTGATGTACGGGGATTGAATCTCAATCGAGTGCCGGGCCGCTGCGATGGCGAGCAAATACACCAGCTTGATGTTGCTGGCGCCCGCCGTCGGGTTGCTCCAGACCACGACCGACCGCGCGCCCGCCGGCCGCGGCGGCGGCTCCGGGTCGAGCGCCGGCGCAGACCGGCCGCCCGATTCGAGCCAGTTCTCGTAGAACGAGGCTTCGAGCATGCGAACCACGGGACCCTCGATCCGAAACTGCGTATCGCGCCAATGGTCCTGGTCCTGCGCGTGCCCCTGCCAGTGATCGGCGATCCCCATGCCGCCAATGAACGCCACCTCGCCGTCGGCCACCAGCACCTTGCGGTGGGTTCGGTAGTTGGTCTCTTCGAGCGCCCAGAACCGGAGCGGGTTGAACCACTTCACCTGCACGCCGGCCTGCTTCAGCCGATCCTGCGACGCATCCGACAGGCTGGCGCCGATCGAGTCCAGCACGACGCGCACGGTCACGCCGCGCCCTGCCGCGGCAATGAGCGCGGCAATGAACTGTTCGCCGGTGGCATCGTCCTTGGCGACATAGCTTTCGAAGCTGATGCGGGACCGGGCGCCGGCAATGGCGTCGAGCATCGCGGGATACGTCTCGTCGCCATTGCGGAGCACGGTGTAGGCATTGCCATCAATGGCGGCGGTGCCCGTCAAGGCGGCCAGGTAGTCGGGGAACCCGGGGTCCGCCGCCTCGAGCGGGCTTTCGACGCGGATCGTCTCCTGATCCTGGGCGATCAGCAGGAGGACGCCGATCACGGCCAACGCAATTGCGATGAGGTAGGGCCACTGACGCCGGCGGCGAGGCTCAGCCATACGCTAAGCCCTTGCAACATGTACGCCGAAACCTTGGCCGAGCCGCGATTAAGATGGGATTAGGTGGCGAGGTGGCTTGCCATGAGCGAACCAACGAACCGCCGAAGGCGATTAGTTGGTGAGTCGAATGGTGCGGAAGAGAGGACTCGAACCTCCACCCGGTTGCCCGGACTAGCTCCTGAGGCTTAAGGGATGTCTCCGGTAACTTGTTGAAACCACAGAATTAGCAGGCAGGCGATGGGCGCGGCGCGGGGTAGCTCCGGGGTAACTCGATTTTTCGGGGATGGGCGGTAAGCCAAGCGCCGGTCTACCATCGCCTTCATGATCAACAACAAGACAACCAAGGCCTGCGAACGCTGCGGGCAGCCGGCCGACGTCCAGGTAGTGGCGGATGGATTCGATGACGCCCCCGAGAGCTTCACCATCACCAGGACCTGCAGCGCCGGATGCACGAAGGTCTACGTCGCGGGCGTCACGCCTGAAGAGATGCACGCGAGCACCGGGCTCCCGCTCGCGGGCTGGTCGGAGACACGCTACTAGTACGCCAGGGCGAACTGAGGGGATCAAGACACCAGCCTCCTCCACCGGGGCAGCGGAGGCTCCCAGCGACCGGCTCTTGATCGCCCTCAGGTCTTCGGCGGCCACGGGAACTCCGTCCCACATCCGACGCACACGAAGCGGCCAGGCGTGCCAGCCGGTTCCGCCGGCGTGGCCACGTCGCAGCGCTTTGGGCACGACGGCCCGTCCGGATCATCGTTTGCGATGGCCGGCCGCCTCGAGGATGTCCGCCAGCTTCTTGCCGGCGACGTAGACGTGCGCGACGTGGCGTGCGAACGTCATGGCCCCCGTCGGCGCGACGCGGATCGGCCCGGACCGAAGCGCCGCCTCGGCCGCGGCGGTTGCCAGGCGGCCCTCCGGCGTGAAGCGTTCCGGCGTGTCGAGGCCGGCGAGCCGAATCGTCGCGGTGTAGCTGACGTCGAACCCGAGGTCGACCCGGAGGACGTACGTGTCCGCGTCGACCACGCGCACGAGCGACGCCGGGTAGCTCGTCGGCTGCGCGCTCGCCGGCGCCGGTAGCCACAACGCCATCAGCAGCAGCCAGGTCAACGCCGCGTAGATCTTCGCGTTCGGCCGCTCGCGGAACCGCTTCTCGACGTCGGCGCCCACAGCAAAGTGATCGCCGACGCGCGACGCGACGCCAACCCGCCACGACGGCCGGCCGCCGGTCCAGTCAACGCCGACCACGAGGGCGCCGGTCTTCCCGGCCGGGATCTCGTTCAGGCGGGCCCGCAGTCGCGCGAGGTCCGGATCGGTCGCGGCGCTTTCAGGCGCGGGCGAGGTAGTCGGGGCGGCCATGACGATCCTTGATGGTGTCGAACAGTTGCGGCCAGACGCGCGGGAACCATTTCGGATCGGCCAGCGCGCCGCTATGCCCGAGGCCGGGCACCTTCCAGTTGATGTCGGCGAGCAGCTGCTGGCGTTCGATACCGACGTTGCCATCGAAGGCCTCGCCGATCGCCTGCCAGAAGTCGAAGCCGTCGTGGTAGACGTGGACCCAATGGCCGATGTTGGGGCGCGCGGCCTGGCCGTACGCCTTCAACACGTCGGCCCTCGCGGGCGACCCGAACGAGATCAGGACGTTGACCTTGAGGCCGCCGGCGCAGGCAATCAGCACCGGCTGCAGGCCGTGGCTATGGGCCGCGATGTGCAGTTCGGGGCCGGGGATGCGCCGGTCGCTCGCGATTGCGGGGACGCACCAGTCGATCAGATTCTCGGCGCTCGACTTCCAGACGCGCAGCCGATTCCCGAACCCGACGCCGTCGACGACGGTCGGCCAGCAGAAGCCGTGCCCGTCGTCGCCGAGGCGCGGCGTGAACCCGTTCGCGCGCCAGAACGCCATGAGCGGCCCGGTCGTCGGGTCGTACCACTGGCCGGCGCTCGAGCCGTCCCACCCATGCGTGCCGGCGACCGCGAGGATCGGGATCACGGCACCGGCGCCCATTTGTTCGACGGGCGATCGTTGGCCGGGCCGAGAGCGCCGCCCACGAATCGCGCGCCCGGCGCGCCGATGCCGCCGACCACGTCGGCGCCCGTCCACTCGCGCACGCTCGCGCCAGGCTGCAGGAACGTGATCACGTCCTCCGCGTATTTGCCGTCAGGTCCGAGGCCGCCGTCGCATTCGGTCGCGTTGCAGCCTTGCTCGCCGCCGCCCTTGGTGAGTAGGCCCCACCCCCACGATTCGGTCGTCTGCTGCGCGCCGGCGCGCAGCGCCTTCACCACGCGACGCACAATCAGGTGACACGAGATCGCGGCGCCCTGGCGGCAGAACCGCAGGTCCTCCGGCGACTGGTTTGCTACGGCGTCAAGGCATTCCTGCGACACGCGGCCGTCGTTGTTCGCCGCCGCGCAGGCCGCGATCGTCGGACTCTCAACGGGCGGCGCCGGCGGAGCGGGCACCGCAGTCGGGGGAGGCGCGGGCGGCGGTGGTACGACGACCGGAGCGGGAGTCGGCGCGGGCTTCGTCGACGCGAGCCGCACGGTAAACTGCCGATTGCCGGCCCCGTCCGCCTCGTCGGCCGACGCGCCAAGCTGGAACCGCCGCGTCACCGGCGCGTAGTCGTCCGCCTCCACGCGAACGCCGTAGACGGTCCCGCCGGCCGGCAGCTGGAACGCGATGTAGCCGACGCCGTCGGCCTGGCGCTCAGGTCCGCCCTCCACGCGCGCGAACGCGGTCCCGATCGGCGCCCCGGTGCCATCGTCGAGCACTTCGAGCGCGAGCGTCGCCATTGGCTTCGATGGTTCCGCCGGTCGGGCGGTCGGCTTCGTCGGCGGCGGCACGCCGATGACAATCGGCGGCAGCGTCATGCCGCAGGCCACTGTGGCGAGCAGCGCGAAGGTCGAGAGAATCAGTCGCGTCATGGTGTTCTACTCCCTGAAAAGACAAAGCGGCCCGAAGCCCACGCGTGGGTGCGTGAACCTCGGGCCGCTCATGGTCCCGATGCTCTATGTCGTGTCTCAGCGCGCCAGAGCGCGACGCCTTTCAGCGATCGACGGGTGGCCACCACGTCGACGCCATAGCTGAGACAACTTCGTGGTCAGCGCTTGA
This sequence comes from Acidobacteriota bacterium, assembly GCA_030697165.1. Taxonomy (NCBI): domain Bacteria; kingdom Pseudomonadati; phylum Acidobacteriota; species Acidobacteriota bacterium. The sequence continues at coordinate 213,407 of JAUYQQ010000004.1, forward strand.
TGCCGGGATCCCTGCCCGTACGAATCATGGTGGCCAGTCGATCGGCGCGGCCGCGGCGGCCCGCCAGGCCATCGTCGACTTGCCGCGCCCAGACGGAGTCCATGATGTGAAACGAGACGGCCGTCCAGCACGCTTCCTGAAATCCGACATCACGGGTCGACAGCGCCATGTCGGCGAACCGGACCGCGCTGACGAACTTGGCGGCGCCGGCGACGCCTAGGTTGAAGACGAAGTCGATAATTGCGCGTTGCCGCACCCCATCCAGCGCGTCGTAGTTGCGCCAGCGGTCGCGCACGTCGGTCTCGAACCGATCGACATCCGCCGCCAGCTGCAGACGGCCATCCGCTTCGGTGAGCCCGTCACGTTCGATCCCGGCCCGCGTCAGCGGACGGCCCAGCGCTCGTTCGAGCGGGCCGAGGCCACGGTCGTCGATGTTGTAACCGCACAGGATCGTGAGCTTGCCGGACGTGCACCGGTAGAGGCGCAGCCGCATGCCTTCGTGGTCAATCAACTGCTGGCGCAACGCGGCGAGATGGTCAGCAGTCATGGCGGCCTCCGTGCACGGCGGGCGTCACGCGCGGTCCTCCGCCGTCAGCACGCCGTGCCACCCGACCAATAGGTGATCTCCGAACGACTCGCGGATAGGGTGCGCTTCGATGCGGACCAGCAGAATGCGCCCGGACGGCGTCAGCAGCCGGCAGCTGGTCAACCAGGCGCGCTGGTGCTTGACGGCGCCATCATCCGGTCCCTGCCACTCCTTGACGACGCGGACCTGGTCGAGCGAGTGCACGGCACTCACCCACTCCATGCCCATGAGGTGCGCCCGGGAGAACCCGGTCAGGTCTTCCATCGCGCGGTTGACCATCTCGAACTCGCCCTTGGGGTCGGTCCAGAACATCGGCTCAGGCAAGGCCGCCATCAGGGCGATCTGCCGTGCATCGACGCGCGCCGTCATGCGGTCGATGCGCGTCACCTTGTCCTTCATCGACTTGCCGCCGTTACCGAGCTCGCGCTCAACTAGGTCGAGAGCCGAGCCCAATCGCTGCAGCATCTTCCGGGCCGGGTCGAAGGCCTTCACCTTCGCCCACCGCAAGAAGCCCACGGCGGCCGTGAAGGCAGCGAGCCATTGGCCGACGACTTGGAGTGACGGTTCCATTTTTGATCCGTCCCTTACTTCGCCGCGGCGTCCATCGCCGCGACGAACGCTTCGCGCCGTTCGGCCGACATCACGCCGATCGATTGCACGTAGCCGAGCATTTGTGTGACCAGCGGGTGGCCGACCTCGACGTGAGCCGCAAGCCCGAGCATCTCGAGCGCGTCGGCCAGGACGACGTCGCCGGCGGCCGCGCGCTGGCGCAGCGCGATCCGTTCCTGCGGCGTGAGTAGGCCCATGAACTCGAACCGCGAGAGGCTACGAAGGGTCGGCACCGGGAGAGGCACCTGGGTCCACACCCCGGAGTCCCACACGACCCGACGGCCCGGGTCCGGCTCCGGCCTCTCCGGCGCGAGCACGTATCCGGCGTCGGCGATCTCCTCGGCGGTGAAAGTTGTCGGGTCGGTGCGGGTTAGCCCGTTCGAGAGCCGAATCCGGAACGGGAGCGCGTCGGGCGTTTGGCCCGGAGCCCGTTCGTTGAAGTAGTGATCCAATTTTCCAATCCTCTACAGGAATGCGGGTTCAAGGGCCACCATCACGGCGCCCCAGTTCGTGACGCCGCTGAGATTCGCCGTGATCGTCAGCGAACCGGCCGGCGTTTTCGGCGAGTCGGTGTCGGCCGCTGCCGTCACGCCGCCGTACGTGGCGATCTGTGTTGCTCCGGCCGACCACGACGTGACCGACCCGTTGACCACCGTGTACTGCACGGCCCAACAGCCGTCCACCGTGGTGGTAAAAGTGACGGGCGCCGTGGCCGACGCTACGTTGCTATTCGTGGCGAACAGCGAGATGGGCGACTGCAACACGCCCCTGTAGGAGGCCGCGATGGTGTAGCCGCCGCCTCCCGCCGTGGCCACGGTGTAGGTTCCGACCGGAGGCGCCGTCAACTCCCAGATCGAGCACATGCCCGAGCCCTGTTGCACCTGGGCGACCTTGGTCATTGCGACGCCGTTGTACGTAACGCCGCTGGAGTCGGCCCAAGTACACACCAGCAGCTTGCGATTGTTGCCGCTCCCCACCGTGTGAGAAAACGACGACCCGCCGGTGGTGACGGCGTCGAACGCCACCACGTCGCGTTGACGCGGCCAAATTCCGGCGCGTTGCGCGTTCGCTAGAAGGTTCATCGCCCACACGCCGGACGCCGCCAGAATCGTCGGGGTGCGAGTCGCACCGATCACGCCGCCATTCCACCCTGACATGGCCTAGCTCATGTCCTCGCCGCTGGCGAAGCCTTCTAAATCGCCGGCGGCCGACGCCAGCACCGTGAGCTTGTCGCCTTCCTCGAGGTAGAGGGGGCACCACTCTTTTGGCGCGACCGAACCGTCCGCGGGAATCGAGAGCGTTTGGCCCAGCTTGAAGTAGGTGGTGGTCGAGGCGTCGTACCACTCAACGGTACCGTCAACCGGAACCGAGCCGTCGACGTTCGCCAGGTTGATGACGTTCACCTTCACGACGTGGCCGGTGGCGACCGCGGGCACAAGATCGGTGCGCGATGTGCCAACCGCGCAGCCGTAGCTCTTGCCGGTGACTGTTGCGATCGCTGCGATATTGGGAGCCGCCATTTAACCTCCGCCGAACACAATCGCCACCGCAATCGGGGATGGCCCCCACGCCGGCGCCGCGCCGGACCCCTTGGACGTCAGCACGGCGCCGTTGGCGCCGGCCGCGAGTATTCCGAATTGCGTCGTGCTGGTCGCGTACGGAACGCCGTTCGCGGCCTGGCCCGAGATCGCAATGCCACCCGCGCGAACCGCGATGAAGTTGTCGCGCTCGTAGGTGTTCAGTTCGGCGGCGGTGTGCACCGACCCGGCGATGTAGGTTTTTGGCGAGGTCCAGGCCATGACGTTAGAACCTCACTCCGTGTTCGGCGTTTTCGATGGCGAGCCCGACGAGGTCCTCGCCATGCCGCCACCAGCGGTTCCTTGCGAGCGGCCGGCACGAGAGGACGTGCTCGATGTTCAGGCGCGTTTCTTCGTCAGGTATCGCGACGACCGTGTGAACCGCTCCACACGCGAAGCAGCGGGCCTCCGGCCAACCTGGCTCGACGGCGTTGCCGGCCCCGCACTCGCAATCGATCAGCCATTCGCCGCCGTCGACGCGGGCGTGCACAAGCGTCGACGCGACGAACGGAATGGCCACGTCGAGCAGGCCGAGATCGGCGCGGGCGCGAATCTCGGCCTCGTGCTTGGCCGCCAATTCCTCCGGCGTTTTGACGTTGTGCAGTCGGCTCGCGCCGCGAATGCGTCCCACTATGCGTACCCCAAGCGGCAGGCGGCCGCGTCCAGAACGCCGGTCACGGCGTTGTCGAGAATCTTCAGAGACCCGGCCGCCGCCGGCGCGAGGCCCCACGTGCAGACGAGCCGCGGCCCGGTCGACACCTCAAACTTGACCTTCTGAATGAACGCGTCGACCAGCGTCAAGCCAGTCATCGTCTCGGTGACCGTGATCCGATCGCCGATCTCGCGGTTGAGTGCCTGCAACATCAGGTAGTCAGACTCGTTCGCGAGGAACGACATCGAGCGGATTTGACCGGCGAGCGTCTGCCGCGTGGTCCGGACGTAGTCGGCCAGGCCCTGCGCCACGACGGCATCGTCCTGATAGCGGAGTTCGATGTCGTAGGGACGAACGCCGTAGTCCTCGGCCTCGTACGACTGGATCGTCTGCGCCCCAAGGTCGTACACGCCGCGGCCGCGCACCTGCAGGGACGTCCGGAACAACGCCGCGGCGCCGACGTTGGTCACGACGAACTTCGCCGTCGTGCCAAACGCTTCGCAGACGACGGACAGGCTAGACGTCAGGTCCGCTCCCGACCCATTGGCCGCGCTGTTCGCGGAGTAGTCGGTGCCGGCGACGAGTGCCTCAATTGGGTCGACGCCGCCGATCCGCACTTGCGGGTCGGCCGGGTCGCTGTAGTTGCCCCAGATCGTCACCGTTTCGCCCGGCGCCATTTCTGGCGCCCCGCCGGTCTGCGCCCAGAGGACGGTGGTCGGCGACGGATCGACCGTCTTCGGGCGGATCGTCGCGCGCACCAGGTTGAAGGCGCCCTCAAGCGACGAGGGCACCTCCAGCCGGACCATCGTCTCGTTGAACGTCCCCTGCGACACCGCGAGCGCGCGGGCGTGGCGCGTGCGGTAGATAAACGTGCCGTCGCCGCGCGTCGCCTGCAGGCCCTGCGCGCTGACCACGTAGTCCTTGATCAACGTCGCCGCCTTCACGCCGCCCCGGATGTCGTCGGCCGAGTACGGATACACGTCGACGCCGGCGTCGATGTCGCGCGCCGGCGGTTGCGCCTCGGCGGGGATCGCGTCGAGGACCGCCTCGATCGACTCCGCCTCGGTCTTGTTGACCTGCACGGCCATCTCGCGGACGTCGGTTTCGATCAGGTCGTGCTGATGGTCGTACGCCACGACCTTGACCCGCTGCGATCGATACCGCCCGGATTCCGGATCAATGACGCGGACCTTGCCGCGGAACTTTGTGTAGTCGACCGCCGAGTAATTGAAGATCGCCTTCACCTGGTCGCCGAAGCCCCACCCGGCCCTCTTGTTCGCGTGAAGCGGCGAGTACGCGCCCTGAAGGCCGAGCGAGTTTCGCGCGTGGTTCTTCAGTAAGTACGCGAGCACACCGGACCCGGCGACCAGATCCTCGGGACCGTTGCCGTCGATGCCGTATTCGAGATTCAACGCTGAGCCGGCCGCGTCCAGATCGTCACTAAAGTCAGTCCAGACGCCGGACAATTCCGTCAGGAGGCGCATCGAGAAGGCGACGCCCATTAGCCTCGACCTCCGAGCGCGAGCGCGTTCTGCATGGCCAGTGCTAACGCGCGAGGCTGGTCACTGAGTAGGCGTTCGATCCGATCCAGAGCGGCCGAGTCGCCGCCGCCGGCGCCGTGCTCCGCGGCGAAGGCCGCGGCCTGGTCTTCTCGCACGACGGCCTCACGACCGTGCAGAGTCGCGCGCGTACCGGCGCCGAAATTCTGGAACCAATCGCCCGACGCGCCCTTGGTGCCGACCGCAAATGTGGCGGAGCCGTCGCCGCCGCGGTCCTCGGTGTAGATGTCGATGTGTTCGGTGATGACCCTGGTGCGAACCTCCCGGTTCATACTGTCGAGGGCGCGATTGACTCCATCAAGCTGACCGACCACGCCGCCGACCGCGCTGGCCGAATCGCGAGCTGCGCGTTCGACGGCATCCAGGCTGGCGTCGACCGTGCCCGCCGCGGTGGTGCTCGTCGTGGCCGTGCCGTCCATGATGGCCTTGATCGCAGCGATCGCGGCCTCGGTCTCTCCCGCGCCCTTCTTGCTCGACTGCCATAACCGTTCCGCGGCCGCCAAAGCCTCGTCCTCGCTGTGCCCGGCGGCAATGTAGGCGTCGCGAATGGCGATCACCGTCATCTTCCAGGACTCGTTCCCGGCTTCATTGCGCTGCGTCTGCGTGAGCAAGGAGTGCAGCTGGCCCTCGAAGTCCGCGACCGCCTGGCGGCCGCGCAGCTCCTCAGCGGACGGTCCGCCAAAGATGCTCCTGAAGAACCCGCCGATCCGTTCGGCCACCGGTCCGAACAGGGCGCCCAATGATGGCAGCAGCGCTGTCACCGCTTCGCCTATGCCAAACGGCAACGCCGCCTTGATCGCGGGCCCGAACTTCTCGGAGAACTTCGTCATCAAGTTCGTGCCGATCGCCGCGCCGGCGGCGCCGATCACACTGCCGCCGCCCTGAATGGCCGACATGATGGCTTGTGGCAATCCGGCGATCGCGCTCTGGAACAGGCTCACGCCCTTCGTGCCGGCGTCCGCGAGTTGCGTGCTGACGTTCTTGATCGATGGCGCGAGCAGGGCGCCGTTCGTTTCGGCCCACTTCTGCGCTTCGTCCTGCATCTTCGCGGTGTCCTGAATGGCGCGCGTCATGATCGGTTGCCCTTCGACGAGGGACGCTTTCGTCAACTTGAACCAATCGGGCGTGGCCGCGACCTGACCAACCGTCTGCTTCAGCTCCTGGTAGCGCTTGATCTGATCCTCCAGCGACTTCGTCAGTCGATCGATCTGCGGGTCGAGCTCTGCGACCTCTTTCTTTGCCTTGCCGGTCGCATCGCCGTACTGGCCCATCACCGGTGGCAGTTTGCGGAGCACGGCCTCCTGCTTGGGCATCTCGACATTCATCGCCTTGATGGTGTCGGCCATGCCCTGCGACTTCTCCTCGAAGAACTTGGCGGCGTCACCGGCAATCCCGAGGTGCTTACCAAGGACAGGGACCTTCGTCGCCGCATCCGCGACGCCGCCCAGGAAGTCGTATATCCACTTCTGCGCCTGCATGCCCCACTGGATGAGGGTCTCGAAGCCACCCTGGAGCGCCGGCAGGCCAGTGCGCGCGAGATCGCTGACGGCGCCGGCGAGATACGTCAGGGCGGGCAGCATCGGCTTCAGGACCTGCGCAATGAGCGCCATGCCCGCCGTCTCGAGCACCGTCAGCGTGTCGCCGAACTCGTCGCCGGCGGCGACCAGGTCTTCGTCGAGGACGAGACCCATCTTCTTGAACGATTCCGTGGTTTCGCCGAGTTTGCCGTCGAGGCCGGCGAGCACTTCGATGCCGCCCTTGCCGAAGACCTCCATCGCGATCGCGGACCGCTCCATCGGGTTTTTGATACCCGCGACCGCGTCGCCGATCTTGATGAAGGCCTTGTCCGGCTCCATCTTCACGAGCTCGTCGGCCTTGAGGCCAAGCGTTTGGAGGGCCTTCACGGCGCCCTCGTCTCCGCCGACCAACTTGCGCGACATCTGCCCGACGGCCGCGGTGACCGTGTCGATCGAGACGCCGGCCTGATCGAAGTGCATCTGCAGTACCTGCAGGCCGGTGGTGCTGATGCCGGTCTTGGCCGACATGTCGGTCAGCTTGCCGGTGAACTCGGTGAACTTGGTGATCAGGGCCGCAATGCCAAGTGCGGCCATGGCACCCTTTAGAGCGTCGATACCTCCCTGAACGCTCTTGAACGATTTTTCCATCTGCGACGAACCTTTGGCCACGTTGGCAGCGATCTGCACAACAACTGGCGACATCTGGTCGATCGCCTTCAAGAGGGCGGTTAGGGTGTAGTTCATCGGTTGCTAGTCGCGGTTGCGTCCACCTCGCGAGCGCATGGCTCGCAGTTGCAGTTCAAACACAAGGTCGACCATCGGGTTCGCCCCTTCGGGCGGGAGGCTGTCCTCGCCCTTCGAATCCCGTACAAGGTGGAAGGCGTCGGCATACGCACGCAGCTCCATCACCCGCAGCACAAGGTCCCGGTGCCGCCGCAGTTCGCGCACTGCGAGGCTGGGCGGAAGGTGAAACTCTTCGGCTATGCGGCTTACCACCCATTCCTGTGGCATCAGGGACTTGCGTCCCTCCAGGAAGCGGTGGAACCGCATTAGGCGTTTTTTCTTTCGTCCTCCGACTCGAACAACGACGGGTTCGACAAGCGCAACACCTCGCGCGCCACGGCCTTCGCCGTGGCCGGTTCGAGTTCGTCGATCCCCTCGCTATCCAAGCTGGTCACGCCGATCGTGAGCAGCACGCCGATGTCGTAGGACACCAGGGGGTCGGCCTTCGCGGCTGCCTCGATTGCAGGCCGGCCGCCGGCCTCGCGGATCTCCTTCACCACGGCCATGCCGCCAAGTTCACGCACGTGGGCTATCGCCGCCTTCGTGTTGGCCTTCTCGGCTTCCTCGAGGCGGCGCCAGCCCAGGCGCTTGACGGTAATGACGTCGGGGCCGGTAACGGCGCGCACATTGGCGAGCTCGACACCGGCTTCGGTGGTGATGCTGATGACCTTGAAGGTCGCTGCTGAAGGTTCGGACACGGTTCACTCCTCGTCGTTTGCGTGATGCACAACCGGCGGCGGGGTCACGCGTGCGCGCGCCGCCGGGGGAATCCCGCCACTGAGGCGGGAGAGCGCGTTAGGCTTCGGTGACCGTCCCGGTGGGGGCGAGCAACGTCGCGTACTTCGTGATTTGGCCGCGCGCGGCGATGCGGGAGAACTTCTTGATCCAGGTTTCCACGGAGGTGGTCTTCGTGCCGCCCCAGGTGGTCTTCGCCGTGCGGGTGCTGTCGCTCGGGCCGTCCGCGACGTCGTTGTACACGGCGTTGGGGCCGGTGCTGGCCGTGTCGTCATAGAAGCCGCCGACCGTCAGGTCGTTCATCTTCCGAAGACCGACCGCCAGCGACGCCACCCAGGACACACCGAAGGCGTGCGACTCCTCAAGGATGGCTTCAATCTCGACGCCACCGATGTCGAGCGTGTGTGGGGTCATGTCCTGCAGGGCCCCGCCCGGCGTTGCGTCGAATTCGAAAACGAGTGAATTTGCTCCGTACTTGGCCACGATGCCCCCTTATGGAAAGCGCTCACTACTGAGCGCGGTCCCGTCAGGCGGCTACTGAGGTGGAAGCTGCAGGATGCAGCGGACCTCGAGCGGGCTCCGGAACGAACGAAATCAACGAACCGACTACTTCGCGGCGATCTCTATCTGCCAAGCGGCCGCCGCGACCTTCAGGCCCTTGGCGTGCCGCTGAAGCGCAGCGGCAAACACTTTCTCGCGTGCGTTCAACCGCTCTGGCGCCACCCGCAGACCAGCCACCGCGAGGCGCTCCATGGCCTCGGCCTGAGCCGTGAACGTGGCCAGGTCGGCGGGTAGTGCGTCCACGTTCAAGCCATGGGGGCTATCCACGCGCCGCTCCACACATGGGCGTCAGCGACCCCGATCCGGTCACGTCGCCCTTGTACGCCAGGTGCCGGTTCACGGTGCCGGCGGCCGTCGCCCGCTCCTTCGCCGGCGCGGCCGTCACGTTCGCGAACGTGATCAGGTCGGCGTAGGTCACATCGTCGGCCGAGTGTCGAATCTTGCCGACGAATCCGCTGAACCCGCTAAGCGCCGTCACGTGCTGGTAGCCCACCAAACCGTTGGCCGACGAAGCGCCGTTGTCGACCGAATCGGCGCCTTCGGTGTCCCAGTCGGCTGTCTTCGCGGTCAGGTGCTGGAGGATGACCCCCTCGTCCACCTGGCCGGTCAAGGTGTAGACCACCGAGGCCTTGTGAAGGCCGCCGCGGCTGCCGGCGCGCGTGTACTTCGCGCCGAACGCGCCCTGCAGCCCGGTGAAGCGCTTGCCGATCGTGTTGCCCTCGACACCGGTGCACACAATGCGCGACGTCGCCTGCTGTTCGTTGAACGCTGCGTTCTGGCCGTCCGCGGCGTCGTCGAACAGTCCGTTCTGCGACATCGTCGCCTTGCGCAGGCCGACGGGCAGGTGTTCTAGCCAGCTGTCACCGACGCCGGTCGTCTCCTCGAGCACGGCCTCTGGCTCCGGCACGTTGACGTCGAACACCTTCGACGCGAGCAGGTTGAAGCCATCGACCAGGATGAACGGGACGTCCTTGCCGCCGTATTTGGCCATCGCTAGACTCCCGTCTCGGGTTCAGGCACCGAGAAACCGGATTTCGCCAGCCAGGTGCGCGTGATGACGTCAAGGTCAGTCGCCGTCGCGATTGGTTGATTCCGACCCGCGCGATCGATCAGCCAGCCAGCCTGCGGCGCCGACAGCGCGTTCCAGGTCTTGGCCGCCACAATCTGTGGCGGATCGTGCGCGACCAGGTGTGGCAGCGAACTGTCTGGCACTTGGCCGCAGGGATCGCCCGGCGATGCCAGCGTCTGGTTGTCCTTCGTGCTGAGGCGCACGGTGGCCACGTAGCCGGCGCCCTTGGTGAAGGTCGCCACTTGGCCGGCTGCGCGCTTCGCTCCGTTACGGATACTCATAACCACACGCTCCACAGAGATCCTTGGCGTCTTTGCCGATCGAGCTCTTCACCTTCCCGGCCTTCTCCTTGCACTCGGGGCACTTGCCGTCGCCGGTCTGCACGTTGCGACCTGATGGCGCCTGGCTGCTGGCGCCGGCCACCGGCCGGCCACCGAGTAGCGTTCGGGCCGCGTCGATCTGGCGCTGCGCCGCCTCAAGGAGCGTCAGGGCCGCCTGGCGTTCATCGGCGGTCATGCCGCGCTCACTTCCTTCTCGACCTCGATGTCGAACACGTAGATTGGCCGGTCGTTCGCATCGCTCCGATCGAAGGCCACCGGGAAGCACTTGATGCCGTGGTAGAACGTCCCGCTGAGCGCTTGTGCCTGGACCTTGCCGAGCACCTTGTAAATCGCTTCAGCCTTCGCGCGCGCCGGCGCCGGGTCCTGCCGGGCTCCACGCACCACCACGCGAAGCCGCGGCCACTCGAACGCCAGGTCGGCGGCGCCGAACTCCTGTTCGGACGCTCGGCCCCCGATGCGTGGTACCAGGCCCACCGCCGGCTCACTCCCCGTCGCGTCAGGCAGCGGGCCGCGATACAGGTTGGTGCCGATCGTCAGGCCCAACCCCTGCGGCGCCGCGGCCAGGTGGGTGGCCAGCTCCTCGAGCGTCACTGTTGCGCTCCGATCGCGTGCGCGATGTCCGCGCCGATCCGCTCAGCCATGCCATCGGCTCGGCGCAGGAGCGGCGTCTCCAAGAACTTTGCTTCGCCACCGTTCGGGTGGTTCAACGATTGGTCTTCGTGCTGCGCGACTGCATAGTCCTGGGCTGCTCCGCCATAGCCGAGGGTGACCGATACTTCACCGGGTTCGAACATCGGCAGCTCCACATGGCCGGAGTCGCGCAGGGGCCCCATGTCAACCGGCACCAGTTCCTTCGACTCGGTCATCACGTCTTCGCCCTCGCGGTAGAGCGATCCGCCGGCGGCGTTCAGCGCGACGGACGGAATGCCGCGCACGGCTGCGACGAACTCATCAAGCCCCGACCATTCGAGAGAGAACCCGCTCATCCGAGCCACACTTGGGTCAAGAACCCACCCGTGCCAGCGGAATCGGCCGGCCGGCTAACCTTCAAGATCGGCCCGGTAACGCCACCCGGCAACGTGAGCACGTCTTCCATCGCGACAGCGACGTCGCTCAGGAACACCACCTGCGCCTGGCTCAGCGCCTCGCGGCCGTCGAGCATCTTCACGGGCTTGGTCTCGTAGGTCACGATGGCCGAGCGCGTGGTCGTCGAACCCGTGGCCGGCTTGCCGTCGCCGTCCGCGGCGCCGACCGTTCGATGCGTGACGTCGACCTGCAGGTCAGCGGTCAGCCGGTCAGCAACCGCGACGCCGCTCCGAATGATGTTGGCGAGGCCCATCTACACCCGCTCCAAGGGAATCGTGTTGCTGCGGCTAAGCAGCGAGCCCCACAGCTTGACCATCGACCAGGCCGCGTCCGGGAGCACCTTCGCGGTGACGCCAGGACGGAAGGCCAGCGAGATGGGCCCGGCCGTCAGGCTGCTGATGCCCTGCGTCTCGATGTCGCTGTCGGCGGTGCGATCGCCGGCGATGAGCTGTCGCGCCAGTTCCGCCGTCGCGTTCTTCAGTGCCTGGGGAATGGTGGTGCTGCCGATCGTGTTCTCGTTGCGATCGAGCATCCCCAGCCGGGGCCAGCACAGCGCCTGAACGCTGTCGGCCGCGGCGCCGTCCCATTCGATGTGCTCGTCGAGGAGCCGTGTCGCCGTCGCCAACGCCCGGTTGCGCGCATCGTCCGTCGCCGCACCGGTCCATGCCGAGGCATAGGGGTGCGACTCGTGATACGTGTTCGCCTCCGCGAGCGTGCAGTAGCTGTTCGCGTTGGCGGCGCCGGGCGTGGCGACGAGGACCAGAGCCATCGGGGTCTAGGTGCCGATGCAGACGTAGTCGACCAGGTCGTCAGCGTCAGTCGAGGCGACGAGCGTCGGGTCGGTGCCGGAGGTGTTCTTCCACGCATAGACATCGAGCCGGCCCGCCGAGGCTGCGGTGATGGTCGTGAAGAAGCTCGGGTCATCCCCGGGCGTGTCGCTTCGTTTGTCCACGATCGCGCACCCGGTAATCGCGGCGAGCCCAGTCGTCGCCGAACTGGGGTTCGTGCCGTCCAGCGTGATGGTGCCGACGGCCACCTTCAGGCCCTGCGCGGTGCCCAGCGCGCCGTACGTGATCCAGGCCGAGCCGTTGTAGATGTAGACCTGGCCGGTGTCGGTGCGGGTGTAGAGACTGCCCGTGCTCGGCGCCGGCACCTGCGTGGCCGACGGCGCGGTGGTGCCGGTCGTCCAGACCAGCTGACCGATGATCTGACGCTCCACCGTGGAGCTCGACACCGTGAACGACACGACGATCGCGAGCACGATGGCTGCGACAACTGCGAATGAGGATCGACGCATAGCCCTTACCTTCCTGAGAATCGTGGTGGACGAGTAACCGGTGAACGGTGGCTGCTAGGCCTTCGGCGTCTTCGGGGCCTTGGGTTCCTTCGGCGTCTTCGGGGCCTTGGGTTCCGAGGCTTCGCCAGTCGGCGCGTCGGCTGCGTCGAAGAGCTCGTGTTCGCCCTCGACGAAGTCGCGTCGTGCGAGCACGAGCGAGCCGCCAGGGTTCTTGGCGTCCTTGATGCGGACGAACTGGTCGGGATTGCGAATCGGGTCCATACAGGTCTCCTCGTGGCGGCTGGGACGCGCCGGCCCTCGTTCGTGAGGAGCCGGCGCGCGTCAGCGGAAACGGTCGGTTGGGGATGCGCGAACTAGTCGCGCATGCGCACAGCTTTGTTCCCGTCGAGGACCTTGACGCCGAAGAGGGCGTCCAGGGCGACGTAGAACTTGCTGTTGTTCGGGTCGGACCAGGTGCGGGCGCGCACCGAGATGCGCGACTTCGGATCCACGGGCATCGCGAAGACCTTCACGCCATTCCCGTCGAAGAAATCCGGCAGCTTGGCCATCGCCAAGGCCGCGAAGCCCTCGTGGAACATGATGCTGTTGGTCTTCGTGGCGCCCGAGCCGCCGTTGAGCACGATGGTGACCACCTGCGTGTCGACCACCGCGGACTCAAGGCCGCCGCCCTGGACGTTCGGGCTGCCGTAGATCGACAGCGTGCCGGCACCGCCGGAGAGCAGCACATCGGCGGTCAGCACGTACTGCTGCGTGTGGCCGGTGATGAGGACCATGTCGCCCGCACGGAACTGCGCGGCGGTGGTCATGCCGGTGACCGCGATCGACTTGATGCCGGCCGCGTAGCCAGCACCGTTGTTGATCGCACCCGCCAGGTCGGCGACGGTCGCCGAGGTCAGCGCCGGCGCGTTCTGGTTGGCGAAGAAGTTGAAGCCGAACTTCTTGCCCAGGTAGCCGCTCATCTGCGCCGCGGCCCCGGCGTCGCCGGCACCCTGGTGCTGCGTGAACGCCGAGAGGTTCAGCAACTCGGATTCGATCTGGCCCGAGACCATGCAGTGCAGCTTGGACTCGTCCTTCAGGTTCACCTTGTTGTCGAACATGATCTTGCGCGCGGCGGTGATGTCCGCCACGGCCGCCGGCGCCGTGAAGTCGGTGTACCACGGGATGCCGGTCACCAGGCCCGCGAGGATCTGGTCGATCTTGTCGGCCAGCGCATAGCTGGCGGGCACGATGTGATCCGCGATGATCTGCTGGCTGGTGTAGGAGAGTTCCTTGTCGGTGAGCGCGAACTTGACTTCCTTGTGGTAGTCGAGGCTCATCGTGATCGAGGACGCCGTGACGTCCTGCGCGGCCGACGGCGCATCCTGCGCGGTGAACGTGCCGGGCACCTTGACGGTGATGACCGAGCCCTTCTCGCGCGAGGTCTTCTCGTCGTCGTACCCGCGATAGACGCGACCGGCCATGCCGAGCGCCTTCTCGAGCGCAATCTGAGCTTCGTTGGCGTAAAAGATGGGATCGTACGCGGACAGGGTGTTACCCATGGATTCTCCTTCAGTGGAAACGAAATAGCGCTGTGACCGAAGTCACGCGACCATCCCGGTCGACTGAAAGGCATCCCGCCCTGCAGCTGCGTGCGTGGGTCTAATTGTCTGCCGACCGCCGGGAATTACCCGACGATCTGCAGGTCTTGCCCGGCCCTCGCGGCCTCATCCTTCATCTGGCGATACTTGCCAGAGTCGCGAGCTTCCTCGCGGGTGATGGTGAAGGCCTTGCCTCCGCCGCCCGCGCTTTGCTGGCTGCCCCCACCGCCGGACCCTTCGAACAGGTGTGGCGCGTTGGCGACCAGGTCGGCGGCCCATTCCTCCATAGGCATGGGCTCGTTCGCCTTCTTCTTGCTGTAGGCGATTTCCTCGCCGTTCATCGGGACGGCCTTGCCGTCCTTCAACTTGTAGAGCCGCTGGCCGCGGGCGATGAAGTCATCGACGGCGGTGTCGCGGACCTTGACCTTGGTGGCGACCTGGCGCAGCTGGTTATCAATCAGCAGCTCGCTCAGCCGCGCATCGCGGCCGCCCAGTTCGCCCTTCAGTCGTTCGATCTCGGCGTTCTTGTCGGCTTCGAGCGCGGCGACCCGCTTGGTCACCAGCTTCTCGACTTCGCCCGCCTCGATCAGTTCCTTGTCCTCGAGCTCCTGCAGCCGCTTGATGGCGGCCTTGGCCTTGACGGGGTCGGTCCCGGCGAGGTCAGTGCGCAGTTGCTGGAGTTCCTTCGCGAGCTTCTTGCCGTTCTCGCGTTCCTTGTCGAGCGCGCCCTTCAAGCCGGTGACATCGTCGTCGCCGTCCAGGTCGAGGATGAACTTCCCGTCCTTCTCGACGTAGAGCCCGCGCGTGGCCTCTGGCAACGCATCGAGCTCGGCCTTGCTCGCTAGAACTTTCTTAAGTGGCATCTCGCCTCCCGGGGTAGAGCGCGCAGCATCACGCCGCCGCGATCGAGCCCGTCAAATTGTGTGAACGGTGACAGCCTGCCAGAGTTTCGAGGCTACGGCTCAGATTGGCCTAGTTCGTTAGCGCAGATGCGGATCTCGACACGCCCGCCCATAGCCACCACGGCATCCACGATGGTCGACAGGCGAAGATCGCGGCGGGCCGCCAACAGGGTGGTCATCGTCATCGGCGCGAGCCCTGAGCGCCTCGCAGAGCTGCGGATGCTGACGCCCTCGTGCTCGAGCAAGGCGTCGACCTGGTGCGACACGGCGAGCAGCAGCTGCTCGAGCGCTTCGCGTTGGCGGAGCACCGTCGCGGGCGTTACTCGTTCGCGGTCTCGGATCGGTTCGCGAGCCATCGGCGTGGACGGTCCCGGTCCTTCTGGGCGCGGGTGCATTGAAAACACAGGTCGTGGTCTCGGTCGGCCTTGACGCGACCGCCCTTCACGCGAAACTTCGCGGGGCGTTTCCGGCAGCCGCGACACAGACCGGGCGCCATACATCACTGGGCGCGCAATGCCGATTGCATGAAGCACCGCACCTCGCGGCCTTCGCTCATCGGCATCTGCGCCAGGTAGAGTCCCCAGACCGGCGTCTGCCCGACCAGCGCGCCGGCAGGCCAGAAGTCACCCGTGCGCGCTTGCTTCCCGAACATCGTGCGGTCCATGCGCAGTCGCGATCGATAGCTGGCGATCAAGAAGCCGCAATCCTCGCAGTGCTGGCGGTCGTGCACCGCGGCCGCGGCCTTGTGAACGATGCACACGCCCTCGTCGGCCACGCCAGCATCGGTGGGCCTGGCCAGAAGCAACCGCTGAAACTGCAGGAGGTTCAGGTTCAGCGTGAACACCGAGCGCCGACTGGGGCACAGATACTGGATGCGTCCGGTCGGGTCCACCGGCAACCGGTGCTTCGCGCCGCAGCGGCAGGGCACGTTGACGAAGTGTGCGGTGATCATCAGTGCCGCTCCGGTTCGATCCAGACCACCGGCCGATCGGTCAGGACGAGCACGCGGCCGCCTGCGGCGAACTGGAGCACGACCTCGTCGACGCCGTCCTGCGAACTCGGCGACCGGGTCACGCCGACCACTTGGTCAAAGAACTGTGGACGTGCGCGCCCAACGCCGGCGGCGATCTTGAAGACGTGCAGGTCGCGGTCGGCCGGCTGCATCACTTTCTCGGCGTCCACAGTTCGGGCCGCATGCGCACACCAGGCGCGCTCAGCTCCTCGCGACCCTTGACGTTCAGCGCGTCACGAAACAGCGCCCGCAGCTCCGGCGATGACTTCAGGATCTGCGCGAAGACCACGAGCTGCTCGCCCGCGTTCAGGTTGCGCCACTTGTCGGTCACCTCCTGTTTTCGCTTGGCGTCTTCAGCCGCGGCGCGGCGCCGTTCGAGTGCCGTTCGGATTCGCTCAAACATCCATTCCTCCAGTTACGCAGCCGCGGCACTTCGAGCCGGGCGGGGTATCACAAGCGTGGTGGTGCACCGACAATTGGGGTGCAGCGGCGGGCCGCTAAATGTGCCGACGGGTGTCGAGAACAGCCCGTCGAGCGTCGTTTCCTCGCCGTCGAGCGGTTCGCACACGGGGCAGAGCCGGTCATCCTCTGTCACCACCCAGCGCTTGCTGGCGCCGTCGGGGAGATAGCCGGCCTCGCGCGCTTCCTGCCAGGTGGTCTGCCGCCCGAGGTTGCCGGCGCGAATGGTTTCGGTCCGCGCAATCGTGAGCGCCCGCTGGCGAAGGAGCTTCGCGGCGTAGCGGTCCGCGGCCTTGGCGACCTGGTCGGCCGACGCGCCGGCATCGATGAGCGATGACCGGTAGTTCACGACCGCCATGCCTTGTCTGGACGTCAGGCCGACCACCGAACGAATCAGATGCGCGGCTTCGCGCGGCGCCATCCCGTTCGAGATGGCGCTCGAGATAACCGACCTGATCGCCTGCTGCGTCTGGTCGGTGACCTCGCGCACCAGGGTGGCGGTGTATCGGGCAGCCGCGTCCACCGCGCGCGGATTCACGACGTCGAACCGGGCCTGCACCCTGAACCGTTGCTGAAGTTCCTGCTCCGCCTGCTCACCCGCCTGCGCGAATACCTGGTTGATGATGGCCACGGCGCCGCGCAAGTCTTCGGGCCATGCCGCCAGCGCCTCGTCCAGGCGCACCGACACCCCGCCGCGAGCCACCGCATCCGCCAGGGCGTCGAGCGAAATGCGCCGCTCTCGCAGGACCTTGACGGCCGCGAGAAACTGCGCCCGCACTTGCGGGGCCAGTCGATCGGCGATGACGTGGACCGGGTCCTTCATACGACGGCCGGTTCAGGAAGCGTCGGCGGGCCGGTAGCGTCGTCGCCGATCGCGATGTCCTCGAGCTCCTGCTTGGAACTGATGCCCGGGCGAGACCAACCGCCTTCGGTCAGCCGGTCGTAGAACGTCTCGTAGCTGATGGCGTTGGACTGCCAAGCCAGCATGAGCGTCTTCACTTCTTCCGCGGTCAAGCGCAGCCCGAAGAAGTCGGTGTTCAACTCGCAGGAGACGTCGCCTTCCTTGACGTCCTGGCCGGCCCACCAGGCGTGCCAGCGCAGGCACTCGGTCAGGCCCATCGAACAGACCATGGCGATCGACTTGAGCGTGGCACTGTCGCCGGCGTGGCGCAGCTTCACGGTCTCGGCCGCCTCGACGCCGGGCTTCTGGCCTTCGAGCATCCGGGCCCCGAGGATGGCCATCTGCGTGGCCTTCTCCTCGAGCGCCTCGCGCAGCTCCTTCAGGCCCTGGCCGGTGAACTCGAGGTAACCCGCCTTCGCGTTCGGGTCGCTGAACTTCCACGCGACTGAAGATCCGATCTGCAGCTTGTCGTCGCCCGTCACGCCAGCGACCCACGGCTGGGGCAAGCCAGTGAAGTGCCGCCCGTGTTCGAGGTCGGCCGACGTGCGGTAGTGCGACAGGTTGACGTCCGCCAGGTCGAGCAGCGGCGGCTTCACGACATCGGGCTCCAAACCGGTCGGCGAGAAGAACACGAACGGGATGGCAGTCAGCTTCTCGCCGCGGCGGGTCAGGACAATCGGCAGGTCGTGCTTGACCAGCGTGCCCTTGTGCTCGCCCGTCCCGTTGCGATAGAGCTGCACTACGACCATGCCGTCTGCGACGCGCAGCTCGCGATACTGGTCGACGTAGGAAACGGCGAAGGCGTCGGCCGCGTCTTCGATGCGTTCCTTCAGTACCAGTAGCGACAGCCGGCGCTGCCCGTCGATGACGGTCGTGCGCCAGTTGACGATCTGGTCCTCGGCGTAGAGCACCCAGTACGGGGCGGCATTGGCCGGCGCATTGACGGGCTGGTCCAGGAGCACGCCGCGGCGGCCGACCGTCAGCACATCCTCGAGCACGCGCATGGCCAGCGCTTCGAACGGCACGCCCGAACGGGTGACATCAAGGAGCGAGGCCTGCAGCGCCTCCGGCACCGTAACGGATGGTGATTTACGGAACACGGACCCGACCAGCCCCTGCACCGTGCGCGCGAAGCCGTTGTAGAACACGGCCCGCGTCTTGTACGCCGCATAGGCGGCTGGCTTCTGACCGGCCAGCTTCGGCAGGTAGGTCTCACCAGCCCCCTTGACGGCATCGGTGCCCTCGAACAGGTCCCGGCAGCGCTGCCAGCGCTCGCGGCTCGCCGAGTACTGCGGATGTGTTGTATCGACTCCAGCCATTAACCTTCCTCCACATCGACGACGGTCACGCCGCCGATGCCACCAGTGAGTTCCTTGAATGCGATGGCCGCCGAATCGGCCTGGTCGTCGTGGTCCGCATCGGGCACGTCGCAGAGTTCATCGAGCCAGTCCTCGTTCCACGCGCCCTTGACCAGGCGCACGTTGCCCGCCTCGGCCTGCACCGAGAACGGCTTCCACCTGGTGGGCTTGTCGCCCGTCGCGCGATCACCGCTGTAGATCCAACCGGCGAGCTTCTTCTTTCGCTCGTTGACGACGGTCTTGCCCGAGCTGCCCGGCTCTTGCTCTTCGCGGATGCGAACGCCCTTGCCGTCGGCGTCGGCCGTTTGCTTGATCGTGCTGTCCACCACGCCGGACGACCACTGGCCGCGGACGACGTGCTCGACGTAGTAGATGCCGGCGGCCGTGCGCGACATCCTGGTGCCGACCGTGTAGTCGCCGCCGTCTTCGGTGGCCGCCACATCCCACCCACGTGCCCGGGTCGCCTCGGCCGGCGCGGCGTCCACGATCGGGAACCAATCACGCTTGAAGGACTTGCCACCGGTCGGCCTGGGGTCCTGGCCGTGCAGCGCCGCATAGTCGGCTGAGCCCAGGTCTTTCTTGGCGGCCGCGTTCTCGACCTCACCGAAGCGAGCCGGGCAGAGCAGCTCGCCCGCCCTGGTGCGCGGGTCCTTCCAGCCGATCGGCGTCATCACGACGGTCTTCTTCGGGTCGTATTCCGTCGACAACTTGAGATGCACATAGCCGTTGTCGATCGCCCAGCCGCCGACGTCCTTGATGTGACCGCGGTGACCAATCAGGATGCGGCAGCCGCTCTTCGAGTCGTTCAGGCGGTTGTGC
Organism: Acidobacteriota bacterium; assembly: GCA_030697165.1. NCBI lineage: Bacteria > Pseudomonadati > Acidobacteriota > Acidobacteriota bacterium. Next base: position 232,807 of record JAUYQQ010000004.1, read on the forward strand.
CAGGTCTTGCGATACCAGTCGACGGTGGCCTCTCGGGTCGGCTTACTGTGGATCTCCTGGACGTTGTGCAGGTCGTCCCCGATCAGCACATCACCGCCGCGGCCGAACGAGGTGCCGTGCACGGACGTCGAGATGCGGTAGCCGCGGGCGGTGTTCTCGTAGTGCGTCTTGATGTTCTGGTCGGTGGTCAGCCTGACCGACGCGCCCCAGTGCTGCTGATACCAGCTGCTTTCGATGATGCGACGGGACAGGACCGCGTGTTCCGTGCTCAGCGGCGCCGAATATGAAGCGCTCATGAAGCGCTTGCCAGGCCGGCGCGTCCACGACCAGGTCGGATAGATGACGGTGCAGGTGACGCTCTTGGTGTAGCGCGGACCGATCGCGATGAACAGGTTTCGGATCTCGCCGTCGTCAACGGCGCTGACGTGCTCACACATCGCGTCGATGTGATACCCAGGCACAAACGGCGTGCCAGGCTCGATGATGGTCCAGGCCTCGCTGAAGAAGTCCCGCATCGTCAGCATCGGCCCGGTCGCTTCGGCTGGCAGCACGAGATCCGAAAAGCGCTCGAGCGCGTGCTCGAAGCCAGAAACCCGACGCGGTATCCCGAACCCGCTGAACGCGGCGGCGGCGCCGGCGAGGAATTCGCGGCGAGGCATCACGCCGTGCTCGCTCCCACGAGCTTCAGCCCGCGCTGCATGTCGCCTTGAATCGCCGCGAGGACCTTCCGGTCCGTGATGTTGGCGTGGATGGAGGAGGCGATCAGGTTCACCAGGTTCATCACCTGGCCGAGGGCCACGCTCTGATGCAGGGTGCGTTCGCGGCGTGTTTCGGTGTCGAGCAGCTTCCGCTTCAGGTTGAAGGCGTCGTGAATCCCCGACCACACCGAGGCCTCGGCCAGGCCGCTGCTCAGCGTCTCCTTCAACTTCACGAGGCCGGCCGCCGCGGCGGGCCCGTCCTTCTTGTCGAGCGCGACCCTGACCGCCTCGAGGTGCGCGTCGGCGGCCCGCCACGCCTTCTTGCCGGCGCCGCCATCGAGTTGCGACAGCAGCTCCGCGATGCGCGCATCCATCAGGGCGAGCTCCGAACGCAGGTTGAGCAGGTCAGGGTCGGCGAGGGCGGCTTCGTAGCGGTGCAAGATGCCGATGCCCTTCGGCAGGTCCTTCGAGAACTTGCCGTGCCGCAGGCTCGGGCTTTCAAGGCCGGCCAGGGACTTCCCACCGTGCAGACGGCAGCGGCCACCGCGCATGAGTTTCGTCGTCTGGCACTTGCCACCAGACTTCCGGCGAGCCGCGCAGATCGGCTCGCCTTTACCGTTCCGTCCGTGGACGGTCGTGTGTTCAGCCATTGAATTGTTGAGAAATCGAGGAGAGCGGGACCGGATGCGCGGCCGGCGGAAACGGCTGTGCGACGGCGTTCCGCTCGCCCTCGACCTGTTGAGGATGGGGTAAAAGCTCAGCGACTCGTGAGTAGAGAATTCTTCTAAACGCGCTGTATCGGCTGCTTGCGGCTCAGGATGTGGCCTTGTATGGGGTCTTCATCACTTCCTTGGGGTCGTCGCGACGCCTCGCGAGTCCGAGCTGCCGCAGAATATGCGGCAGCTCCAGCGCTCGCGGACAGTACTGCTGGCAATACCTCACGAACGTTGTCGGCGTGAATTTGTAGATCTTGCCCTTGCCAGGGCGGTCAATCTCGAAGTCAGCCCGAAGGCGGCCATCGCGCATCTCTCCGCGGACGAACTGCGCGGTCATTCCGAGCAGCTCGCCGAACTCCGCCGTGCTCAACAGGATGATTGGAGTCATAGGACGTTGCGGCGCAGGCGACGGGCGCTGCCGCCTGTAAACGCCTCCCAGCGGTCGATCGCGACCTGCACATAGGTCGGATTCAATTCGTTCGCGAAGATACGGCGGCCCAGTTGTTCGCCGGCTATCAGGGTGGACCCCGATCCTGAGAAGGGCTCGTAGACGTCCGTCGGTAGGTGATTCCGGATAGGCCGCGCCATGCACTCGACCGGCTTCTGGGTGCCGTGGCCGTGCCCGCCGTCTTCGCGACTGGCGATCTCCCATACCGTTGATGTCGCCTCGCCGATGGCTGGCTCAACGCCTGGCTCCGCAACGCGCCACAGGGTGGTTTGCGTTCGGTCCGAGGTTCGCCGGGATGTTTCGCCGTCGCGGACGCCGTACCAGCAGGGCTCGTGTTGCCAGTGATAATCGCCGCGGGACAGCGCGAGCCGGTCCTTCGCCCAGATGATCTGCGCGCGCAAGGTGAACCCAGCCCGTTGGAGCGACCCCTCGACGATCGACGACTTCAGGCCGGCGTGCCACACGTAGCACGCATCGCCAGGAAACAGCCGCCAGGCTTCGGTCCAGTCCGCGCGATCGTCGTTCAGGACCGTGCCCTGTTTCTGCGTGTTCTTATTGAGCCCCGCCTTTGCGCGCCAGCTCGGGTCGTATTCGACGCCATAGGGCGGGTCAGTGACCATCAGGCCCGGCGTCACGCCATCGAGCAACGCCGCCACGGCCGATGGATTGGTCGCGTCGCCGCATAAGAGGCGGTGCGAACCGAGCTGAAACAGGTCGCCGAGGCGGACGGTCGTGCTTCGTGGCGCCGGCACCTGGTCGGGGTCAGTGCGTCCGCCAGCCATCGGTAAGGCGCGCAACAGCTCCTCGAACTCGCGCTCGGTCCAGAGCGCTGAGAGGTCAACGCCCTGTGAAACAAACTCCTGCAGCAAGGCCGTGTCCCACTCCGCCAGCTCGCCGGCGCGGTTGTCGAAGAACGATAGACGGGTCTTCTGATCAGGCGTCAGCCCGCGCCGGCGGACGGCCACGAGTTCATCGCCGTCGACGTCGATAATCCGGAGCTTGGTCAGCCCGAGCCGGCCGGCCGCGCGGCTCACGCCCTCACCAGCCAGGACGCAGCCATCCTCATCAATCACGATGCTCCTGGCGGCACCGACGTCAGCGAGCGCGGCTTCGATCATCGCGAGGTTCCGCTCCGGATGCCGCCGGGCATTCTTTGGGTCGAACTTGAGTTCGTCGAGGTTGCGCGGTTCTGCACTTTTCGTCCGTGTCTTTGCCTGTTTCGCCATGCGGCGCCTACCTGACGCACTGGCCAGAACCGAAAGGTTCTGCCAGGCGGGGATGGGCGCTGCTGATACCAGCGTTCGTTGTCGCTCAGGACCTGGTCGAGGGTTACCGCCCTCTTCCAGGTCCGCCTTGCACTACCGTGAGGGTCGGTCGTCAGTCACTCGGCTGCCGGCCCTCGCGTTCCTGTCAGTTCCCCGAATAAGATCCGGTCATGAACATCTTGGGCGACCTACTGATCGCGTTTCTCGCCACCGGCGGCGCGATCTGGGTCGGGCTCTATACGACCCGTCGCGTCATCGCGCATCAGTTTCGGCCGGTCGTGCGGCCAGAGCCCTCGACGGGTGTGCCTCCCGAGATCGTTATCGAGAACATTGGCAACGGCATCGCGCTCGGCCTGATGCTGTTCACGGATGCCGCCCACGGGTCGAAGCTGCTTGCGGAACGGAACGAGTTGCCAGCCGCCACACCTGGGGATCGCATCCAATGGCACCGCACGGGTTGGCCAGTGCCCACGCCCCTCGTCAAGGGCCATACCTACCGGCTGCTGTACCAAGACTTCGAGAACAAGTGGCACGAAACCGAGTTCGTCGTTCGCAACTACGACGAGTTCGACGTCACGTTCCATGGCCCTCATAACCCGTGGGGTTCGCGAAGCCTCCCCGCGGAAGCGCGAACCCGTGGTCTGCGGGTTCGCCTCAAGAGTTAGATTCCCACCGTGGCGATGCGTCATTTTATGGCCTGTTTTCTCAAAAACACCGTTAGGCGGTAATGCGGTTAGTCGAACAGCAACGCGCTGGCGGTCACGCCGCGGCCGTCCGCGTCGACGAGCTTCCGCGCGGCAAGTTTCTGGATGTAGGTGTCGCGGCTCGACCGCTTGTAGCCGGTGGACTCGCTCAGCGCGTCACGGGTGACGGTGTTCGGGTAGGCCGGCACCAGGGCGTCGAGGATGACGCGCTCGCCTTGTGGCAGCTCCCGTCGCCAGTGCTCGAGCAGCGCGGCGCCGGTTGGCAGGCGTTCGAAGTCAGGACCCAACGCGTCGAAGCCGGCGGCGGTTGCCGAGATGTTCGCGCCGGTGAACTCAATCATCCCGCGCTGATTGAGTTGCTGCAGGTAGGTATCCCTGCTCGAGCGCTTGTAACCGGTCAGGACGGTCAGCTGCTCGCGGGTGACGCCGGCATCATGCTGCGCGATCGCCGCCAGGACGACGAGCTGGCCTTTACCCATGCCTTCCGGGTTGGCGGGTACTCCTTGACGGGTACTTGATGACGCGTGCCGCTTAACCGGTTGCGGGCGCATAACTTGAGCCGGTTTGTGAATAATTCCCGCATAATTTGCGCCCGTTTCTACGTTGGCCGGCAGCCGGGTCAACTTGATAGCACCGGCGATCGCGGCTGCCTGGTCGCGGACCTGCAGGGAGAACGCTTCGAACTGGCTGGCGATGGCCAGGCCGCGGGCGGTGAGGTCCTCGGAGTACTTCTCGAGCTTGCTGACCAGCGCCTCGGCGCGCGCGAGCTGGCCATCCTTCAGGACCGGCTTCTCGATCGTCTTTGCGGCCGCCGGCGCCGCCTGCTGCTGGCCGATGACGTTCGATTGGCGCAACAGCATCCGGTGCGCCTCAGCTAGTTGCTTCTTCAGCTCGGCCGGGTCGTTGGCCTTCGCCTTCTCCGCGGTCGCCTTGATCTCCTCGCCGAGCGCTTCGAGGTCCGACTTCGCCAGGGTCTTGGGCGCGATCGCCTTGGCCTTGGCCGTCGGCGTGCTGCTGGCGTTGTAGGTCTCGCGCTCGGCGATGTGGATGCGCTGCGCGATGCGAAGCCACTGGGGCGACCAGATCAGGGCATCGCCGACCGGCAGCGTCGGGAGTTCCGCGGCCATGGCGGTGCCGGCGGCGGTGTTCTCGGCAGTCCAGCCGGCGATCGCCTTGCGCTCCTGCGGGCCATTGGTCTGGAACGCCAGCAGGACCTCGACCTGGTTGAGGACGTCCTTGTTGATAGCCTGCGGCCGCTGGGAGATCAGCGAGTTGCCGATGCCGTAGTTGCGGCCGACCTTGCCAATGTCCTCGAAGACGCCGACCATGCGGGCTTCCTCGCCGCGGACCATTTGCGGCAAGTAGGCCTGCGCCTCTTCGATGAACAGGTGGCAGGCGGTCCGAGCGGTCTTCTTGCGGTGGAAGAACTGCTCGGCGAACGCGGTGGCGAACCGTGTACGCTCAGCCTTGCGGAAGTGCATCACGTCGAGCACGACCGAGATGTGCTTGTCGACGATCAGGTCGGCCATGAGCTTGCCGCTTTCCGGCTGCAGCTCGACGTCGGCGTGTTCCCCGCCGAAGATGTAGACGTGCTCGAAGCCGGGCGCCTTGCCGTCCTTGGCCAAACGCAGCGACCACCAGATGCCGACCCAGTCCAGGGCGATCACCTGCGTGCCGGCGCCGAGGAGCAGCTCCGCGAGCTTCATGGCCGCGTAGCTCTTACCGGACCCGCTGCGGCCGATGAATCCGTATTTCTGTGTGGCGGCCTCGTCGGCTGGCAGCGCCAGGTTGTTTGCAAGCTGCAGCTTCTTCATGAGGGATGCACCCGATCGCGCGAGCCCTGGCGCATCTCTCGGAAATCAATCAGCGCAGCGTTGGCGCGGTCGGTGTCGAGGCCGATCTTCTCGGTGAGGAACTGGACGATCAGCTGATCGCTTACGGCGGCCTCGATCGCGCCCTGCAGCATGCCGACCACTTCGCGGGCCTTGTCGAGGTCCATCTGGGTCATCTCGCCATTGAGCTGGAAGTCGACCTTGCCCTGGCCATCGCGCCGGCTCACCAGCGAACTGACCGTGATGGCGGCGCCGGGCTGGCCGCCCTGGGACCTGAGGGCGATACCGTGCATGTCGATGACTTCGCCCTCGCGATCCTGCTGGAAGGCGTGGTCGTAGCCGGCGGCGCCGAGCAAGGCGCGCACCGCGCCGTAGACCGACCTGGGGACGTCGAGCACCGCGTACGTGTGGGTGCTCCTCACGCGCGCACCAACTGGCCATCTTCGTCACGGCGATACGCCTTGAACGACCCGCCGCTGAACTTTACGACGGGCTTACCTTCTCGCAGCCGCTGCTCGACGCGATCGAGCGGGCATTCCAGGTGCGCGACGTCCGACGCCGGCACGCCATCGGCCACCGCCGCGGCCTGCGTGTCGTAGGTTCTTCCGGTTCTCATGTCCATCTACTCGTCCTCCAAGTCGCTATCGCTGAAACTGTGCAGATCGTCGTCTTCGTCGTCGAGCACGCAGTCGTGCTGGCAATCATCCGGGGCGTCCTGGTCGTGGTCTTCGAGGTCACAGTCGCAGGTCTCGCCACATGTCGGGCATTCGTGCCAAAGGCGTAGAATCGGGGCATGACTGGCCCGCCCAAGGAACGCGGCAGCGTTCGCCCGGTCACCATCGAAGGTGACCCCGATGAGCGCACCTACTACCCGGAGGTGCGGACCACGCAGGGCTCTGGACTCCAGCCGGGCAACATCGTGTGGCTCGAGCTCGGCGCCAGCTGGGCCACCATCGGCGGCCGCCAAGAGAAGGTGGGCGGCCAATGGCGCCAGGCCATCGTGGTTGCTGGCCCGCCACAAGGGTCTGGCGTTCATGTGCGGCTGTCTCCCGACCCGGCGACTGCGCCGCCCGAGCTGGGCTGAGCAGCGGCCCCGCCTGGCAGCCCGTAGAGGTCTTCGGTCTTCCGGCCCCAACGGGCTGACGCGCGTGGGCGTTCGCCGGCCTTCACGACCGTGCCGTCCTTCTTGAGCGTGTAGAGTGCGCCGTTCACCTGGTCCATCGTGCCGGCACCGGCAGCCATCAACTCGCGCAGCGTCATCGGCCGCTCCGCGAGCAAGCGAGTAATCAGATCGCGCCGCTGATCGCGGCCGCTCCGGACGGGCGCTGGCGGTTCAGGCGCCGAATCGGTGGACGTGAGGCCTAGGAACGACGGCGCGCCCTTGCGGTTGATCCGCTTGGTTGCGAAGCCTTTGTTCATGCCCCGTGTCTGCGAATCAGCCAGGGTGGCAACGTCGGCGTGTTGGTTCCGAATCGCCATCACTGCCGCTGCCTTTCCATGCTGTACAGGTTCGCCGGCTTCGGCGCCTGCGCATCGAACGGCTGGTCCCACTCGGCAAGGACCACCTCATGCCGTTCGAGTTTTCGCGCGAACCGCCAGGCCTGCACATGCCCAAGGGCAAAGCCAGCCGCAAGGCCGAGCAGCAGGAGAAGCAGGCTGTCGGCCGTCACAACTCACCGTCCTCGCCGCTCTTGGCGGCTGCGAGGAGACACCCCGCCACGATCAGCATCACGAGCATGCCGACGACAACCGTGATCACGATCACCCCGAGTGCTTCCATTGCTGCCTCCATTTACCGAACCGATTACTTCTTGGCGACTGCGTAGCGCCGCGTCGATGTCGCGCCGGTGGCCACAACGCTGCCGGCCTCGACCAGGCGCCGCACGGCCATCGTCGCGACATAGGGCTTCACTTTCGCGTCGGCGATGATCTGCTTCATCGTGTCAGCGCCGTCGCGAATGACGCCAAGGATCACGTCGTCACCGCCGCCGGCCTTGGCTCGACCTTTCTTCGTCTTCCCGCGCTTGCCCGTCCGATCGAACTTGAACGGCAACTTCACCGGCCGGTCTTCAGACCCGCCGGCCTCGAGGACCGCGTCGCGCGCGGTCTCAAGCACGCGGATGCGCGCGTTGAGGTCAGCCACCACAGCGTTGTAGGCGGCCTTCATGGGCAAAAAATCTGACTGACTGACTGACTGACTGACTGACTGACTGAGCAACCCTCATGCCGTCTTCTCCAGTGGCGCCATCGCCTGAATTGCCGCTTCATACCCATCCGCGAAGCCCTCGCGCTTGGCGGTGGTGACGCGGTTCCCGATGTCTGCCTTCCCGTACTGCCGCCCGAGCAAGAACGCTTGCATCGGCGTCAACGTTGCGACGCGCTGACGGATGCGGTCGCTGCTGATCGCCCGCCGGCGGATGCCGCTCGAGGTGCCACCTTTGCGCCCAGCGAGGACGCGCACCTGGCGCGGCCGCACATCGGCCGAGCACTGCCGGCTGCAGAACCGGCGCGTCGGCCGCTCCGGCCGGAAGAACTGCCGGCAGGCTGGATTCGCGCACCGCTTATGCGCACGCCTGGTCGCCGGCCCGCGGTTGACCCCTCGAATCACCGCCGCCTCCGCGCCTTCGGCATCGGGCAGCAGCTGCAGCGCGTGCGCGTCTTGTCAATCCAGTGGCACGGCCGTCCGGTGAACACGCTCGGCAGGCACGCGTCGGTCTCGGTACAGCCGCATTCAACGCAGACGCCTTTCGGGAACACCGGCCGATCGACGGCGGCCAGCAGCTTGTCGCCCGGCACGCGCGGGTCGGCCATGAACAGCACGGCCGTGACCGCGCTCGGCATCGACGCCCAGAAGCGCCAGTTCGTGGCGAGCCCGGGCAACGTCGCCCGGGCCGCCTTGTTGGCCGACAGCGCACGCCGCAAGCGACGCGTGCTGGCTTTCACTTCTTCGCGCCTTTCGCCTTCTTGGCCGTCGCCGGCGCCGCCTTCTTCGGTTCCGGCTTGGGCGAGTGCTGATCGCGAACAGCCTCGAGCTTCTCGATGTCGAGTCCGAGCGGCTTGGCGACCGACTTGACGTAGCCCTCGAACGTCGGCCCGTTGTAGTCGTAGTAGCCGTCCACCTCGGTGACGAGAAACGCCGCGAAGGGCTTCTTGGTCCAGTCGACGCCGGCCTTCTTACACGCCGGCACGCTGATCATGAGGTCACTGTTCTCGAGGTGCTTCGCCTGAGCCGCAGTGATGGAGGTGGCACCCTTGACCTGGCGAATCGCCTCGGCATAGACGTGCGGCGCCAGTTTGTCCCAGGCCGCCCTCAGGGCCTTGCGTTCGCGCTCTTTCTTTTCCCAGGAGCTCTCTTCCTTCTTTGCGGCCTTCTTGTCACTCTTGTCGGCCTTCTTCGTCTCACCCTTGGCGCGCAGCTTCGCGCTGCGCTCACGGGCAGCGACCTGTTCCGGCCAATGCGTCTTGCACTTGTCTTTGTTGATGCAGACCTGCAGCGTCGTCCCCTGGCCCGGGCCAGCCACAAAGACGCCGAGCACGCTGAACTCACAGGTCTCCGACTTCTCCTTGCCGTCGGCACGTTCCCAGGCCTGCTCGCCGTAGGTGCGATCGGTGTCGTCCTTGGCATCGTCGCTGACGCGATACTCGCGGGTGATCGAGATCACCTTGCGACCGCGGCCAGGTGTGGCCTCTGCAGCCCGCACCTGCTCGGCAACCGCTTCGAACTCCAGCGGCGCCGTCTTCGCCATGTGCTCGACGTCGAAGCGGACGTGGTGAGCAATCCAGGACTCGAGCTCCTTGACCGTTACCGGCTTGAGACCACGATAGAGGTTCTTCTCGGTCGGCTCGTGGTCTTCGTCGTCGTCAAACTCGAGCTGGTTGTGCTCGGTTTGCCAGAGCCCCTCGCGGCCGGTGCGAGAGTCCTGAGTCCAGTCGACCGCGCGTTCCTGGTCCTCCACCTTCAGCTTCGCCAGCAGCTCCGCGTGGCCGACCAGGATGCGGTCGGCGTCGAGGAGCTTCTTCAGGATCGGGATGAGGTCGAGCAGCTTCATCCGGTCCCACACGTACTTCTCGCTGCGACCGATGCGGTCGGCGATGTAAGCCGCGGAGTACTTCGACTTGTTCGACTCGATGAGGGCCTTGAAGCCGCCCGCCTCCTCAAGCGGCGTCAGCTCCTGCTTCTGGATGGAGGTCAGCAGCATCATCTCGATGGCGTCGCTGTCCGACAGGTCGTCGCGGACGATCGCGGGCAGCTCGGTGATGTTGCCGGCCGACGTCGACGCCCGATAGCGCCGCTCGCCGTCGATGATCTCGAACTTCTTACCCTTGGTCCGCAACACCAGGGGCACGATGACCTCGCCCCGCTTCTGAATGTTGGCGGACAGTTCGGCCAGTGACTCCGCTGTGAACTTCTTGCGCGGGTTCATCGGCGAGGGGAACAGCAGCTCAATCGGGACCATGCGCCCGACGAACTGCCCGGTGGTGGTGTCTGTCGCTGTCGTTGTCATGTCGCTGTCGCTACCTCTCTATGGGTGTGTGAAGTGCCTAGTTGACGCGGCCCTCGGCCGAGCCGGGGATCGTCTTCAGCACCGGCTGCGAGTCTTCGAGGCCGTTCTTGTGGCGGTCGATGCGGTCGAGCATCAGCGAGACCGCGTTCTGGGCGTTGTCGCGCTCGCTCTTGGCTTCGGCGGCTTTGCCCTTGGCCTGCTCCCACTTCCGATCGGCGTGCTGAAACACGTGGTTCAGCTCGAGCAGGTGCTCGACGGCCTTCTCCGCGTCGAACGGACCGTCGAACACGTATTCCTCGACCTCGCCGCCGGCGCCGGTATCGGCGGCGTCGTCTCCGGCCGCGGCCGACTTGCGATCGACCTGGTTGTCTGTCTTCCTGCGTCCCATTTACTGACCTCCTGCTGTCGCGGCTCCCGCCGCTCGTGTTGCGTTACTGGCGAATCCGCGGGGTAACCCGAAGTGCACGTTCGTCAACACGCGATCCCGCTGCTCGCCGGTGACGATGACCCACTGCTGACCGGTCTTCCCGCCGGGCTGCATCCACAGCTGCTCGATGGGACCGAACTTCTTCTTGAGGCCGACCATGTCGACGACGTGCGCGGTCGGTTTGGAGGGATGCGGCCGAATGACCCGGCCGACTTGCTGGTAATAGAGGGCGAGCGACATCGTCTCGCGCGCCAGGACGACCGTCGTGAGCTCGGGATAGTCGAAGCCGACGCTGAGCACGCCGACATTGGCGACGTAGCGCGTGAGCCCCTTCTTGAAGGACCACAAGATCTGCGCCCGCTTGTCGGCTGGCGTCTCGGCCGTGATCACCGCGCCGCCGGGCACCGCGTTCACCAGGGCCGCGCTCTCCTCGGTGAAGCGGGTGAACACGAGGACCGACTTATGCCCCGTCTGCAACAGGTTGTGCACGTTCTCCTGCAGCCGGCCGCCGAAGCCCGATTCGCGGTGATAGCGCTGCAGCGACGCGTCGTCGTAGTCGGCGCCGGTGGAGTTCAGGCGCAGCTGCGTCGCGTCGACGATGTCGCGCTCGTGATAGGTCAGCGGCGCGAGGAACCCGGCCCGGAACAGCGGCGCCAGGTTCAGGTAGTAGACGACGTCGTCGAAGATGCGCGGACGCGTCCGCGTGAGGAACCGCAGTTGCGAGCCCATGCCGTCCGACGCCAGCCGGTAGGGCGTCGCCGTCAGCCCGATCACCCGGGCGTGCGACAACACGTCCAGGAAGTTCAGATACATGCCGCCCTTGGCGTTGACCAGGTGGCACTCGTCGATCAGCACGTACTTGAACTGCTTGAACAGCTCGGCATCGCGCACGACGCTGCCGATCGTCGCGAACGTGATCATGCCCATCCGCTTCTTGCCGACCGAGGCCGACCAGATGCCCGGGAAGTAGCCGTAGCTGCGCATCTTCTCGGCGTTCTGCTCGAGGATCTCCTTCGAGGGCTGGAACACCAGGACCGGTTCGTTCAGCCGCGCGGCCAAGGCCGCAATGACCAGCGACTTGCCGGCGCCGGTGGGGATGACGATCAACCCGTTACGGCCCTTGAATTGCGGCTGCGTCAGGTAGGACACGCCGCGATCGACCGCGTGCTGCTGGTAGATGCGCAGGGTGTAGCCGGTGGACGCCGCGGCCAGGAGGCTGCTCATTCGCTCACCGCCGCCGGCAGCCGGTAGTGCGGGACCTGGTGGGCTTTCACGTAGCCCTCGGCGATCAGCCAGGCGATGACGTCGTCCAGGCTGCCGCCGATGTAGTCGATGCCGGCGGCGAGCGCGAGGCCGCGGTATTCGATCTGCTCCGAGCTGAAGCGTCCGCCCTTTGCACGCTTGGCTTCGACCACGACGAACCGACGCGTGAGCGAGGCCTTGCCGGCGTCACAGCGCCATGCGCGCTTCTCCGGCAGGAAGAACTGCAGGTCCGGCAGGCCAGGTGTCTGCATCGTGCCGGGGTGGTCGCCCTTTCGGCGCACCGTGCCGAGCACGTATTCCTTCGCACCGAGCGTCTTCATCAGCTCTCGGATCGCGAGCTGCTCGCCCTTCTCGAGGCGTGTGGTGTTTTTCGGTCGTGGGCTCATCGACCACCGCCGATCTGCTTGCTGCGGCCGTCGTCACCCGAGACCAGGCGCAGCTCCCGCCGCACCTGTTTAATGACCTTGCCCGTGGTACCGCGCTGATGCGCTTCCTCGAAGCGACGAATCGCGCTGGGGGGCTCGGCGGCCGGGCGCGGCGGCTGTTCGCGGTGCACGGACTCGATCGGCAAGCTCACCGGCCGTGGCCGCGGTTGCTCGACCATCGCGATCGTCGTGCGCGTGGTGTGCAGGCATTCGTTATTGCGGCAGGTCTGAACGACCGTGCCGCGGTAGCGCGCACTCGGAATCGCGGACGACAACTTGTCACCGCACTTCGGGCAGGTGGTCGGGGTCGGGAAGCTCATTAGCTGGCCCTCGCTTTCGCTACGGGCCGAGGTTTGGCGATCGCCCGAACGCTCAGCGAGCCTTGCCCCGCGGCGGCCAGGCCTTCACCAATGGTCCCGGTGTAGTGCTTCATCAACCAGGTGGCCATGTCGGGCTGCTCGACGTAGAGCTCGAGGCGGCCGTTCACGATGTGCGCCGCGTAGACGTGCTCGAACCACTGCAGCGACCGAGGGGCCTGCAGCCTCGCCAGCTCTTTGATTTGCACCCAGACCTGCCAGCCATTTCCAACGGTGCTGGCGTGGGCATCTGAGGGGCTGGTGATTACTGTTAGGTCTGGCTGAGAAAGATCAGCAGACGAAGAGACGATCTCCGATCGCGGTTGGGTACCCGATTCAGGATCTGTATTTGTGTTTGTATTTGTATGGGTTTCGAGTGGGTTACCCCGTGGCAAACCCATGGGTTTACCCACGGCTAAACCCATGGGTTTCTTGCCGCCGCGGGGACCGGGTGGCCGCCCGCCCTTCTTGCCGTTGACTCGCTGACGCTCGAAGAACTCCTCGACCTCTGTGCGGACCTCTTCCATCCGGACGTTGCGCCAGGCGCCATCGCTGCCCTTGACGAACTTGCTACCGATCGACGCCCAGACCGTCTTCGCTTCCGCCCTGGTGCGGGTGCCCATGATCAGGCCGAGGGCGTCGATGTCGTCGCCTGGGATGCTTTTCTTGTCCCACTGGTAGATCAGCAGCGAGATGTAGCCGCCACGCGCGGCCGCCGGCAGCGCGAGCGTGCCCTCTCTGAAATCCCGGTGATAGAACGGGAAGTAATACGGCGATTCGTAAGGCGTCGACGCGTCCATGTCTACTCGAGGACCTCAAGGGGAAACGTCACCGGGAGCAAGGCGCGCAGCTCGTCATAGGCCTGGTTGTCGAACAGGCTGATGACGTCGGCGGCGGCCGGCGGGATCCTGTAGATGACGTGGCCGGCGGTGAGCGTCGACAGCCCACAACTGACACGAGGGTCGCCAAACGTGCGCCGGACCGCCGTGGACAGCAGGCAGTCGCGGCAGCGATCGAACCCCTCGCCGGCGGCGCGCAAGGCTCGCATGGTGGCGTCCAGGTCTGAGACCGTGACCGTGACCTGACGCCCGTGGACTAGTGCTTTAACAGGTTGACTTTCTGAACCTGCGAACGCCGATGGCGGGTGCATCACGCGGCCTCCTGCAGGTAAGGCGGCAGCTTCGGCGTCACCGTGCCGCTGGCGACCAGCAGCTGCGCGTCGGCCAGGGCATAAGCGTCCGGGTCGTGGCTGATGAACAGCACCTGGTGGAAGCCGCCCAGCTCCATCACCTTGCGAAGCATCTGGATGTAGCGCTGGGTGTTCTCCTTTGTCAGGGCGCCGGTCGTCTCGTCACGGAAGAGCGTGAGGATCCGGACGTCCGACCGCTCGTTGACGTAGATAGCGATCGCGTTCATCAACGCTTCGGCGACGATGACTTCCTCGCCGCCAGACAAGTCGCTGATGTCGCGCACGTCGCCGGTCTGGTTGTCGGTGACTAGGACGGTGAACTCGTCCTTCATGCCCTTGCCGTCGGCCTTGGCCACCTGCGTGACGAGCTCCACCGAGAACCGGGATTCGAAGCAGTCTGCGAGGATTTGATTCGTCGTCGCGGAGATCTCGGGCCCGGCTTGGTCCGTCTCGAGAGCCGGCAGGCCGTCGCGATCGAGCGCCTTTTGCAGCAGCTGCCATTCGAGCAGCTCTGTGTCCAGGCGCGTCAGGCGGCCTTGCAGGACCGTCAGGTGCTTGCGCTGGTCGTAGATGTCCGACTGGCGCAGGACGGTGGCGTTGAAGTCAGCGATGGCCGTCGCGACGGCGGTGACCGCGGCGTCCCGATCGGCACGCTTCTCGGCCAGTTCCGCCTGCAGGGCGGTGGCCATCTGGTTGCCGTTCTCGAGCGCCTGCAGTTCGTCGAGGGCCGAAGCATGTGCGGCGGCCGCCGTCGACGCGGCCGCCGACAGGCCGGATTGCTTGAGCTTCGCGGCCTCGAGTCTGGCCGCGGCGCGGGTGGAAGAGTCTGACTTCGCGGCTTCGAACTCTTCCACCAACGTCACGCGTTCGGCGCTGCGCTGCTCCGCGGCGGTGACGTGGCGACCGCGGGTCTCCTTGGTGCGCTGGGCCGCATCCTTCTCGGCGTCGACCTTCCAGTCGTTCAGTTCCTTGACGCGGGCGTCGGAGCCCGCGAGCTTCTCCGAGTACTTCGCCGGTTCCTGGGCGGCCAGGAGTTGCAGCTCGACATCGAGGAGCGTGGCCTTCTTGCTGACCAGCGCCTGCGCGTTCGCCCGCGATTCGTCCAGCAACGCCGTCCGGGTTTCGTTCGCGGCCGCCACGCCGGCGAGCTGAGCCCGCAGGTCCGCGATCAGGCCCTCGGCCGTCTTGGCGTTGACGAGCAGCTGGCAGCCGGCGAATTCGCCGCGGCCGCCGCAGGGCACGTGCTCGAGCAGCGCGGCGTCGGTCGTCGCGCGGTCCAGTTCGGTCTGCGGCTTCGTGAAGCCCGCGATGACCTTCTCGTTCTCGGCCTGGCGTGTGGCCAGCGCGGTCTGCTGCTCGACCAGAGCGTCCCGCTCCGCGCGGAGCCGGCTGACCTCCGGTGTCAGGCGCTCGATCGTCGTGACGGCCGCGCGGATGTCGTCGGCCATGCCCTGGATGGTGGCGTTGCCATCGAGCTTGGTCTGGATGCCGGCGAGCTTCGTCCTCAGTTCGTTGGTGATCGCCTGCAGTTCCTCGGCGTCAGCGATCGCGCCCTTCGCGTCGCGGGCGCTGACGTCCCGCAGCTTCTCGTCGTGACGCAGTTGCAGCGTCATCAGGGCTCGTGACTCGGCCAGCGTGGCGGCCAGGTCCTCGGCGACGTGCGCCGCCAGCGCCGCCTCGGCATCGACGCGGGCCGCGGCGAGCTGCGCCACTTTATGTGTGGCGGCCGCGTGCGCGCCCACCTGGTCGGACAGCATCGCCAGCCGCTGCTCGACGCCTGCGATACAGACAGCCAGGTCGTCACGACGGCGTTCGGCCGAGGCCTGCGCGTCGGCCAGGTGCGCGGCCTGCTCGGTAAGCAGCTCCGTCACCGACGGCGCGGTCTCGCGCTCGAGCACGTCGACCTCGGCCTTCACCCGCGTGCGGACCTTGTCGACTTCCGCGGCCGCGCCCTTCGCGGCTTCGCTCATCCTGACCAGGCGGTCGACGCCCAGCAACGAATTGAAGATGTCGCGCCGGTCCTTCTTCTCGGCCTTCACGAACGAGCCCGACTTGTTCTGGGCGGCGAACGCCGAGGCCTTGAAGACATGGAGCGGCGGGAACACCTTCGCGACGGCGCCGTCGTAGGTGCTGACCTTGCCGTCGTTCAGCGGCCGCACGCCCTTGTCGTCGGACGCATGAAGCGCCGCGCTGGCGCCGCCCTTGATGCCGTCAACGGTCAGGCGCGACTGATACCAGGTCGTGTCGTCGAGCTTCCAAGACGCCGCGATGAAGCTGTCGCGGTCCATCGCGTAGGACTTCAGGTCGCCGGTGCGGGACAGCATCTCGCGGTAGAGGCCTGCCGGCGCCGCCTCGAGGAGCGTGGTCTTACCTTCGCCGTTGCCACCGACCAGGGCGATGAGACCCGCCGGCAGCTTACGAAAGTCGATCGTGACTTCCTTGCCGGCGAACGCCGTCATGAAGCCGCGGACGGTGAGGGATTCGAGCTTCATGCTGCCACCGTCGCCTTCTGCTCGCCGTCTTCGTGCCCGGCGGCGGTGTCGTTGGCGTAGTCGCGCGCGGCCTCCGCGTGCACGACAGGGTCGGCAATCTGCTCGAGCTTCGCCAGCTTGTCGAGCACGCCCTGGCTGGCGACGGCGCCCGACAGCTCGCACCAGGCGGCGACCTTCAGCGGCAACGTCTTCGCCGCGGCCACTTCAGGAGCGCGCAGCGCACGGTCAGGGACGACGATCGGATCGAGTGTCAGCAGCGCCTCGGCGAACTCGGCCAGGACGTGGGCCTTCTCGACGACGGCCGCTTCGGATTGCTTGATGCGGTACCGGGCGCGGACCTCGCAGCCCTTCCAAGATGCCGGCCGCTCCTTAAGCTCGCCGCCGGGCCCAGCCGTCACCTGGTAGGTGAAGCCCTCACGCGTCAGGTCGCCCTCGACGTGATACATGGGCGCGACGTCGATCCCGTGAGTCGTGACCATGTAGCTCCAGAGGTTCCCCGCCGGCTGCACCAGCGGGTCCTGGAAGGCGCTGACCTCAAGCCACCCCTTGGCTTCAATCTCGCCGAAGTTCAGCCGGCAGATCGAGCCCGGGTAGTGCGCGCCGTGAATCTCCTGCGCCTTGTGAATGTGGTTCAGCCCCTTGTAGATGGGGCCGAGCCGGTCCAGGTGCCGCGGCGACAGTTCAATCTCGCGGCCGATGTTCGGCTGGCCGCTCGAGGTGACGGCGCCGCCGACGTTGGCGTGACCGATGAACAGCGTCAGGTCACCCTTTGCCCGGGCGTCATCGAGCTCGACTTCGAACTGCATGAAGATGGCGTCGAGGGCGTTGGCCGCTTCGTCGACGATGTCGGGATTGGCCACGCCGGCGAGCACCAGGCCGTGCTTGTGCGGATACGGCAGGCAGGCGATCGATGCGAACGCCATGTTGGCCAGGCGGATGCGCAGGACCTCCGGACGGTCGACGACGTAGATTGGGTTGCCGTTCGACACGCTCGCGAACTTGTCCAGGTCGCCGGGCTGGTCGTGGTTGCCATAGACCAGCACCACCGGCGCCGCGGCCGACATCCGGCGCAGCCGGGCGATCAGCGCGTTCTCGTCGTCGATGGTCTGCCGCTGGTGGCTGAGGTCGCCCGGCCACAACCAGGCGCCGAGGGATGGCAGCGCCAACCCCTCGGCAATCAACTGGTCGAGCGCCCGGTACCGGGCGGCGTTGCGCGGCCCGGGCCCGGCGTGAAAGTCCCCGATGTGAACGAGGGAGGTGGCCATGGCTTAGGTGTTCTCCATGTCCGGCAGCCGCGGCGACTGGCCGGCCGGCGAGATCTCGACCAGGTTGCGGTAGTTGCCGTTCTGCTCGATGGACAGCTCGACCCACGCCTTGCTCGCGCGCGCGGCGATCGCGGCCTCGGCGAGCTTGGTGTCGAAGGTCGAGCACACCTCACCGTTGCTGTCGACGACGTCGAAGCGCTTCCACGGCCGCTTCGTCTTGTCGTTGACGCCCGACTTCTCGTTGACCTCTTCGATACGGACCGCACCCTCGACCGGCGGCTGGTTCGGGTCTGGTGTTTCGACCTTGGCGGTCTCGCTGGCGGCGCCGCTGCCAACGGTGCGCGGCTGCTCGTCGACGACGTCCGCATCGACGATGTCGTTGATCGGCGCCGCCGGCAGCGCGGGCGTCCCGTAGAGCGCGGACGTCCCCCGCATGGCGTTTTCAGCCACCATGCGCATCTGCTCCGGGTCGTTCGGGTTCGGCTGCCAGGCGACGCGCAGCACCAGGAACGGCTTCGCGAGCTCCTGCTGCGAGTACTTCTGCTTGATGCCGAACTCGCGGATCGCGGCGTTGATGGCGCGGGTCTCGGCATTGCGAAGGCCGTTCTTCCGTCCCTCAACGATCTGTGCCGGCTTCCAGCCGTTCAGCCGCGGCGATCCTTCGCGCAGGTCCCATTCGGCGGTCGCCTCGCGCGTCACGACCGTGCCGTCGATACCACGGTAGGTCGCGATTGCCTTGAACTCCCAGAGGAAGGGAATGGTTCGCGGGTCTGTGCGCTGCGTCGTGATGCTGATGCCGGCGCCCTCGGCAATCTTCCGGAGGCCGATCTTGGCGAGCGCGACTTCGCCCTGGCCGAGAAACGGTAGGCCGTCGTAGACCTCGCCCGGGCCGCCCTTGGCCGGGTTGGCGTTGATCTTGACGACGCTGGCGATGATGCCGTGCTGCGGCGCCATGCCGGTGATCTGCGTGAACGGCGACAGCAGGTTGTAGTTGCCCGTCCACTTCTGGATCGCCGCCGTGAAATCGTCGGGGCGCGTGATGACCTCGGGCGTCTTCACATCGCTGGCCTTCGCGATCTGCGTTGGCTGGGTCTGGGTGTCTGTCGCCATGGCTACATCACCTCCGTCGTCGCGGGTTCGAGGTTCGCCAGGTCGACGCCGGCGTGCGCCACCGGCGCCGGCGGCGTAAGGCTAGCCAGGTCCTTCTGCACGAGCGCGCGCATCAGGTCGACGGTGTCGGGGTGGCGCTTGCCGGCCAGGTGATCGCGGAAGACCTGGAAGGCGCGGATGAAGCCCTTCACCACTTCGGCGCGCTGTTGCCGCGTGAAGTTGGTCAGACCCGCCGGCGTGAGCTGCTCGGCCGCGTCGTAAATGGCGGGGCGCAGCCGCTCCTGGTCATTCAGGAGCGCGGTCGCCGTCGCGGTCGCGAGGTAGGTCTCCTGCACCACCGGCGGCAGCGCGTCGAAGTCCGCGCCGACGTCACGCCGGTCGAACCGATAGAGCTCGGCCGCGATCCGACGGACGTGCTTGGACATCGCCACCTGGTCGGCGAAGCCTTGTGATGAATTGTTGGTTGATGGCATACTTCCGTTCGTCACTGTCGTTACCTCCTCGAGGGCCGCGTCTTCAGCGCGGCCTTCGTTGTTTCCGCCCACTCCCCTTACGCGAACTTGTTCCACCCTTTCAGCCGGCCGCCGGTCCGCGGCGCCACGCGATCGACGGCCTGCAGTGCGGTGTCAACCGGCTTGTGCGCGAGGCGCTGCCGCAACTGCTCGACGGCGTTCGGCCGAAAGCGCCAATCCCGGCCCAGGCGATACGCGGGCAGCGTGCCGGCCGCGGCCAGCCGTCGCACCTTCTTCGGCGAGCACTGCAGTTCACTCGCGACCTCCGTCACCGTGCGATCGGGGGTCATGACCTGTTTCTCAGCGGCACGGATGCACGCGTTGTAAGAAGGGCGCTGCGCTTGACGGTGGCCTTCAGCCGCAGCGCGGCCTCGACCATGTCGTCAATCTCGCGGTTGATGGTTGGGAGTTCATCAGCCGTGATGCCGCCGCCGGTGCGCAGCGCCCGATCGATCGCCGAGACGGCTTCGCTCAGTTCCTTGGTCTGTTCGCTGATCGCGCTGACCAAGGCGGCGTCGGCCGAATCGACGACCGTCGGCGGACGGAAGAAGAAGCCGCCCACGCGAGCGGCATAGAAACGCGCGACTGCATCGTTGTCCGCGGTGCGGTCGAGAATGGAGGCCTGACGCCGCGCCGGCACCCAGGCGTCGTCGCGATCCGGATTCACCATCGCGGTCAGCGTCTTCTCGTGGATGCCCTCTTTACCGGCGATGACGTCGACCGCGTCCTTCGCGTGCATCACCTGGCAGTGCCAGGCCTCGCGCTCGGTGGCGGGTTCACACCGGTGGCCAGCGCGGCATGTGGCACGCGAGTTAGTCATCGCAGCCCCGCACTTTCGACCGTCTCTTCGCTTGCGATGACGGGCTGACAAGCCGTCGCCACGGTGGCAATCTCTTCCCCGAGATGAATAACCGGAACAGCACCGAAGCGATGCAGCAACGGGAGGAGGTAGTCAAAACCGCCGATAGTGACTACGCGATGAGGCTCGCGCTGACGGAGGCGCTGCTGCTGATTGACCTGCGGCAGCGCCAGCTGCGAAAGGCCGTCGCCAGTTACCGAGAGGTTCGGGAGCACGCGCTCGAGGCGTCCGCGTGACATCACGCCACCCTCGATGGAAAGAGGTCCTCAATCGAGCAGCCGAGGAACTCAGCCAGTTTGCGGGCCGTAGGCAGCGAGACGTCCTTGACGTGCCCACGGCACACGTTGCTGAGGTGCGGCTCGGTGATGTCGAGCGCCACAGCCACACTCCGCTGGGTCAGACCCGCCAGCCGGATGGCCGCAGCAACCCGGTTGGGGCCGTCATTTGCGCTAGACCGCAACGCTTCGAGCTGGTCAGATTCGAGCACGGCGTAATATTGCGTCAAGGCGTAATTACTGTCAAGCGCAATTTAACGGTGGACTGTAATTGGCTGGATTACGTCAGGACGTAAGTGGAGACTTGCCTTGCTTTGCCGACAATAGGCGGGAATATCAGGGAAGCTCGCAAGCGAGCCGGCTTCGAAACAGGGAAGGCCTTCGCTGCAGCGATGGGCGTCGATGGCTCACGGGTCAGCGAATGGGAAACGGACACCTACCAGCCCAGCCTGGACACGCTGCTGAAGATCGCGACTTTCCTGCACTGCTCGATTGACGAGCTGCTGAATGGCGTAAACCAGGGATATGAAGCCGCGCGCCGCGCGTTTGGCCCCCGCGCCTCGACGGTCAATGACGGAATCGAAGCAGTCGTGATGGATGACGACGTCGGCGCCGGCTATCTGCGCAACGACATTCCAGTGATCGCCGAAGGAGATGCCTCTCCTGGGCCAAACCTGTTCTGGGACGAGGAAGGCCTCAAGTCGGACGTGGAAGACCGCATCTCTCGGCCCTACGACGTTCGAGATCAGCGAGCCTACGGCGTGCGCGTACGCGGCGACTCGATGGTGCCCCGCTATCGTCCTGGAGAGGTACTCGTGGTGTCGCCGCACACTCCGGTCGAGGATGGTGACGAGGTCTACGTGGCGCTTCTATCAGGTGAGCGTTTGTTAAAGATCGCTCGCAAGTCGCCTGGTGGATGGATTCTTGAATCAGAGAACCGCGCCTATCCTGCGCGGTTCGTGAAAAAGGGTGAAGTCGGGACGATGCACCCAATTCTCTGGATCAGGCCAGCCCGCCGGTCGCGCGGTGATCGCAAGTGAGCTGGGCCTCGACTGTCAACCTTGTGTGCCATGGTGATCGGACCACAATGAAAACCACTACCGGAGACGTCATCATCTGCCAGAAGCCAGGGATTACCGTTCGACTTGTCGCAGTCGTCTTGAACGATGGCGACGCCCCTGACGACGTTCGATACTGGCGGCCCGAAGGGCGGGTGAGCGCAGAGGACTTCGCGCGCGCGACGATCGCAAATACGGGCGGCAAGATTTTCCGCTGGGACGGCCACTGCCAGTTCGAGCGGATCGACAACGACTAAAGAGGTTGGTAGGACAACAACGTTCGTGTAGTTGATTGCTGAAACCGTGCGCCGTGCTGCCACCAGCAGCAGACCGCCCCCCTGCGGCGCGCACTTTTTCAGAGGTAGACCCATGACTCGGAGACAGCTACTCGCGTTCGTCGTAGGGACCGCATTCGGCGCGGCCTTCATTCCGGGCCCCGTACGCGCGGCGACCTGCACCGGCGCCAACCCCTGCAATGCGTGCAAGAACTGTTCGTCATGTAAACGTTGTGCCAAGGATGGCAAGACCTGCGGCACCTGCAAGCGCGCCATGGACGTGTCGCACTTCGAGCTGAGGACTACATAACATGCTGAAGATTACCCCTATTGCCGTCGGCCTATCTTTCGCGCTTCAGTTCCTGGTCGGCACTCCATCCGACGGCGGACCGATCCGAGTGGCCGTGCCTGGCCATGCCGCAGGCGACGTGCTACTCATCGGCGTTGAGACGATCGACACGCCTGAATGCGCAGGAGTGGTCGAGAAGGAAGTCGCGTTGTGGAACATCAGAACGAAGGTCGTGCCTGACTCGACCTCGGCTGAAGCCGTGTATGTCGAAGCCCCCAACGGCATCACGCTCAATGAACGGGCTGCGTGGACGGGGTGCGCGAGAGTCAGCGGCAATAATTTTGACCGATCGCGAACACTGCGATCCGCCTGGATGTCCGCCCAGACGTTGAGCCGAGGATTCTACGCAGTACGCGCGGTGACGGCCGCTGAACTTGCCGCCCTGAAAGGTCTATCCTCGCCGCCTGCGTCAGTGGCCACTGGTGCGGGTTGGACCGGCAGCGGTTCGAAGGACACCGAGAGCTTCGAGATGTCGGGGGAATGGCGAATTGTCTGGTCTGCCGTGCCTTCGTCAAGCGTCGGCGGCGTCCTCTCGGTAACCGTGCATAACGCCAACGACAACAGCATCGTCAACACGATGTCGTCTGGCCGCATCAGCACTGCTACGCAGGATCAGTCGGTGGTCCGCACGCCTCCCGGGCGATACTACCTCTCGATCAACTCCGCCAACATGACCTGGCGCGTGGCCGTCAGCCGATAGGGCCATGAAGCCGAGCTCGAAGCCAAAAGTAGCCGGCCGCATCATCCCCGCCCCGCCTGGCACGCGCGTCGTCCAGGCTGGCGGGGGCTTTACTCTGACCATGCGATCGACGGCTGCGATGGACGAAGCGGCGGTACAGAGCCGGAAGGTCCGCATCCTCGAAGCACTCCAAGACGCCGTTCGAGCGATCGACGCCGGCGAGCTCGAGCCACCCGATGGCGACTAAGGCTGTCTACGCGGCCGACGGGTTACTGGCACGTGACTCTGGGCCCTGGGCCAAAGAGAAGCTCACACATGTCCGGCGCTACATGGACATGGTGATCACGTCGATGCTCGGGAAGTGGGATGGCGGCGTGGTCTTTATCGACCTCATGGCCGGGCCCGGCATCTGCGTTGACCGCACCGACCAATCGGAGTTCATCGGCTCGCCGCTACTCGCCCTGAACACCAAGAAGGCGTGGACGCAGATCTATCTCGTCGAACTTGATGTTCAGCTGCGCCAGGCGCTCGAGCAGCGCGTCGCCCAACAGCCTCGCAGCAACACCGTGCAGATTATCGCCGGCGACAGCAACAGCGCGGGGGTCATCGCGCGGTTGCGCACCGCTTCCGAGGGTGCGCTCGCGGTCGCATTTGTGGATCTCATTGGCCAGGAAATCGCCTTCGACACCATTCGCCAGCTGACGACCGGCCGCAGCATCGACCTGTGGTTTAGTTTTCCGGAGCTCGACCTGCGAAGGAACGCCACATTGGCCCCGCGTGACATGGACCACGCCGCCAGATGGACGCGCTTCTTTGGAACCGAGGAGTGGCGCCCGATCGTAGAGCAGCGTCGACCGAGAGCAGCGCTGGTCGAACTCCTGAAACTCTATCGCCGGCAGCTCGAGGCGCTCGGCTACATCACCGAGGTCAGCAAGCTACCGATGAAGAACTCCTTGGGCGCCACGATGTATCGGCCGCTCTTTGCCTCGAAGAACGCGCGGGGGATCGACTTTTTTCACAAGTCGCTGTTGCGAGACGCCGGCGCGCCCAAGCCCGCTACGCTCTTCGACCTCGGGTAGGTCATGCCAACGCCGACCGTCCAGGAGCGCTTCATCACCGCCACGCTTCGACGGGTGGCCACCCAGCTGCTTGAGGAAGAACTTCGCACCGGCTGCCTTGGACGATCGCCGCAGCTCCCGGAACCATTCGAGCTTCGCCGGGCGCGCGCCGGTCTGACTCTCGCCGCCGGCGATCAGCCAATGAATGCCGGTCAGGTCGAGCGTGGCCAGCGAGCCGAGCAGGGGCTCAGCCGAGATGAAGCGCACGGCCGCCGGCACCTTGCGGAGGTAGTCAGCGCGCCACAGGAACTTGTCGGTCTCGATCGACACGCCCATCCAGACATTCGCCGGCCAGGGCAGCGTCGGCGCCAGGCGCGCCAGCCGCTCCGCGCGCTTCGTCAGGACTTGGAACGTGTGCTGCGGGCAGTCGACCATGACCTGGAAGACCTGGCGGATGTAGGCGTCCGGCACGTCCTTGTGAAACAGGTCCGACATCGAGTTGACGAACACCACGCGCGGCCGCTTCCAGCGCTTCGGCAGCTCGAGCAGGTGCGGCTTCAACGTGAGTGTGAACCCATTCGGGAACGTGTTCGGGAAGCGCAGGGCGACCCGTTTGGCGTAGCAGAGGTCACACCCCGGCGACACCTCCGTGCAACCGGTGACGGGATTCCACGTCGCCTCGGTCCATTCAATCCCGGAGTGGTCGGCCATGATCCGCGAGGATAACATGCCAAGAACGGTCGCCGGCAGGCGCGCCCCGGCACCGGATGACCTCATCTGTCACGCCGTGCCGCGATCGATCAACTGATGGGTGCGTTCTTCGAGGAAGGCCGCGGCGAGGCGCTGCACGAGGTCAAGGGCAAACGCCTCCGGGGCGGCTGGCGCTACCAGTTCCAGTACCAGCTCCAGAGCTACAAGTCGCCGCGTGGCTTCAACACGCAGCGCGACGCCCTGGACGCCGAGGCGGAGCACCGGCGCCGGCTCAAGCTGCAGGCCGCCGGCGTCTACGTGCCGCCCACGAAAGCCACGGCCGCGAGCTTCCAGAACTGGGCCGGCGTGTATTCGGAGTACGTGCATTCCCTGCACGCGAAGGGCCTGATCAAACGGCCCGAGATCATTGACGCCAACCTGAGTTCGGTGCTGCGCTTCTGGGGCCGTCGGCCGACGAAGCCTGGCGCCTACGTGCACCCGACCGGCAAGTATCTGGACCTCACCCTGGCCGACCCGATCGCCGACCCGAGCTTGATGCGCGCGTTCGATGAATGGATGGACGCCGAAGGCATCGAAGGGTCCACGCGCAACCACTACAACACCACGATGAGCCGGATGTACTGGCTCGCGCTGCAGGCCGAGTATCGGCGCGAGGCGGGCGAGCCGGCTTATAACCCGTTCGCGCAGCGGCCGCGGTCGAAGGGCAAGCGTCGGCGGGTTGCCCTCTCGGTCGAACAGATCCAGGCGTGGATCGCGCAGGCGTCGTATCACGTTCGCATCGCTATGTCGGTCGCGGCCCTCGCGCCTGAGCTGCGCCTGGTCAACGTGCTGCAGCTCACCTGGAAGGAATCCCACGAGTCGCACGTCGACCTGGCGAACGGCCGCGTTATCGTGTGGGACCACAAGACGGATGCCGACGGCAAGGTCATCGTCGTGCCGATCACCGCGCAGCTGCAGGAGATCCTCGAGGACGCGAAGACCAGGCACCCGCGATCGACCCACGTGGTCTGGTATCACGGCGGCCCGGTGAAGGACATCGGTGGCGGCGTGAAGGCAGCGGCGATCGCGGCCGGGTTGACGTGGGGTCGCTCTGTCGCCGGCGGCGCGACCTTCCACACCCTGCGGCACTCGATGAACACCTTCATGGGGCGCATGAAGATTCATCCGGTGCATCACCAGCAGGCGGCTGGGCACAAGGATTTCGCGACGACGCTGTCGTATTCACATCTGAACGTCGACGACAAGGTCAACACGCTCGAGCAACTGTCAGGCGGCCTGCCAATCCTCGGGTTGGTCAAAGGGGCTGTTAGCCGGATTTCGCGTGCGACGCGGGGTAAGAAATCGAAGCGGGGTGACTTGCGGGGTGACTCTAGCCGGAAACCACGGGTCAAAACGGCCCGAAAGGGCCGCACCGCGGGCCTCAAGCGAGGCCCGAATCTGGCTCGCAAGAAGGCACCTAAAGTGTTGAAGAAGTAAGACTTGATGTTGGTGCGGAAGAGAGGACTCGAACCTCCACCCGGTTGCCCGGACTAGCTCCTGAGGCTAGCGCGTCTGCCAATTCCGCCACTCCCGCACTCGGAGGGGTTATTGCTAAGGCAGTGAGTCCATAAGTATACCTACCGCTCGGGCGCGAAGGCAAACCTTCCCTTCTTCAGGGCGCTCTGCGCTTCCACGACCGACAGCATCGCCTCGGCGGCATGCGACAGCGTGCCCTCGCGACGGTGGATCAGCCGGAGCTTGCGGTCGAACGTGAGTTCCGGCACCTCGACCCGCACCAGTTCCTTGTACGCAATCTCGCGCTCGACGGTAATCGCCGGCAGCAACGCCACACCGTTCCCCATGGCCACGAACTTCTTGATCGCGTCGATGGTCGGCATCTCCACCGGCATGCGCAATTCGACCCGGCGTTTGCGAAAGGTGTCGATGACCCGTTGACGGTACGGGGATGACACGTGGTGCGCGACGAACGACTCGCTGGCCAACTCCGCAATCGACACCTTGGCGCGCCGCGCCAGGGGATGCGTCGGCGGCACCACGAACGCCAGCTCGTCGTGATACACGACGATCGACTGCAGCGCGGCGGTGTCGGGGCGAAACGTGACCACGCCGAAGTCGGCGCCGTAGTCGAGCACCTGGGCGGGCACGCGGCTGCCCAAGGCCCGCTGCACCGTGATGTGCACATCCGGGTAGAGCCGGCGATATTCGTGCAGGATCGGCAACAGGTAAAGGCACGTCAACTCGTTGGCGGCCACGGTCAGCCGGCCGGTGCGCAACTGCCGCACGTCGTCGAGCGCCGACATGGTCCGCTGCCGCAGGTTGACCAGACGCTCGGCGTGGTCGGCGAGCACGCGCCCGGCGTCGGTCAGCACCCCCCGCCGGCTCGACCGATCGAACAGCGGCCGGCCGATTTCGTCCTCCAGCTTCTTGATGGTCTGGCTGATGGCCGGCTGGGTGCGATACAGGGCCTTGGCGGCCGCGGAAAAGCTGCCTTCACGCACAACTGCAAGAAAGGCTTCAAGTTGGAACAGTTCCATCGGGAGTCATAGTATAAGCAAACAGGTGATAGTCCATAGATATTATTACTTTGACTTATTTTGGTCGGCCGCCCGAGACTGTCAGGGCAAAGCTTGGACACCATGGCCACCAGATCCCGCATCCACGTCTTCGACACGACCCTTCGCGACGGCGAGCAAGCGCCGGGCTTCAGCATGACAGCGACAGAGAAGCTGCGGCTGGCCCAGCAATTGGACCGCCTCGGCGTCGACATCATCGAAGCCGGCTTCCCCATTTCGTCGGACGGCGACTTCGACGCGGTGAAGACCATTGCCGGCGCCGTGCGGCGGCCGATCATCGCCGGCCTGGCCCGGGCGATCCCGGCCGACATCGACCGCGCCTGGGCGGCGCTGGCGGGCGCGGCGCGGCCGCGCATCCACGTATTTCTGGCGACGTCTGACATCCACCTCGAACACAAGCTGCGCATCTCGCGCGAGCAGTGCGTGGCGCAAATCAAGAGCGCCGTGGCCCACGCGCGGGCCCTGTGTGCCGACGTCGAGTTCTCGGCCGAAGACGCGACGCGCAGCGACCTGGCGTTCCTGTGCGAGGTCGCGGTCGCGGCGGTGGAGGCCGGCGCCACCACCATCAACCTGCCCGACACGGTCGGCTACGCGCTGCCAGCCGACATTCACAGGATGTTCTCGACCGTCGGCCAACTGATCGGCGACCGCGCGGTCCTCTCCGCCCACTGCCACAACGACCTCGGCATGGCGGTGGCCAACTCCGTCGCGGCCATCCAGGCCGGCGCGCGGCAGGTCGAGTGCACCATCAACGGCATTGGCGAGCGGGCCGGGAACGCATCGCTCGAAGAGATTGTCATGACGCTCGAAGTGCGGGCCGATGCCCTGCCCTTCACGACCGGGATCAACACCCCTGGCCTCGTGCCCGCCAGCAACACGCTGTCGGCCATCGTCGGGGTCTCGGTGCCGCCGAACAAGGCCATTGTCGGGGCGAACGCCTTCGCGCACGAGGCCGGCATTCACCAGGATGGCATGCTGAAGTACGAACTGACCTACGAGATCATGCGCCCCGAGTCGGTGGGCGCGGCGGGGACGCGGCTGGTGCTCGGCAAGCATTCCGGCCTGCGCGGCCTCGACGCGCGGTGCCGCGACCTGGGCCATCGCCTGCGGCAGGCCGAACTCGAGCGTCTCTACGTCAAGGTGACGGCGCTCGCGGATCGCACCAAGACGGTGGACGACGCCCAGTTGACCGCGATCATTCGCGACGAGATGGCCACGGCAATGGCCGTGGGCGCCGCGGCCGGTGCGCAACGCGGAGACGCCGCATGTCACTGACGATCGCCCTGCTGCCGGGCGACGGCATCGGGCCGGAAGTCACGGCCGAGGCCGTGCGCATCCTGAAGAACGTCGCGCAGCACGCCGGCAAGTCGTTCACGTTCAGCACGCACCGGATTGGCGGCGTGGCCATCGATAGCGACGGCCAGGGCCTGCCCGAGGCCACGCTCGAGGCCTGTCTCGGCGCCGACGCGGTGCTGCTTGGCGCGGTCGGCCACCCGAAGTTCGACGGCCGCCTCCCCTCGCAGCGGCCCGAGGCGGCCCTGCTCGCCTTGCGCCAGGCGCTCGGCGGCTACGCCAACCTGCGGCCAGCCATCTGCTATGCGCCGCTGGCGAAGCGCACGCCGTTCCAGCCCGAGAAGGTGAAGGGCGCCGACATCCTGATCATCCGCGAGCTGCTGGGCGGCCTGTACTTCGGCGAGCCGCGTGGCTTCGAGGCGTCGGGCACCACCGCGTTCAACACGTTGATCTACTCGCGTCATGAAGTGGAACGAGTCGCCCGCGTCGCCTTCGAGCGCGCGCGTGAACGGCGTGGCCGGGTCGCCTCGATCGACAAGGCGAACGTGCTCGAAACCTCGCAGCTGTGGCGCAAGGTGGTCTCAGAAACCGCGAAGGAATACCCGGACATCGCGCTCGAGCACGTCTTCGTCGACACCGCGGCCATGCGGCTCGCGACCTCGCCCACCAGCTTCGACGTCATGCTGTGCGACAACCTGTTCGGCGACATCCTGAGCGACCAGGCGGCTTCGATCGCCGGCTCGCTTGGCGTGCTGCCGTCGGCCACGCTCGGCGGCCGCGTGGATCTGTACGAGCCGGTGCACGGCTCGGCACCCGACATTGCCGGCAAGGGCTGGGCGAACCCGGTCGGCGCCATCGCCAGCGCCGCCATGCTGCTTCGCTTTACCGCGAAGATGGACAAGGAAGCGGCGGAGATCGATCACGCCATTGAAGACGCCCTGACGGCCGGCGCGCGGACGCGCGACCTGGCCGGTCCCGGCGAGCGCGTGCTCTCAACCCAGGAGATGGGCCAGGCCATCGAAGACGCGTTGGCCGACGTGCGCGACAGGCGGCATTCGTATCATGCCGTCTAACTTCTGGGCCGTCGGGCACCCCAGCACCCGAGCACCCAAGCACCCCAGCA
Source organism: Acidobacteriota bacterium (assembly GCA_030697165.1). Taxonomy (NCBI): domain Bacteria; kingdom Pseudomonadati; phylum Acidobacteriota; species Acidobacteriota bacterium. Next base: position 262,267 of record JAUYQQ010000004.1, read on the forward strand.
CCTTGCTCGATAAGGTGTGGGACGCACACGTGGTGCGTGTCCTCGATGACGGTCGCAGCCTGATTTACATCGATCGGCACCTCGTCCACGAGGTGACGTCGCCGCAAGCCTTCGAAGGCTTGCGCCTCGCCGGCCGGAAGGTGCGACGGCCCGACCTGACCTTTGCCACCGTCGATCACAACGTGCCGACCGCTGGCCGCGAGCTGCCCATTGCCGATCCGCTCGCGCGGGCGCAGGTCGAAGCCCTGCGTCGTAACGCCCCGACATTCGGCGTGCCGCTCTTCGACTTCGACAGCGGCCGCCAGGGCATTGTCCACGTGATCGGCCCCGAACTGGGCCTCACACTGCCGGGCACCACGATCGTGTGCGGCGACAGCCACACGAGCACCCACGGCGCATTCGGCGCGCTGGCATTCGGCATCGGCACGAGCGAGGTCGAGCACGTGCTGGCGACGCAGTGCCTGGTCCAGCAGAAACCGAAGGCGATGCGCGTGCAGTTCACCGGCGCGCTGATGCCCCGCGTCACCGCCAAGGATGTCGCGCTGGCGATGATCGCCCGCCTCGGGTTCAGCGGCGGCACCGGCTATGCGCTCGAGCTCGGCGGCCCACTGGTGGCGTCATTCTCGATGGAAGAACGGATGACGCTGTGCAACATGAGCATCGAAGCCGGCGCGCGCAGCGCGCTGGTGGCGCCGGACGAGACGACCTACACCTATCTGAAGGGCCGCCCGCACGCGCCACACGGCGCCGATTGGGACGCCGCCGTCGCCGACTGGCGTGGGCTTCGCAGTGATGACGGCGCCACCTTCGATGCCGAGGTCGCCATCGACGTCAGCGCGCTGGCGCCGGTCGTGACCTGGGGCACGCGTCCCGATATGTCGCTGCCCATCACCGCCAACGTTCCCGACCCCAGTTCGGCGGCCTCGGAAGGCGACGCCGCAGCGATGGCGCGCGCCCTCACCTACATGGGCCTGACGCCCGGCACACCAATCGAGTCAGTGCCCGTGGACCGGGTGTTCATCGGCTCGTGCACCAATGCCCGCATCGCCGACCTGCGCGCCGCGGCCGACGTGGTCCGCGGCCACCGGGTCAAGGCCGGCGTGCGCGCGCTCGTGGTACCGGGCTCACAACAGGTCAAGGCCGACGCCGAGCGCGAAGGCCTCGACCGCATCTTCGCCGCAGCCGGCTTCGAGTGGCGCGAACCCGGCTGCTCCATGTGCCTGGGCATGAACGACGATGTGCTGGGCGAGGGCGAACGGTGCGCCTCCACCAGCAACCGCAACTTCGAAGGCCGCCAGGGCCGCGGCGGGCGCACGCACCTGGTCAGTCCGGCGATGGCCGCCGCCGCCGCCATCGAGGGCCATTTCACCGACGTGCGGCAATGGGAGTACCGGTGAGCCAACCATTCCGCGTCCACCAGGGCCGCGTGGCACCGCTGCGCCGGAGCCATGTCGACACCGATCAGATCATCCCGAAGAACTTCCTGAAGCGCATCGAGCGCACCGGGTTTGGGCCGTTCCTGTTCCACGACTGGCGCCGCACCGCCACGGGCGACCTCGATCCGGCGTTCTCGCTGAACCAGCCGGCCTATGCCGGCGCCACGATCCTGGCGGCGGGGCCGAACTTCGGCTGCGGCTCGTCGCGCGAGCACGCCGCGTGGGCGTTGACCGATGCCGGCTTTCGCGTGGTGCTGGCGCCGTCGTTCGCCGACATCTTCCGCAACAACGCGGTGGGCAACGGCCTGGTCCCGGTCGCCATTTCCGAAACGGCGGTCAACACCATTCTCGACCGGGCCGAAGCCGGCACCGGCTACGGACTGACGATTGACCTCGAACTCTGTGAGGTGCGCGACGCGCACGGCCTGCGCGAACGCTTTGCGTTTGACGAGGCATCGCGGCAGCGGCTGCTCGAGGGCAAGGACGAAATCGACCTCATTCTCGCGAACGATGCCGAGATCTCGGCCTTTGAACAACGGCGCACGGACAGTCTCGCGTAACTCTGGCTACTGGCTACTGGCTACTGGATACCTTTTATGAAACAGCGTGGCGCTCACATCATCTGGTCGTGCCTGGTCGAACAAGGCGTGGACACCGTGTTCGGCTATCCGGGCGGCGCCATTCTGCCGGCCTACGATGCGCTGCTCGACCACCCGATTCGCCACGTGCTGGTGCGCCACGAACAGGGCGCCACCCACATGGCCGACGGCTACGCGCGCGCCAGTGGCAAGGTCGGTGTCGCGCTGGCGACGTCCGGGCCTGGCGCCACCAACCTGGTCACCGGCATCGCCACGGCCATGATGGACTCGATTCCGCTGGTCTGCATCACCGGCCAGGTGCCAGAGGCGCTGCTCGGGTCCGATGCGTTCCAGGAAACCGACATCACCGGCATCACGCTCCCCATCACCAAGCACAACTACCTGGTGACCAGGGCCGCCGACATTGCCCCGACCCTGCGCGCCGCCTTCCGCCTGGCGACCTCGGGACGCCCCGGACCGGTGCTGGTCGACATCACCAAGAACGCGCAGCAGGAAGAGACCGACTGGGAACCACGCTCTGAGCGTTCGGAGGGCGAGGGCTTCAGCCCTCGCCGCGCCGACGCCGACACAGCGACCGCTAAAGCGGTCGCTCTCCGAACGTCGCTGGAAGACGCGACGGCGCTGCTCGCGTCGGCCAAACGGCCGGTGATTCTTGCCGGCCACGGCATCCTGAAGAGCGGCGCGATGGCCGAAGTGCTGACGCTCGCCGAACGCGCGCACATCCCGGTGGCCATGACCCTGCTCGGCATCGGCAGCCTGCCGGCCTCTCACCCGCTCAACCTCGGCATGATGGGCATGCACGGCGAGGCGTGGGTCAACGACGCCATCCAGGAGGCCGACCTCCTGCTCGCGCTCGGCATGCGCTTCGACGACCGCGTCACCGGCAAGTTGGCCGAGTATGCGCGCCACGCGAAGAAAATCCACATCGACATTGATCCGTCGGAACTGCACAAGAACGTGCGCGCCGACGTGGCCGTGCAAGGCGACCTGAAGGCGGTGCTGCAGGAGTGGCTGCCGCAGGTCGAGGCCACGCGCCACGACGGGTGGCTCACCCGCATCGGCGACCTCGCCGGCGGTCCCACCGTCCGCGACATCGACGAGTTGCCCGACGATGGCCGGTTGTGCGCGGCGCACGTCATCCACGACATCTGGCGCGCCACCGGCGGCAAGGCGATCATCGTCACCGATGTCGGTCAGCACCAGATGTGGGCGGCGCAGTATTACAAGGTGCACGAACCGGGCACGTTCATCACCTCGGGCGGCCTCGGCACCATGGGCTTCGGGTTACCTGCGGCGATCGGCGCCAAGATGGCGCGGCCCGACAAGGAAGTGTGGGCCATCGTCGGCGACGGCGGCTTCCAGATGACGCAAGCCGAGTTGCAGACCATGGTCCAGGAGAACGTCAAGGTCAACGTCGCGATCATCAACAACGGCTACCTCGGCATGGTGCGGCAGTGGCAGCAGTTCTTCCACGACCGCCGCTACTCATCCACGCCGATGTCGTCGCCCGACTACGTCAAGCTCGCCGATGCCCACGGACTGCCCGGCGTGCGCGTGACCAAGCGCGCCGAGATCAAGGACGCCCTGCGCCACGCGCGCGCCTCGGCCGGCGCCGTGGTGATGGACTTCCGGGTCGTCCAGGAGGACACCGTCTATCCGATGGTGTCGCCCGGCGCCGCCCTGAACGACATGATCCGGCGTCCCGGGTCGCCGTCGCTGGTCGAGACCGGAGCGGATCTCCAATGATCGACGCTGCCAAGCCGCGGACCATCGTGGTCCGCTACGAGCACGAAATCGACGCCCTCGATCGCGTCGCCTCGATCCTCCGCCGCCAGCGCGTGCGCGCGGAAGCCTTCACGGCGGTGGCCTCGCACGACCGGGCCACGGTGCAGGCCACCATCATGTTCGACAGTTCCGACAAGACCGCGGCGCGCATTGTCGCGCTGCTCGGCAAACAAGTGGGCGTCCTCGCCGTCGAGGATTGGACGTCAATGGCCAGCCCGTTAGAGGAGTAAGGGATCGATTATGGCGACGATGATTCACGACGCGGATGTGGACGTAGCGGCAATCCTGGGACGCAAGGTGGCCGTGATGGGCTTTGGCTCGCAGGGCCACGCGCACTCGATGAACCTGCGCGACAGCGGCGGCACGGTTCGCGTGGCCGTGCGGCCCGGCAGCCGGGGCTGGCGCGCCGCTGAAGCCGCGGGCTTCACGCCCATGGAGCCGGCGGCGGCGGCGGCGTGGGCCGACGTGATCATGATGCTGGTGCCCGACCTGGTGCAGCCCGGGTTGTTCAAGAACGACATCGAGCCGCACCTGACGCCGGGCAAGATGCTGATGTTCGCGCACGGCTTCGCGATCCGCTTCAACTGGATCACGCCGCCCGAGGGCGTGGACGTCTCGATGGTGGCGCCGAAGGCGCCCGGCCATCGCGTCCGAGAAGTGTTCAAGGAAGGGGCGGGCGTGCCCGGCCTGATGGCGATTCACAAGGACGCGACCGGCAACGCCCGCGCCGCGACGCTCGCTTATGCCAAGGCCATTGGCTGCACGCGCGCCGGCGTGATCGAGACGACGTTCTCGGAAGAGTGCGAAACCGACCTGTTCGGCGAGCAGGCGGTGCTGTGCGGCGGCGTGAGCGCGCTTGTCACCGCCGGATTTGAAACGCTGGTCGAAGCCGGCTATCAGCCCGAGATTGCCTATTTCGAATGCCTGCACGAGCTGAAGCTGATCGTCGACTTGATGTATCGCGGCGGCCTGGGCTTCATGCGCTACTCGGTGAGCGACACGGCCGAGCACGGCGACTACACCGGCGGGCCGCGCCTGGTCACCGACGAGACCAGGAAGGAAATGCGGAAGATGCTGGCGGAGATTCGCTCGGGCGCGTACGCCGAGAAGCTGGCGCGCGACACCAAGAGCGGCTGGTTCGCGGCCGAACGCGAGAAGAATCGCGAGCACCAGATCGAACAGGTCGGCGCCAGGCTCCGCGCGCGCATGCCCTTCCTGGAGCCGGCGGCGGCGCCGGAGCCCGAGCCGGCGCTAAAGGCCTGAAGACCAAACAGGAGATCAGGAGTTCAGGAGCCGGCTTTCAAGAGTGACTCCTGAACTCTTGGACTCCTGCTTCCTCCTGGGCTCTAGATGCCGTGACCGTAACCGGAATCGTGGCCGAAGCCCGAGTCGAACACATCGACATACACCGGCATTGGCGTCACGACCGGCTCGGCGGTCTGGCGCGGCGCGGGTGAATCGACCATCAGGATGACGGCGCGCACGCCGGCGGCCTGATGCGTGCGCACCGCGCGCTCGACCGCCTGGCACAGTGAGGCGAGGGCCGCATCATTGCGGTCAGGCTCCTGCATTCGTCCGTTCACCCACACCTTAGGATTGCTACTACTGCCGTCCATGATCACTTCCCCTTATCGGCGCAATCGCCAAATCAATAAATCCGAACCAAATCACCAAATCGCCAAATCGCCAAATAGAAAAGGCCATCCCCTTGCGGGTGATGGCCTCTTAAGGAACTTGCTGGTTCGGCTTGAGTTACATCATCCCGCGGTCGCGACAGGTCGAAGGCCAATAAGCCCCAGGAGGCCAATAAGGCTCCGCAGCGAAAGGCGAACGAAGAGTCGAACGGCGGCCATGTGTAAGCAGAGCTTATCGAACGGAGCCGAGACAGGTCAAGTCTCTTATGGCCTCGGATACCGCTTGAGGATCTCGCGCAGCCGGTCGATCGGCAACGCCTCGACGGTGCCGCTCCGGCTGGTCACCGTCGTCGCCTTGAGGAGCGAGTTGTAAACCGCCTCTTCGGTGGCTTCGAGGGCGGCCTGGAACAGCGCCGACACCCCGTCGGTCGGCAACAGGGTCCTGGCCTGGGGAACTGAAGACCCGAACCGGGTTCGCAGGTCGGGCGCCGTCGTAAAGGCAATGGCGAAGTCGCCGCTGCCGTTGCTGTACGACGAACCGGTCCGCGCCAGGCCGTAAATGGCCCTGGCCGCCACGCGCTTCAGGTCGCGGGCGTCGAGCGGCGCGTCGGTCGCGACGACGATCATGCAGGAACCGTCGCCGAACCCGTCCCCGTTGGTGGAGGCAACCCCTTCGTGGGGTTGCCTGGCAGCCTTTGGTTGATAGGCATACCGCCCGAGCAACTGCCCCACGGGCGCGCCGCCCATCGTCAGCACGCCGCCGTAGTTGGATTGCACGATCACGCCGAGCGTGTAGCCGCCCTGCGCCGCCGGCAACTTGCGCGAGGCCGTGCCCATGCCGCCCTTCCAGCCAAAGGCCTGCGTGCCCGTGCCCGCGCCGACGCTGCCTTCAGGCACCGCGCCGGTCGTCGCGGCCTTGAGCGCCTCGAGCACGTGCTGGGGCCGCACGTGCTGCCCGCGAATGTCGTTGAGGCCGCTGTCGTTGGTCTCCCCCACCAGGGCGTTCACCGAGCGCACGTTCTGGTTGCCCGGCTGATCGAGGGTCCAGCGCACGAGCCCATCCATGGCGGCACCGACGCCAAGGGTGTTCGTGAGCGCGATCGGCGTCTCGATCGTGCCGAGCTCCTCGACCTGCGTCGAGCCGGCCAGCTTGCCAAACGCGTTGCCGATAAAGACGGCGCCTGGCACCTTGTCCTGGAACACGTTGCCGGCATGGGGCACGACCACGGTCACCCCGGTGCGGACGTGATCGCCGACGACCAGCGTGGTGTGTCCGACGCTGACCCCGGCGACGTCGGTGATCGCATTGAGCGGCCCGGTCGCGAACACACCCGGCGCCAACCCGATATCCCGCGCCCGCGGCCGGGCATCAGACTGCGCCAGCGCGCCTGCCAGGCCGAACACCGACAACGTCACGATGAGTGAGAAATGTTTCATGTGTGAGCACCCTGGCACCATTGGCACCCCTGGCACCGTAGGCACCGTAGGCACCGTAGGCACCGTAGGCACCGTAGGCACCTTAGGCACCTTAGGCACCTTAGGCACCTTAGGCACCTTAGCTCTTGAATGATACGATTTTCCCGGTTGCATGCGGCAAATCCCCATCGAAGCCATCGACGAAGCCGCGCGGCACGTCTACGACGCCGCCGTTCGCACCCCGCTTGTCAGGCTCGACCTGCCGTTCGACGGCGACGGCCCACCGCGTCCCGAGATCTACCTGAAGCTCGAGTCGCTGCAGCCGATCGGCTCGTTCAAGATCCGCGGCGCGTGGAATGCCGTGCGCAAGTTGAGCGGCGCGCAACTGCGCGACGGCGTGTGGACGGTCAGCGCCGGCAACGCCGCGCAGGGCGTGGCCTTTGCCGCGCGCCGGGCCGGCGTGCCGTGCTCGGTGATGGTCATGGACACCGCCCCCGAGACCAAGCTGCGCTCGATCGAGCGCCTCGGCGCCACGATCGTCAAGGCCAGCTACGACGAGTGCTGGCAAACGGTGATCGCCCACGCCTCGCCGCGCATGCGCGGTCATTTCGTGCATCCGTTCGATGACGACGACTTCATCGCCGGCAACGCCACGGCCGGTCTCGAGATTCTCGAAGACCTTCCCGAGGTCGATGCGGTAGTCGCGTCGCTCGGCGGCGGCGGGCTGCTGTCGGGCATTGGCTCGGTGATGCGCGCGCGCAAGCCGTCGGTGAAGATCTATGCCGCCGAGCCGGCGACCGCCGCGCCGCTCGCAACTTCGCTGGCCAAGGGCGAGCCGAGCTACTTCGACGCGTGGACCGCGTCGTTCGTCGACGGTGCCGGCGGCAAGTCGGTGCTGGCCACGATGTGGCCGCTCCTGAAGGAACTGGTCGATGGCGCCATCGTGATGGAGCTCGCCGACATCGCGGCCGCGATGCGCTACGCGGCCGACCGCGTGCACGTCGTGGCCGAGGGCGCCGGCGGCTGCGCGATTGCCGCGGCCATGAGCGGCCGGGCCGGCACCGGCAAAGTTGTCGCCGTGGTCTCTGGTGGCAATATCGACCTCGCAAGATTCGCCACGCTGGTTGGCGCTACCGAATAGGACAGTTGTAGATGTCAGAAGAACGTTTTTCCGCTGGCGCCGTTTTACCTGCGCGCATTCACCGTCTGCACGAACTCGCCCTCGACTTGTGGTGGAGCTGGGACAAACGGGCGCGCGAAGTCTTCCGCCGCCTCGACTACGGGCTGTGGCGCGCGACCGCGCACAACCCGGTGCGCATGCTGCAAAGCCTCACCGCCGAGCAGCTGGCCGGCGCCGCCGGTGACGACGCATTCCTGAAAGCGTACGACCAGGCCATCTTCGGGCTGGACAATGCGCGCACGCAGGCGCACCCGTGGTGGCAGGAACGCGAGTCGCTGATCAACGGCGGCAGCATCGCGTATTTTTCGGCCGAGTTCGCGTTGCACCAGTCGCTGCCCATCTACGCCGGCGGCCTCGGCGTGCTGGCGGGCGACCATTGCAAGGAAGCCGCCGATCTCGGAGTGCCGCTGGTCGGCGTGGGCTTCATGTACCCGCAGGGTTACTTCCTGCAGCGCATGAGCAACGAGGGCTGGCAGGAAGAGCGCTATCAGCGGATCAGCTGGACCGAGGCGCCGATCGAGGCGGCCCTCACGCCCGAAGGCAAGCCCTGCATCACCGCGGTGCCGCTGGGCGACCGCACGGTGCTGGCCGCGGTGTGGCGGGTGCGGCTGGGCAAGGTCCGGTTGTTCCTGCTCGACACCGACCTGGCCGAGAACGCGCCGTGGGATCGCGAGCTGTCGGCGCGGCTCTACGGTGGCAACCACGAAACGCGCATCCAGCAGGAAATCATCCTCGGCATTGGCGGCGTGCGGGCCCTCCGCGCGCTGGGCATCACCCCGACGGTGTGGCACTTGAACGAAGGCCACGCCGCCTTCGTGGCGCTGCAGCGCATTCGCGAGGGCATCGAGAAAGGCCACTCGTTCGACGACGCGCTCGACATCGTGCGGCGCTCGACCGTGTTCACCACCCACACGCCGGTGCCGGCCGGCCACGACGCGTTTCCGTTCCACCTGGTCGAGAAGCACCTCGCGGGCTCGTGGGGTGAAATTGGCGAACACCGGCCACGGTTCCTGGCCCTTGGCGAATACGACAACGGCAGCGGGAACGGCTCGCAATTCAACATGACCGCCCTGGCCCTCAGGACCGCGGGCCACGTCAACGGCGTCAGCGCGCTGCACGGCGAGGTGACACGCACCATGTGGCGGCCGATGTGGCCCGACCTGCCCGCCGACCAGATTCCCGTGCGCAGCATCACCAACGGCGTGCACGTGCCCACCTGGATGGCGGGCTCGGTGTTCCAGCTGCTGAACCAGCACTTCGGCCCGGGCTGGCTCGACCAGGTGGACGACCCGGCCCTGTGGGAGCGGCTGCTCGACATTCCCGACGCCGACATCTGGGCCATGCGCCACGAGATGCGGACCGACTTGTTCAGCTTTATCCGCGAACGCATGCGCTCGCGCTGGTCCGACGAACACGTCAGCCCCTCGCGCATTGTCGCCGCCGGCAGCATGCTCGATCCCGGTGCCCTGACCATCGGCTACGCGCGCCGGTTCACGGCGTACAAGCGGCCCGAGCTGATCTTCCACGATCCGGATCGGCTGGCGCGCATCCTGACCGCGCTCGATCGGCCCGTGCAGATCGTGTTTGCCGGCAAGGCCCACCCGGCCGACGAACCGGCGAAGCACCACCTGCAGCGGGTGTTCCGTCATGCCCTCGATCCGAAGTTCAGCGGCCGGCTGGCTTTCATCGACGACTACGACATGCACCTGGCGCACTACCTGGTGCACGGCTGCGACGTGTGGTTGAACAACCCGCGCAAGCCGCTCGAGGCGAGCGGCACCAGCGGCATGAAGGCGGCGTTGAACGGCGTGCCGCACCTCAGCATCGGTGACGGCTGGTGGGCCGAGGGCTTCAACGGCAAGAACGGCTGGCTGATTGAAAGCCATGCCAACCCCGACGATCAGGCGGCGACCGATGCCGCCGACGCCGAGTCGCTCTACACATTGCTCGAGACCGAGATCGTCCCGGCGTTCTACGACCGCGACGCCAGCGGGCTGCCGAGCCGCTGGATTCAGGTGGTGCGCGAGTCGATGCGATCGAATATCCCGCGGTTCTCCACGCGCCGCATGGTGAAGCAGTACATCACCGAGATGTACGGGCCCGCGGCCAAGAAATAACAGGAGATCAGGAGCTCAGGAGACATTACGTTTGGGCTCCTGATCTCTGAGCCTCCTGTTATTCAACGGAGGCGGTTCACGCTTTCAATCGCCTCGGCGTACCACTTGCGCCACGCCTCGAGAATCTCGGAAGTGGCGCGGTTGGTGTTCTCGGTGGCCAGGCGCGCGTCGCGCGCCGCTTCCATCAATCCCGTCATCGGTCCAATCTCGCCCTGGCCCGCGGCCGCCAGGTAAAGCGCGGTCGTGGCCACGGCAATGCCGACGTGCTGCATTTCGGCCGGGCTGGTCTTGTCCACGGTGTCGAGATTGGTGTGGTAGTAGCGGTCGGTGAAGTGCCAGTTGAGCAGCGCCGGTACGCCAGCGTCGGTGAAGACCGTGTGATCGCTGCCGCCCTCGTAGGGGTTGGTGCGCACCACCCAGCCGGTGTCACGGGCGCGGCGCAGGCTGACCGCCAGGTGCAGGTCGTTCAGGAAGCTGCCACGCACGGTCGCCGGATCGACCTTGCCCTTCCCCCACTCCGAATGCGGATCCGACGGCCGGTCCCAGATCGCCGACGGATCGGGGCCCTTCTCGATCAGGAACGTGCCACCGGTTTTGGCCGTGTCCTGGCCAGTCATGTCCAGTGACAGCATGGCCAGCACGCGCTTGGCGTCCTCAGGGTGATCCTTGATCCACTGCTGGCTGCCGCGGATCTCGTCCACCCAGAGAAACGTGATGGTGCGCTCGGGTGCCGGCGCCGCGCCACGGCGCACGGCGTCGTGAATGGCCAGCGCCGCCGCGAGCAGCGTGCCGCAACCGCTGGCATTGTCGTTGGCGCCGGGTTCCTGCACGTGCGCGACCAGCAACACCCGCTCGGCTGCCTTCGCTCGGCCCGGGATCTCGACGGCCAGCGTACGATTCGGCCGGCGATGGAACACGGTGTCAAGGTCGGCGTGCACGGTCACGGCGCCCTGGGCCAGTGCCTCGCGCAGCCGGCGCGCCGCGCGCGGCGTCGACTTGAAGCCGAACGACCGGCGCGCTTCGTCGAACGGGATGCTGCCCCATTGCAGGACGTCGGGCGTCTGCTCGGGCCGGGTATATGGAGCCAGGTCGGTCGAGATGACGCCGGCCGCGCCGCGCGCGCGCACCGCCTGCTGCCAGGCGCTGCCGAGCGGCCCGCTCACCAGCACCACGGCGCCCTTGACGTCCTTACCCTCGTACGCGGCAGCGCTGTTGCCGGCGCCGGCATCGACCAGGCGGAACGACGCACCGCCGGCGGGCGTGCTGAACGAGTTGATCGCCAGCGCCACGCGATCGGCCTCACGCGACAGCACTACTTCACCCGTGGGACCGCCCAGGCGCAGCGTCCCGGTTCGTTGCTCCCACCCGGTACTCGAGTCCGTGAAGGTCTCATAACGCGGCGACAAGCCGGCCGCGGCGAGACGGTCGAAGATGAATTGCTGCGACTGCTCGTACGCGGGATTACCGGCCAGGCGCCACATCGGCGCCATGAAGCGGACGGTCGCCATGGCCACATCGGCATCCACCCGAGGCGCGAGCGCCTGGTAAATGGACTCGGCCGCCGGCGGCAGCGACCGATCGAGCGGGGGCAAATGCGGGGGCGCTTGCGCGGCAAGCGTCGACGACAGCAACAATACGAATACGCACTTTTTCATTTAGCTCGCCCCACCAACGCACCCCAGGCCCCTTAGGCACCTTAGGCACCTTAGCCCCGCCTTCGCTCGCCACGGCACAGCGCGAGCTTCGGCGAGGTCTCGCCGTAGCGGCCTCCGGCCGCGTAGGCGGACACCTTGCACCCCGCCGGTGAAGTACAATTTGTTAGTTATGTCTCGGAAGTCAATTGGCAACAAAAAAGGCTGCGCGCTATGCGGGGCCAAGGAAGTCTCGGAGCCCCGCGGCGAGGAACGTTACTGCCGCGACTGCTGGGACAAGAAGATCGCCGTCGAGGAAATCGTCGCGCGCGAGTTTGCGCTCAAGCGCTACATCCGCGCCCACAGCGCCGAGAAGTACCTCGTCTATCACTCCACGCAAAAGCGCCCAATCGGCCAAATCATCGTGGTCGACGACGGGTATGACCTGTTCCTGACGATGACCATCTACCCCAACTTTGCGTGGGACGACCCGGCGTACCACCTCGAGGGCGACCCCGAGGGACGAACTTTCGCGGAACTGCTCGTTGATGTGGTGGCCACGGAAGTGATTGAGCCGTGGGGCGGCGGTAAGTGGCACCTGGAAGTCTTCCGGTCGACGGCGGCTGAGCCGGAAGACTGGAATGGCGAGATGTAGTCCGCCTACGCCCGGAGGGCTACGGCGCGACCGCGCCGAAGCAAGAAATGCGAAGGCGGGATATAATCCGGCCTCGGAGGGTTTATCTGATGAAATTGCAACAGCGGTTGGCAGTGGCTGCAGCTCTAGGACTGCTACTTGCCCCGGCGGCTTTCGCGGGCCAGGCGCCCGCGCCGGCAACGCCTGCGGCTCCGGCCGCACCTCGAAAGTTGATTTCGCCCGTGCGTGGTGATGCGACGGTCGAGTACACCAAGCCCGTCACTAAGGTCGTCGGCACCAATGTCGTCACGACCATTACGATCAAGAACACGGCAGCCGGGCCCATCGCCGGCTTCAAACTCGAGGAGAGCTGGATCGACAAGACCGGCACGTTGTCGGGCGGCGACACCTACCGCCACCCCAAGCCGTTCATGCCCGGCGAGGTGATCACGGTCACCTTGACCACGCCGAGGAACGCGCGCATGGCAAGCAACAGCTACAACTTCTCGCATGCCAACGGCGTGGTGAAGCCGAAGAGCGTGCCGAAGATCGTTCCGACCACCTAAAGCGAATCGTCACAAGACGCCGGGTGTGATTTTCACGGTGACCAAGCCGAAAATCACACCTGGCGTCTTTTTTTATCCGGCGAGCTTGTCGGCCAGGCCGGCCAGGATCGGCAACCGCACGGTGTCGCCCCGCCACGTCTTGAGCAGCAGCACCAGCCACAGGGCCACCGCCCCCAGCCACACTACGTTGCCGGCCGCTTGCAGCATCTGGAACGACGGGCCGCCGACGAAGAAGGCGACGGCACTCGCGCCGCCCGATGCCAGCATCAGGAGCGACAGCGTCCCGAACAGCAGTAATGACTGTGCCGCGTGGAAACGGACGCCGCGGTGCCGGCGTTCGGCGAACAGGAATACCAGGCCGGTCACCCACCAGCCCGCGTAACACAGCACCGCGGCCAACCGTGGGTCGACCCCGGTGCTGGTCGACTCGGTCACTTCACGGCCTTCTCGAACCTGACCGGGCCGGTCACCTTCGGCACCGAGACGATGTGCCCGGGCGAGGTCATGACCTGCGCCGCCACCATGCCGCGCTCGGGCGCGCGCTCGCGCCACTCGACCACCAGGCCGGCGGCGTCAGTGCGGATGCCGACGATCTCCACGGCGTAGCCGGCCGACGGCCGCGAGCCGAGGAATATGGCGAGCACGGTGCGGGTGTTGAAGTCGACGGCCGGCGGCGGTCGGCGGCCGTCGTGCTCCCGCCACAGCGCCGTCCACTCGCCGGCCGAGTTGACGACCGCCTGCCGCGCCTCGTCGACCCCGCTGGACGACTCGCGCGCCACGGTCTCGACCGGGGCCGGCGCGGACTGCAAGACCGCGGCCGGCTGGCCGGCCACGCGGAAGACCACTTCCTGGGCGGTCGTCGCGCGGTCTCCGATCGACGCCGTGGCTTCGACGCGCAGCACGTACAGGGCGGGCGCCAGGTCCTTGAGTGGCACGCGCGCCAGGAAGCCGTAGCCGCCGGCGCCGGCGCCCCGCTCGGTGCTATCGCGCTCCTCGGACGTCTGGAACACGGTTTGGCCGCCTTCCGCCTTCACGGTCGCGGTGATCGCCACCTTGTGGGACGGCTTGATCGTGTCGTAGACCTCGGCGAACAGGGCGATCTCATCCTGCGTCGGGAACTCACGATAGCTCGACAGCGGCCCGGGCAGCAGTTTCTCCAGGGGATCCTTGGGCCGGACGGTCGGCGCGATCCCGCTCATGGCCGAGGTCAGGGCGAGGTTGCTCATCGACAGCGGCCGCTTGGCGAAGTCGGGCACCTCGAGATCGAAGGTCACCGAACCGGCTTTCAGGGTCTGGCTTTCCCGCACCGCCACCCGTAGCTGGTAGCGGCCCGGGGCGAGATCCATCGACTGGATCACGCGGAAGCCGCTGGCCTTCACGCGGCTGGCCGAGTCGGGCTTCATGCTCAGGTTCACGGTGTTGCGATCGCTGTAGGTCGTCTTGCCCTTCTCGTCGGTGGCCATCGCCATCACTTCGAGGTCGTTCTTGAACATGCCGTCGGCTTCGGCGAACGGCAGCGTGCTGCCGTTAACCAGGGTCGAAATGACCACCGAGCCCTTGGGCGCCGGGCCCTTGAACACGGCCGCGGTCATGCTGAGCGGGAGGCCGGGCAGCGGCAGCGGACTTTCGATGGCGTCGCGCAGTTCGGGCGACGCCGAGTTGGCGGTGGCTGGCTTGGCTTCCGGCGCGCGGCCGCGCGGCGCGACGTAGCCCTTGCGGGCGCGGACCACCAGGCCGGGCTTGTTGTTCAGCTTGACCTCGATCTTGCGAAAGCGCCCGTCGCGCCGATCGTTGGTCGAGTAGTAACCCATCACGTAGTACGCGCTGTTGTCGTCGACAATGCGCTGAAAGGCGGTGGCAAAGTCGTTGCGGTTGACCACGGCGAAGCCGCCGGTCTCTTCCGACAGCACGCGCAGGCTGTCCTGGCCGAGCCGCACCTCGTTGAAGATCGCGCCGGCGCCGAGGCCAAGCGACGTGTCATCCGGGAACGACTGGATCGAAATCATGTCGTCGCCGGCGGTCGCCAGCCCGCGCGGGTCGACCCCGTAGACCGCCACGTTGGCGCGCGTTGCCGCGGCGATCAGGTCGCGCGTGGCATCCATCACCATGGTCGCGTCGGAGTTGTTGAACACGTCGTTGATGTCGTAATCGACGCCTTCGCTGAACAGCACCAGCGCCTTGCGGCGGCCGCGGATGTCGCCCAGGTACTGCGACAGGTTACGAACGGTGTCGAGGGCGTTGCGGGCCTGGTAGCCGCGCTCGCGGTCGTCCAGGTCGGTCGGCTTCTCACCGGCCATCGGCGAGCCGGCGTTCCGGTTGTAGTCGTCGATCTTGTTCATGGTCGACGAGCGCAGCTTCTGCCCCATGAACTTATCGACCGCCTGCAGCAACAGCCGCTGGTTGGTGGTGAAATCCTGGGCGGCGTCGGCGCGGCCGCCGGTGAACACCACGGCCGCCATGTCGTTGCTGCCGATGTAGCGCTCGATAAACTGGCGCGCGGCGGCCTTGGTGCGGTTCGACCGCAGCGGATTGGTATGGAGGTCGTCGAGCACGATCAGGTAGATCCGGCCGTCGGCCGCCTGCAGGTTGTTGCGCACGTCCGGCTCGATCGGCCTCGAGGCAAACAGCGGCCGCTCCATCCGCTCGACCGGCAGGTTGACGAGTGAGAACGCGGTGACCTGCTGCGGCTTGCCGTCTTCGAGCACCTGAAAATCGGCTGGGGTGAGGCCGGGGATGAACTTGCCTTGCGCGTCGAGTACGCGCGCGTCGACCTCGACGTAATTAATCTCGGCACGGAACGTAATGGGCGGTTGCTGCGGCGCCGCCGGCTGGGCGGGCACTGCTGGTTGGCTTGCCTGTCCCTGGACCGGGCCGCCGACGGCAACCACTGCCATGATCAGCCCGCAAAGAAGTGCTGGTGTCTTCATATCGCTCTTAAATCCCTGATGGTCCACCAAGGCGGCGCGCTGGCCGGCCGCGAAGTGGCGCTCGCTGATTATAGGACGCATGGCCCCGGCGGCCGGTTCTGCGCTGTCCGCTATAATCGGGGGAATATGCCCATGAACGTGGCCGCTGTCCAGGAGGCCCTTCGCGCCCACGGCCTCGACGCCTGGCTTCTGTACGACTTCCAGGGCTCCAATCCCGTGTCCTACCGCATGGCCGGCATGGGCGGCGCCGGGCACCTGGCCACACGGCGCTGGTTCTACCTGATTCCGGCCAGCGGCGAACCGCGGGCGCTGGTGCATGCCATCGAGCGCTACAACCTCGACCACTTGCCCGGCACCAAGACCGTGTACGCCGGCCGCGAGCAACTGGAAGCCGGCCTCGGGGGCCTCCTGAAGGGCCTCGCGCGCGTCGCCATGGAGTACTCGCCGCGCTGCGCCATCCCGTACGTATCGCGCGTGGATGCCGGCACCGTTGAACTGGTGCGCGGCTTCGGCGTCGAGGTCGTGTCATCGGGCGACCTGATCCAGCAGTTCGAGGCCTACTGGAACGAGGCGGCGATCGCCACGCACCGAAAGGCCTCCGAGGCGCTGTACCGCATCAAGGACCGCGCCTTCGAATCGGTCACCCGCCGCCTGCGCGACGGCGTCCCGACCACCGAATTCGACATCCAGCAGCAGATGGTCGGCTGGTTCGGCGATGAAGGCCTGGTCGCGGATTCGGCCCCGTGCGTCTCGGCGCAGGAAAACGCCGGCAACCCCCATTACCTGGCGTCGGCCACCGAGCATCGGGTGATTCGCAAGGATGAGTTGGTGCTGCTCGACTTGTGGGGCAAGCTGGCTGAGCCGGCCGCGGTCTACGCCGATATCACCTGGATTGGTTTTGTTGGGACCAACGTGCCGGATCGCATGACGAAGGCGTTTGCGGCCATTTGCGGCGCCCGCGATGCCGCGGTCGAGGTGGTCCAGGCTGCGGCCGGCGCCGGGCGCGACGTCCGCGGCTTCGAGGCCGACCGGGCCGCTCGGAAGGTGTTGCAGGACGCGGGATTTGGCGACGCCATCCTGCACCGCACCGGCCATAGCCTCGGCGAAAACGTCCATGGTAATGGCGCCCACCTCGACGATTACGAAACCCACGACGAGCGGCGCTTGTTGCCCGGCAGTGGATTTACGATTGAGCCGGGTCTCTATTTCAAGGATTTTGGGGTTCGCACCGAGATCAACATGGTCTGGACCAGCGCCGGCCCCGAAGTCACCGGGCCTCGCCAGTCGGCCATCATCGCGTTAGTCTAGATAAGTAACAATTGCGGGTTTGTTGGAGGAAGACATGTCGAGCCGGAAAACGACGCTGTTCTATTCGCTTCTGATCATGGTGGCATCGCTCGCGGTGGGTATGGTCATTGCCTCCCGCCTTGACCTGGCGCCGGCTTCGTCCGCCCAGACCATGGCCGCGCCGCCCATGAACAGCGCCCCGCTCAGCGGCCCGGTCGATGCCGCCACCTTCCGCAACATCGCCAAGGCCATGAGCCCGGCGGTGGTCAACATCCGCAGCACGTCGACGCAGCGCGCCGCGGAGATGACGGAGTTCTTTGGCGGCGGCAACGACGACCTGCTGGAGCGTTTCTTCGGCGGCGGTGGCCAGGGCCAGGGCGGCCGTCCGCCGCAGCAACGGCCGCGGCGTGACCAGGAGACCCAGTCGGCCGGCACCGGCTTTGTGATCAGCAAGGACGGCTACATCCTCACCAACAACCACGTGGTCGAGGGTGCCAGCAAGATCGAGGTCAACTTCCTCGGCGAAGAGAACGACATCTTCCACGAGGCCAAGGTCATTGGCCGCGACCCGCTGACCGACAGCGCGCTGATTCAACTGATCGAGCCGAAGAAGGACCTGGTCGAGGTCAAGTTTGGCGACTCGTCGAAGATGGAGCCCGGCGACTGGGTCATGGCCATCGGCAATCCGTTCGGCCTGTCACACACCGTCAGCGTCGGCGTGATCAGCGCCACCGCGCGCTCGTTCCCGATCGCCGAACAGCGCTCCGCCGACGTACTGCAGACCGACGCCGCCATCAACCCCGGCAACTCGGGCGGCCCGCTGCTGAACGCGCGCGGCGAAGTGATCGGCATCAACACCGCCATCTACACCGACTCGCGTAACGCCGGCAACATCGGCATTGGCTTTGCCATCCCGATCAACAACGTGCGCGAGCTGATTCCCCAGCTGCGCACCGGCAAGGTCACCCGCGGCGTCATCGGCGTGCAGGTCACGCTGGTGCCGACCGAGGCACTGGCCGAGTTCGGCCTCAAGGAGCGCAAGGGCGCGCTGGTCAGCGCCGTCACGCGCGGCCAGCCGGCGGCCAAGGCCGGCGTCGAGCCGGGCGACGTGATCATCGAGTTCAACGGCAAGCCGGTCAAGAACCGCGACGAACTGGTCGCCACCGTCGTCGCCACCAGGCCCGGCACCACCGTGCCGCTGAAGGTCATGCGCGATCGCGAGGAGCGCACCTTGAACATCACCGTCGGCGAACTGAACCTCGAAGACGAAGGCAACCGCGCGGCGGCGACCCGCGAGACCACCGTGGAACCGGACGAGCAGGCCTCCCAGGGTTTTGGCCTGACGCTGACCGCGCTGACGCCTGACGTGCTGCGCCGCCTCCGCCTGTCGGCCGACACGGTCGGCGTGCTCGTGTCCGACGTCGAGCAGGGCAGCACGGCGTTCCGCCAGGGTCTGGCGCGCGGCGACATCATCACCCAGGTCAACCGCCGCCCGGTGCGGACGCCACAAGAGGCGGGCCGCGCGCTGGCCCAGGTGCCCTCGGGCGGCACGGCGTTCCTGCTGGTGATGCGC
This sequence comes from Acidobacteriota bacterium, assembly GCA_030697165.1. Lineage (NCBI taxonomy): Bacteria > Pseudomonadati > Acidobacteriota > Acidobacteriota bacterium. Next base: position 281,052 of record JAUYQQ010000004.1, read on the forward strand.
CAGGGCCAGGAGCAGTTCTTCACCGTCCGCAAGGAATAAGGCCACCGATTAGACACTGATTAATCACAGATCAGCGATGGCGCTCGAGCGCGAGATCAAGCTTCGTTTCAGTAGTGCCGAAGAGGCACGAACGAAGATTCTCGCGCTCGGCGCAGCGCCGCTGCACGGCCGCCGGCTCCAGGAAGACGCGCTGCTCGATACCGAAGACGAGACGCTGCGCCGGCAGCGTTCGACGCTGCGGGTGCGGTCCGAAGGCGGCAAGAGCCTGCTCACGTTCAAGGGGCCCATCCTGCCCGGCGTCATCAAGGTCCGCGAAGAACACGAGACCATCGTTGCCGACGGCATCGTCCTGCTGGCCATTCTCGAGGGCCTCGGCCTGCACATCTGGTTTCGCTACGAGAAGTACCGCGAGGAGTTCGAGGCAGACGATGTGGTGATGGCGGTGGACGAGACGCCGGTCGGCGTGTTCGTGGAACTCGAGGGCGGCGAGGCGGCCATTCACGCCACGGCGGCGGCGCTCGGCTTCGCGCCGGCCGAGTACATCACCGACTCGTATCGGTTCCTGTTCTTGCAGCATCGCGAGGCGAACGGCCTGTCCGGCGCCGACATGGTGTTCGCCGCCACCGAATGAGTAATTTATCGCGATGGCCGGCGCTGGTACTCACCGCCGGCCTCGCCACTCGCCTGCAGCCGCTGTCACACGTCCGCGCCAAGGCGGCGCTGCCGGTCGCCGGCGAGGCGCTGGTGGTGCGGATTCTGCGTTCGCTGCGCGCCGCGGGCGTCACCAGGGTCGTCCTCAACCTGCATCACCGCTCCGAAACCATCACGCGTGAAGTGGGCGACGGGTCGGCGCTGGACTTGTCAGTCCGCTACTCGTGGGAGACCGAGGTGCTGGGATCGGCCGGCGGCCCGGCGCGGGCCATGCCGTTGCTCGAGGCGGACCGCTTTCTGATCGTCAACGGCGATACGCTCGCGGATGTCGACCTCGCCGCGCTGGCCGCGCAGCATGTTGACACCAACGCCCTGGTCACCATGGCGGTGGTGGATGCCGACCCTCGCTACAACGCGATCCTGGCCGATGACAGCGGCGTCGTGACAGGCTTCAAAAAGAGCACCCCAGGCACCGCAGGCACCGTAGGCACCGTAGGCACCGTAGGCACCGTAGGCACCGTAGGCACCGTAGGCACCGTAGGCACCGTAGGCACCTTAGGCACTTTTCATTTCATTGGCGTGCAGGCCGTGAACGCCGCGGCGTTTGCAGGCGTCAGTCCGTCGGCGCGATCCGAGACGGTCCACGGGATGTATCCGGACCTCATCGCGCAACGTCCCGGCCGCCTGCGCGTGATGCGAACCACCGCCGAGTTCTTCGACATCGGCACGCCGCGCGACTACCTGGATACCTCGTTGAAGCTGACCGCCCGAGAGGGCCGCGCCCCGGACCGGGGCCATGGCTGCGCCATCGCAGCCGACGCGGCGCTGACCGACACCATTCTCTGGAACAACGTGAGCATCGGCGCCGGCGCCTCACTCACCCGCTGCATCGCCGCCGACGGCGTCACCGTTCCGGCCGGTGCGAAGCATGTCGATTGCTCGCTCGTAATGCGCGACAATAAGTTGACCGCCGAACCTTTCGAACCCCTGAACCTCTGAACCCCTGAACCAGTGGATCCCCGACTCGAACAATATCTCGACCTTCAGGGGCTCACCCCGCGCGTGACCACCGTCATGCCGTTGACTGGCGACGCGTCCGATCGCCGCTACTTCCGCGTGCTGATGAAAGGCGAGCCGCCCATCGTCCTGGCCCTGCATCAGGGGCCGATCGAGTTCGAGAAGATGCCGTTCGTGGCGATCGCGCGCCTGTTGCGGCAGATCCCGGTGCCCGTGCCGGCCATCCTGCATCACTCCAACGAGCTCGGCGTGCTGGGCCTCGAGGATTTGGGGGACGTCACGTTGCAGGCGCACCTTGGGTCGACAACGCCGGCCGAGCATGCCGCGTTGTACCGCCAGGCCGTGTCGTTCATCGCGCACATGCAGCAGCGCGGCGAGGAGTTGCGGTCGCCGGAATATCCGCCGTACCAGATCGCCTTCGACGTCGAGAAGCTCACCTGGGAGTTGGAGTTTTTCGTCAAGCATTACCTGCTCGCCTACAAGGGGGCGGCCCCGGGCGAGGCGCACCGCGAGGCGCTGCGCGGCGAGTGGTCGGCGATTGTCGAGGAGCTCGCGGGTGAGCCACGGGTGCTGTGCCACCGCGATTACCACAGCCGCAACCTGATGCTGCACGGCGGCTCGCTCTTCATCATCGACTTCCAGGACGCCCGCATGGGGCCCGACACCTACGACCTGGCCTCGCTGCTCCGCGACGCCTACGTGGACCTGACGGCGCCGCAGGTCGATGAGCTGATTGCGTTCTTCCTGGCCCTGAAGGGCCTGCGCCGGGCCGAAGACCAGGCCGAGTTCCGCCGCCGGTTCGACCTGATGGCGCTGCAGCGCAACCTCAAGGCGCTCGGCACGTTCGGCTACATGACCACCGGCCGCAACAACACGGTCTACATTCAGTACATCCCGCGCACGCTGAGCCACGTGAAGGCGAATCTCGCGAAGTATCCACGGTTCGCGCGGCTGCGCGAGCTGCTCGACCAGTGGCTGTAACATAGGCTTGGGGCTTGGGCTTGGGACTCGGCCTGACGAAACCACTGTGTTTGGCGTATCCACTCACCTCTATCTGAGCGACCGTCTTGACCGCGACCACCTGGTCGAGATCGCGGCGCATGGATTCGACGCGGTTGAAGTGTTCGCCGTGCGCGATCATTTCGACTACCACGACCGTCGCGCCGCGCTGGCGCTCGCCGAATGGCTGGACGATACCCGGCTGACGCTGCATTCGATGCATGCGCCGATCGCCGCTGCCTACGCGAACGGCACGTGGCGCGAAGGCTATTCCTTGGCCGCCGCGGACGAGCCACGGCGTAAGCTCGCCGTCGCAGAAACCGCCGCGGCGCTCAATCTTGCGGCCCTGGTGCCCTACCGGGTGCTGGTGCTTCACTGCGGCGTGCCGGCGCCGCACGGGTCGGCGGCCGACAATCACGCGCCGTCGATGGTCCGCAGTCTCGAGGAGTTGTCGCCGATCGCCGACGGCGCCGGCGTCAGGCTGGCCGTTGAAGTGATTCCCAACGCCCTGTCGACCGCGTCGTCACTCGTCGACCTGCTGGAAAGCGAGATCGAGGCGAGCGGCCTGGGCATCTGCATGGACGTCGGTCACGCCCGGCTGATGGGCGATGTGGTCGAAGCCATTGAAACCTGTTCGGGCCACTTGCTGACGACGCACCTGCACGACAACCGCGGGCGGACCGACGATCACCTGGTGCCGGGCCAGGGCGTGGTCGATTGGGAGGCCGCGCTGCTGGCGTTCCAGAAGGTGGGCTACGACGGCGCCTGGATGTTTGAACTGGCGATCGCCGCCGAGCGCCGCCCGGTGCTCGAACGCGCCGCGAAAGCAAGAGCACGATTCGAGTCGCTGCTCAGTATCGGCGACGAGCCGCCGATGAATCCAGCCGCAGATTAAGACAGCCGCAGATTAGACACAGACATTTTCTTACGGACAACCAGGTAGCGATGAATCAAACCTACATCAACGAGATCGGTGAGCACGTCGGCGCGTCGGTGACCATCAAGGGCTGGCTGCACAACCGGCGGTCGAGCGGCAAGATTCACTTCCTCGTCCTCCGCGACGGCACCGGCTTCTTGCAGGTCGTCATGGGCAAGAAGGACGTGGACGAGGCGACGTTTGCCAAGGCCGATCACCTGAGCCAGGAGAGCGCCATCATCGTCACCGGCACCGTGCGCGCCGACGAGCGCGCGGCCGGCGGCTACGAGCTGATCGCCAGCGGGCTCGAGGTGGTGAACGAGGCGCACGACTACCCCATCACGCCGAAGGAACACGGCGTCGACTACCTGATGGATCGCCGGCACCTGTGGATCCGCGCCGAGCGCCAGACGGCGATCCTGCGCGTGCGCCACGAGATCATCAATGCCGTCCGCGATTTCTTCAACGACCAGGGCTTCATCCTCGCCGACACGCCGATCTTCACGCCCGCGGCGTGCGAGGGCACGACGACGCTGTTTCCGGTGGAGTATTTCGAGCACGAGAAGGCCTACCTGACGCAGAGCGGACAGCTCTACAACGAAGCCAACGCCATGGCGCTCGGCAAGGTCTACGCCTTCGGCCCGACGTTCCGCGCCGAGAAGAGCAAGACCCGCCGTCACCTCACCGAGTTCTGGATGGTCGAGCCCGAGATGGCCTACGCCGACCTGAACGACGTGATCACGCTCGCCGAAGGGCTGATCACTTCGGTCGTCGCGCGCGTGCTGGATCGCCGGCAGAAAGAACTGAAGACGCTCGAGCGCAACACCAGCAAGCTCGAAGCGGTGAAGGCGCCGTTCCCGCGGCTGCATTACGACGAGGCCGCCAAGATCCTGCTCGATCAGGGCCTGCCCTTCGTCAAGGGCGGCGACCTGGGCGGCACCGACGAGACCGTGTTGTCGGAGCAGTTCGATCGCCCGGTGTGCGTGACGCACTACCCCGCCGCGATCAAGGCGTTCTACATGAAGCCGGATCCGAACGAGATGGACAAGGCGCTGTGCGTGGACGTGCTGGCGCCGGAAGGTTACGGCGAGATCATCGGCGGCGGCCAGCGGCTCGACGACCTGGATCTCCTGCTGCAGCGCATCAAGGATCACGAACTACCGCAGGAGGCGTTCGAGTGGTACCTCGACCTGCGCCGCTACGGTTCGGTGCCGCACGGCGGTTTCGGCATGGGCATCGAGCGCTGCGTCAGCTGGATCTGCGGCCTGGAGCACGTCCGCGAGACTATTCCCTACCCGCGGATGCTCTACCGGATCTACCCATAAGACAGGAGTTAAGGAGTTTAGGAGCCATTTGGTCCTGATCTCTTGATCTCCTGTTAGACTGGGTAGTTGGCAATGAAGATAGGGTTCGTCTCCTTGGGGTGCCCCAAGAATCTCGTCGACTCCGAGGTCATGCTCGGCATGGCCGAGAAGGAGGGGCACGAGATCACCGCCGACGCGTCGCAGGCCGACGTGCTGGTGGTGAACACCTGCGCTTTCATCGATCGCGCGAAGCAGGAATCGATCGATACCATCCTCGAGATGGCCGAGCTCAAGAAGCAGGTGGCCGGGCGCAAGCTCGTGGTCACCGGCTGCATGGCCGAGCGCTACCGGGATGAGCTGAAGCTAGAGATTCCCGAGATCGATGCGATCTACGGAACCGGCGAGGTCGAAGGCCTGGCTGGATTCATGTCGGGAGTCGGGAGTCGGGAGTCGGGAGTCGGGTCGGGCGTCGCGATTCCGATGACGTTCCACAAGAAGCCCGTCTTCGGAGTCGATCTCCCGACCTATTTGTACGATGCGTCGACGCCGCGCAAGCGCGTCACGCCGGGGCACTATGCCTACGTCAAGATCGCCGAGGGCTGCGACTACAAGTGCGCCTTCTGCATCATCCCGAAGATGCGCGGCCACTACCGCAGCCGGCCGATCGAGTCGATCGTCCAGGAAGCGCACCAGTTGGCCGCCCAGGGGGTGAAAGAACTGCTGCTGATCTCGCAGGACTCGACCTTTTACGGCATCGACCGCGGCGAACGCGGCGCGCTGCCGAAACTGCTGCGCGCGCTGAACGGCGTCGACGGCATCGAGTGGATTCGCCTGCTGTATCTCTACCCCACCACCATCACCGGCGAGGTGATCGACGCCGTCGCCGACCTCGACAAGGTGGTCAAGTACATCGACCTGCCGCTGCAGCACGCGTCCGATGCGGTGCTCAAGCGCATGAAGCGGCCGGGCACGCGCAAGTCGTACGTGCGCCTGCTCGAAAACATCCGCGCCCGCATCCCCAACGTCGCCCTGCGCACCACCTTCATCGTCGGCTTCCCCGGCGAGACGGCCGACGACTTCGCCGAACTCGAGGGCTTCATTACCGAGATTGGCTTCGACCACGTCGGTGTCTTCACGTATTCGCACGAGGAAGGCACCTCGGCCCACGACCTGGCCGATGACGTGCCCGCGGCCACCAAGAAGAAGCGCCAGAACGCCCTGATGGCCCGGCAGAAGAAGATCGTGGCGGCCCGCCAGAAACGCCGGCTCGGCGAACAGACCCGGCTGGTGGTGGACGGCCCGTCGCCAGAGCATGAGCTGGTCCTGCAGGGCCGGCTGCCCGGCCAGGCCCCCGAAATCGACCCCGTGGTCTACCTGACCGACTGCGACCCTTCGGCGTTCCCGATGGGGTCGTTCGTCGACGTGGAAATCGTCGGCGCCGAGGGCTACGACCTGGTCGCCCGCCCCCTGTAGAACCCCCGGGCTTGAACCCCCGGGCTTGAACCTCCGGGCTTGAACCCGGTGAAAACCACAGTTCTTTCCCCGTGTTACACTATGAGGTCGGTTCTTAGTCTGGGTTAACCAGAGTGGGCCTTTTAGCCCACTCTTTGTGTTTTATAGGGGGCTTTTTTGAGCCCGCTCGAACGCGTCCGAGAGATGGCGACCCGGGTGGCCGGGGCCTACGGCCTCGACATTTTCGACGTCGTGTTGAAGCGAGAAGGTGGCCAGCAGGTGCTGCGGGTCATCGTCGATCGGCCGGGGCCTGCGTCCAAGCCGGAAGAAAGCGTGAGCATCGAAGATTGCGCGCGCGTCGCCGAAGAGTTGAGCACGATGCTCGACGTCGAAGACGTGATTCCGAGCGGCTACACCTTCGAGGTGTCGTCGCCGGGACTGGACCGGCCCCTGCGTCACGCCGACGACTACCGGCGGTTTGCCGGGCGGTGGGCCAAGGTCGTGACCTCGCAGCCGGTCGAACGCCAAACCGCGTTCGTCGGCCGGCTGAAAGGTGTCGAGGGCGACAACGTGTTGTTTGAGTCGGAGGGCAAGAAGCTGATGAGGCTGCCGTTGCAGTTGATCAAGCGAGCCCATCTCGACCTTGAGTTTTAATGTTCCTGCGGGGCGCTCCGCTGTCGCGCCCCGGCATGCATAGCTGAAGACCGAAATCATGACCACCAACCCGTTAATGCAGACGATCGAGGCGCTGGCCAAGGAAAAGAACATCGAGCCGGATGTTGTCATCCAGGCGATGGAAGAAGCCGTGGTGACCGCGTCGCGCAAGTTCTACAAGGGCGGCGAGGAGCTCAAGGCGAAGTTCAACCCCGACAACGGGCAGATTGAACTGTTCGCGCTCAAGACGATCGTCGACGAGGTGACCAACCCCGACCTGGAGATCTCCATGGCCGAGGCCAAGGGCATCTACGGCGACGACGCCGGCGTCGAGGTGGGCGACCAGCTCGAGTTCCAGAAGCGCACCGACGTGCTCGGCCGCATTGCCGCGCAGACCGCCAAGCAGGTGATCTTCCAGAAGGTCCGCGAGGCCGAGCGCGAGAAGGTCTACGACGAGTACAACCAGCGCGTCGGCGACGTGATGAACGGCCTGGTCAAGCGCTTCGAGCAGGGCGACATCATTGTCGAAGTCGGCCGTGTCGAGGCGGTGCTGCCGCGCAAGGAACAGTCGCGCGCCGAAAGCTACGCCCAGGGCGACCGCGTCCGCGCCGTCATCCGCGGCGTCAGCAAGAGCGCCAAGGGCCCGCAGATCGTGCTGTCGCGCACCGACCCGGCCCTGCTGATCAAGTTGTTCGAGCAGGAAGTGCCCGAGATTTACGACGGCACCGTGATGATCCGCGGCGCCGTGCGCGAAGCCGGCGATCGCGCCAAGGTCGCGGTCTACTCGCGCGAGCGCGACGTCGACCCGGTAGGCGCCTGCGTCGGCATGAAGGGCACCCGCGTGCAGGCCATCATCCGCGAGTTGCGCGGCGAGAAGATCGACATCGTCGACTTCTCGGACGACCCGGTGCAGTTCGTGATGAACGCGCTCAGCCCGGCCAAGGTGCAGCGCGTCACCATCGTCAGCGACGTCGACAAGGTGATGGAAGTGGTGGTCGAAGACAGCCAGCTGTCGCTCGCCATCGGCAAGAAGGGCCAGAACGTGCGGTTGGCGGCGAAGCTGACCGGCTGGCGCATCGACATCAAGAGCGAAGAAGAGAAGCGCAAGGAAGTCGAAGCGGAGTTCGGCGCCATCGAGGCCGCCAGCGCCGAAACCGACGCCCCCGTCGAGGGGGAGGCCGCAGCGGTTGAGGGCGAGCCCGCCACCGCCGACGTGGTCGCCGACGAGCCGGCTGCCGGTGGCGGGACTGAAGTCCCGCCTCTAGGATCAGAAACAAAGTAGTCGAGACCAGAGGAAAACGCGCTTGTCCACTGTCAGGATTTACAAGGTCGCAGAGCTGCTGAACACTACCTCGGTCGAGGTGTTGGCGCTGCTCAAGAAGGCCCACGGCATCGAGCTCAAGAGCGCGTCGAGCACGCTCGAGGAGATCGTCGCGCGGCAGTTCGTGGATCGTCTCGCCAAGCAGCGCAACATCACGCTGCCCAAAGGGGACATCTTCTCGGAGCAGGCTACGCAGGCCGTGAAGACCGCCGCCAAGTCGAAGGCCACCGGCGGCAAGAAAGGCGTTGCGGCGCCCGAGCCGGCCAAGCCGGCCGTGCCGACGCTGGCTCCGCCGCGCCTGATCAAGAAGGCCAAGCCCGCCGACGCGCCGGTCGAGGACCATCACGTCGAGGCCCCGGCGGTCGAGATGCCGGCGCCGCCGCATTCGGGAACACTGCCACCGCCCGTCGTCGAGCCCGAGCCGGTGATTGCCGCCGCCGCGCCCGAGCCGGTGATCGAAGCGCCCGCGCCCGTATCCGAACCGGAACCCGCGCCGGCCGCCGAGCCCGAGCCGGCGATCGCGGCCGCCCCGGCCGAGGCGCCCACGCCCGCTCGCCAGGAAGCGCGGTTCGTCCCGCCAAGCATCAGGCTGCGCGTCGAAGAACCCGGCAAGGCGCCGCCGAGCGCGCCGCCTCTGCAGCCCAAGCGTCAGCTCGTGCCGCAGCCGCCCCGCGTGGCAGCGGGTGCGCCCAAGGCGCCACTGCCCGCGGCCACCGGCAATCTCGCCCGCCCGGCCGGCCAGCGTCCGGCCTACGGACCGCAGCGTCCGGTCAGCAACACCGCCGCCATGCTTGGCGGACCGCGGCCGCTGCCGTCGCAACCGGTGCGCCCCAGCACGGGGCTGCCGCCGCGGCCCGGCATGCCAGGCATGCGTCCCGGGGGTTATCGTCCCCAGTATCAGCAGCGCCCGACGGGCCGCACCTCGTCGCAGCGCCGTGACGCCGCGCGCCCACAGGCGCCGGCGCCGGTGGTGCCGCCTCCGCCCATCACGCGCACCATCACCTTCTCTGAAGGCATGACGGTGAAGGACCTGGCGGATCGTCTCGAGATCCGCGTCAAGGACGCGCTCAAGGCGCTGCTCGATCGCCGCCTGATGATGACCATCAACTCGGCCATCGACCTCGACACCGCCAAGATGCTCGCCGCCAGCTTCGGTGCCGAGATCCAGACCCGCAGCTTCGAGCAGGAAATCATCGAAGAGAGCGACAAGACCGCCAACCCTGAAGACCTGGTCACCCGCTGGCCGGTCGTCACCATCATGGGTCACGTCGATCACGGCAAGACGACGCTGCTCGACGCGATTCGTACGACTCGGGTCGCCGAACGCGAAGCCGGCGGCATCACCCAGCACATCGGCGCCTATCTCGTCAGCGCCGGCGAGAAGACCGGCAAGCAGATCGTGTTCCTCGACACCCCCGGCCACTCGGCCTTCACCATGATGCGCGCCCGCGGCGCCAAGGTGACCGACGTGGTGGTGCTGGTGGTGGCGGCCGACGATGGCGTCATGCCGCAGACCCGGGAAGCGATCGACCACGCCGTGGCCGCGAACGTGAAGATCATCGTCGCGGTCAACAAGATCGACAAGCCGGGGGCGAACCCGGAAACGGTCAAGCGCCAGCTCACCGAACTCGGACTGATGCCCGAAGACTGGGGCGGCAGCACCGTGTTCGTCGAGGTCTCGGCCAAGAAGAAACAGAACCTCGAAGGCCTGCTGGAAATGATCCTGCTGGTCACCGAAATCGACGACCTCAAGGCCAACCCCAAGCGCAGCGCGATTGGCACCGTGCTCGAAACCAAGCTCGATCGCGGCCGCGGCCCGGTGGCCACCGTGCTGGTGCAGGACGGCACGCTGCGCGTCGGCGACAACGTCATCGCCGGCCCCGTGGTCGGCAAGGTCCGCGCCCTGATCGACGACCGCGGCCGCAGCATCAAGGTGGCCGGGCCGTCCACGCCGGTCGAACTGCTCGGCCTCGAATCGCTGCCCTCACCGGGCGACTCGTTCCAGATGGTCGCCGACCCGGCCAAGGCGCGGCAGATTGCCACGTTCCGCCAGGGCCAGGCCAAGGAAAAGTCCCTCGGCGCGAAGGGCTCGCGCATGACCCTCGAATCGCTGCAGGCGTCGCTGGCCGAGGGCGGCGCGAAGGAACTGGCGCTGATCATCAAGGCCGACGTGCAGGGTTCGGCCGAAGTGCTAGCCGACACGCTGGTCAAGCTGACCGACGAGAAGACCAAGATCAAGATCATCCACTCGGGCGTCGGCGCCATCAACGAGTCGGACGTGCTGCTGGCCTCGGCCTCGAGCGCCATCGTGATCGGCTTCAACGTGAAGCCGGATCGCAACGCCGCCGACGTCGCGGACCGCGAGAAAGTGGACATTCGCTACCACACGGTCATCTACCACGTCACCGACGAGATCAAGCTGGCCATGGCCGGCCTGCTCGACCCGACGTTCAAGGAAGCGCGCATCGGCGCCGCGACCGTGCGCGAAACCTTCAAGGTGCCGAAGATCGGCACCATCGCCGGCTGCATGGTCAACGAGGGCGTGATCAAGCGCTCGGGCGACGCGCAGGCGCGCCTGCTCCGCGACAACGTCGAGCTGTGGACCGGCAAGATTGCCTCGCTCAAGCGCTTCAAGGACGATGTCGGCGAAGTGAAGACCGGCTTCGAGTGCGGGATCGGCCTGCAGGGCTACAACGACCTCAAGGTCGGCGACGTGATCGAAGTGTTCCACATGGAGCGCGTGGCGCAGGCGGTGTAGCTTGGCGCTGACCCACCGCGTCGAGCGCATTCAAGAGCAGGTCCGCGAGGAAGTGAGCCAGATGCTGGCCACTGAGGTGCGGGATCCCGGCGTCGGCCTGGTCACGGTCACCCGCGCCAAGGTGACCGGCGACCTGTCGCTGGCAAGGATCTACTGGACCATCATCGGCGACGCCGCCGAGCGCAAGAAAACTATCAAGGCGCTCGAGCGCGCCACCGGGTTCGTCCGCCACTTGCTGGCCGAACGGCTGTCGCTGCGGCGCGTCCCCGAAGTGAAGTTCATCTACGACGAATCGGTCGCGGCCCAGTCGCGCATCGAAGAGATCATCCAGGAAATTCACGCCGAAGACGCGGCGCGCGCCGTGGACGCGCCGGCCCCGGCGGACATTCCCGCCGACACGACCAAGCCCGCCGAAGCTCGCGATCAAGCCGCCGAGCGAAGGCTGGGAGACGAGCCCAAGTAAACCAGGTCATGGCGAAACGCGCGACCGTCCGGCGCAGCCGTGACTATATGGTCTGGGTCGACTGTGAGATGACGGGACTCGAGCCGTCACGCCACGTGATCGTCGAGATCGCCACCATCATTACCGACTTCGATCTCAACCTCGTCGCCCGTGGGCCCGAGCTGGCCATTAGCGCGAGCGCGGCGCAACTGCGAGCAATGGACCCGTGGCCGCGCAAGACGCACAAGGCCAGCGGCCTGCTCGATCGCATGGCGAGCGAGGGCGTGACACTGGCCGAGGCCGAACGGCAGACCCTGCGGTTCGTCCGCAAGCACTGCTATGCCGGGACGGCGCCGCTCTGCGGCAACTCCGTGTGGCAGGACAAGCGCTTTCTCACGAAGTACATGCCCGCCTTCCAGAACTTCCTGCACTACCGCATCGTCGACGTAAGTTCGGTCAAGCAGCTCGTCGCGCACTGGTGTCCGGACAAGGTCTACACGCCGGTCAAGACCGAGACGCATCGCGCGCTGGCCGACATCGAAGAGTCGATTGCGGAGCTCGCCTCCTACAAGCAGCTATTCTCGAGACGCCGGGGATGATGTTCGGCTGATGTCGGAACGACAATTACACCCGGCGTCTTTTCCAGACGGCGTGCTGGTCGTTGACAAGCCGCAGGGTCCCACCTCGCACGATGTGGTGACGCTGGCGCGCCGCGCCCTCGGCGTATCGCGCATCGGACATACCGGGACGCTCGACCCCATGGCCACTGGCGTGCTGCCGCTCGTGATCGGCCGCGCCACGCGGCTGGCGCAGTTCCTGACCGCCAGCGACAAGGACTACGAAGCGACGGTCGCGTTCGGACGCGCCACCAATACCTACGACGCCATGGGCACGGTGGTGACGACCGCGGCGGAACGGCCGAGCCGGTCGCAGGTCGAACGCGCGCTGGGCGCGTTCCGCGGCACGTTCGAGCAGACGCCGCCGGCGTTTTCGGCGAAGAACATCGCCGGGGAGCGGTCGTACGAAATCGCGCGCAAGGCCAAGGACGGCGTGGTCGTGCTGCCCAAGGCGGTGACCGTGACCGTTCGCGAACTCGACCTGGTGTCGTTCGCGGGAGAGACTGCCGTGCTGCACATGCGGGTCACGGCCGGCTTCTACGTCCGCTCGCTGGCCCATGACCTGGGAGCTGCGCTCGGCATGGGGGGCGTGCTGGTGGGCCTGCGGCGAACGCGGTCGGGCGAGTTCGGCCTCGATGCCGCCGTGCCGCTGGCCGAGGTCCTGAAGGCCGACCGTGAGGCCCTGGCAACCCGGCTCCTGCCCTTTAGCGCCCTGTTGCCGGAATTGCCCATGGTGACACTGCGGGGCCTGGAACACCTCGACCGGGTCAAGAACGGGGTGGAAATCGCTCCGGGCGACCTCGTGGCGCCGCTCAACACGGCTCCGGAGCTGGTTCGCGTCATGGGCGCCGATGGGACTCTGGTGGCGCTGGCGAAAGCCGGCAAAACCCCAGGGTTTCTGCACGCTTCGATTGTTCTGACGTAGGGCGGGTGGGGCTGGTGGGGCCGGTGGGGCCGGTGGGGCCGGTAAAACTCCCCTACCTGCCTGACCAGCCCTACGCCGCCCTACCAGCCCGACGCCGCCCTACCAGCCAAGGTCCTTTCGGGGTAACATATCGAGGTTACAGGCGATGCTGTTATCGCCACATACGGCGGCTTGGTAGACCCGTGATGGGCTACTCGGCTGTGCGTGGAGGTTACGACGTGGGAATGACGAAAGACAAGAAGTCCGCCATCATTGGCGACTTCAAGAAGCACGATACCGACACCGGCTCACCCGAAGTTCAGGTCGCAATCCTCAGCGATCGCATCACCTACCTGACGGAACATTTCAAGACACACGGGAAGGACCACCACTCCCGCCGCGGATTGCTCAAGCTCGTGGGCCAGCGCCGCCGGCTGCTCGATTACCTGAAGAGCAAGGATACGGCGCGCTACGCAGAGGTCATCAAGCGCCTCGGCATCCGCAAGTAACCGGGACTGGTTCCCATCATTTTAGGCGGTTCAGTTATGCACAAGCGTGATCTATCTCTCGGCTCGCAGACCCTTTCCATCGAGACCGGTCGCCTGGCCAAGCAGGCCGACGGCGCGGTGATCGTCCGGCTGGGCGACACCATGGTGCTGGTCTCGGCATGCCACTCGTCGAGCCCCCGCGAGGGCATCGACTTTCTGCCGCTCACGGTTGACTATCGTGAGAACACCTATGCCTCGGGCCGCATTCCCGGTGGCTTCTTCAAGCGCGAAGGCAAGGCCACCGAAAAGGAAACCCTGACCTGCCGCGTGATCGACCGCCCAATCCGGCCGCTGTTCCCGGCCGGCTGGGCGTACGAGACGCAGATCATCGCGTCGGTCATCTCGGCCGACACCGACAATGACGGCGACGTGCTCGCGCTGACCGGCGCGTCGGCCGCGCTGGCGCTGTCGGAGATGCCCTTCGAGAAGACGATCGCCGGCGTGCGCATCGGCCTGGTGAACGGTGAATACATCGTCAACCCGACCTGGTCGCAGCGCAAGGAAAGCCGCCTCGACATCGTCGTCGCGGGCAGCAAGGACGGCATCGTGATGGTCGAAGCCGGCGCCACCGAGGTGTCGGAAGACGAAGTGGTGCAGGCGCTCGAAACCGCGCAGGCCGCCATCAACCAGATCTGCGACATGATCGACGGGCTCGCCAAGGACGCCGGCCGCAAGAAGCTGCCGAAGCCCGAGGTGACGACCGACGAGAAGCTCGCCGCCTACGTCGAGTCCCAGGCCTACGCGCCGCTGGGCGAGGCGATGCGGATCAAGGGCAAGATCGAGAACTACGGCACGGTGGCCAAGGTCGGCAAGGACCTGATCGCCGGCCTGCCCGAGGAGTTTGCCGACCGCAAGCCGCTGGCCAAGGCGCTCTTCCACGACCTGCAGGAAAAGACGCTGCGCGACTCGATCATGAACAAGGGCATCCGCCTGGATGGCCGCAAGTTCGACGAGATCCGCCAGATCACCATCGAGAACACCGTGCTGCCGCGCGTGCACGGCTCGTGCGTGTTCACCCGCGGCGAGACGCAGGCCCTGGTCACCGTGACCCTCGGCACCGCCGACGACCAGCAGAAGGTCGAAATGGTCGACGGCGAGACCTGGAAGCGCTTCATGCTGCACTACAACTTCCCGCCCTTCTCGGTTGGTGAAGTGAAGCCGATGCGCGGCCCCGGCCGCCGGGAAATCGGCCACGGCGCACTCGCCGAGCGCGCGCTCGCGCCGATGATGCCGGCCGAAGCCGACTTCGCCTACACCGTGCGCGTGGTGTCGGACATCCTCGAATCGAACGGCAGCTCGTCGATGGCGTCGGTGTGCGGCGGCTCGATGGCGATGATGGATGCCGGCGTGCCGATCAAGGCGGCGGTGGCCGGCGTGGCCATGGGCCTGATCATGGACGAGGCCACCGGCAAGTATGCGGTGCTGACCGACATTGCCGGCGCCGAAGACCACTACGGCGACATGGACTTCAAGGTCGCCGGCACGGCCGCGGGCATCACCGCGCTGCAGATGGACATCAAGGTCTCGGGCATCTCCGCCGAAGTCATGCGCGCCGCGCTGACCCAGGCGAAGGCCGGCCGCATGCACATCCTCGGCAAGATGAACGAGGCGCTCTCGGCCACGCGCGAGAAGATGTCGGCCTACGCGCCGCGCATCATCACCATCAAGATCCCGGTCGACAAGATCCGCGACGTGATCGGCCCCGGCGGCAAGATGATCCGCAGCATCATCGAGAAGACCGGCGTCAAGATCGACGTCGAGGACAACGGCCAGGTCAACGTGGCGTCGGCGGACGAAGCCGCGGCCGCCAAGGCAATCGGCATGATCCAGGAGCTGACGCAGACCGCGGAGCTCGACAAGACCTACCTCGGCAAGGTGCAGCGCATCACCGACTTCGGGGCGTTCATCGAGATCATGCCGGGCACCGACGGCCTCCTGCACGTCTCGGAAATCGCGCACTACCGCGTCAAGGACGTGCGCGACGAGCTGAAGGAAGGCCAGCAGGTCCTCGTCAAGGTGATCAACATCGACCCGACCGGCAAGATCCGCCTGTCGCGCAAGGCGTTGATCACTCCGGAAGAAGGCGGCGCACCGCCGGCCGGCAACGGTGGCGGCGCCGAGGGCGGCGCACCGGCAGCACCCGAAGGCGACCGCCCGCCCCGCGACCGCGGTCCGCGCCGCGACCGCGGCCCGCGCAACTAGCTCTTACGGATCCCGACGGGAGGACACCTCTCGTCGGGATCGCACTTCTTGCTTGCCTCGCCGAAGCGCGCAAGCGCGAAGGCCGGACGGGAGGGCACCTCTCGTCGGGAACACTCCCGACAAGCAACTCCCTCCCGACAAGTAGCTCCCTCCCGACAAGTGATGCCCTCCCGGCAGTATCAATCCGCTACGGTTCGATCACGTGGAGCAGCTCCGCCGTGCCGCCGCGGACGGCTTTTACGGGAATGGTCCGATCGAAGGTCGCCAACCGTCCGCCCTGCTTCCTGGCCAGGCCGAGCAGGTAGACATCGGTGACCTGCCGATGGCCGCCGATGAACTGCGGCGCGAAGAGCGTGACGTCGGCCAGCGACACGGAATCGGGCCAGGAGCGGTGAGCCTTGTCACGGCAGAACCGCGCGAGGCCGGCAACCACGTCAGCTGGACGAACCAGCACCTCGTCTGACGGTTGCTGGCAGGCCACCCGAATGAACCCGTTCTCGGTCAGCGGGCAGGTCGCCCACCCCTCGTGTCGATGATCGGCGAACCAATTGTGCGCCGCGTCGTGGTGGATATGGTCGGGAAAAAAGAGCGCCACCAGCACGTTCACGTCGAGCAGTGAGACGCGCGCCGTGGCCATGGTGCTACTCGTCGCGCAGCCGATTGACGGCCGCCATCGTCAGCGGCGGCGACCCGGCCTTGCGCCCGAGCAACGGCACGCCGTTGCGCACCTTCGCTGTCGTGGTCGAGGCGAGCGCCTTGCGAACCAGTTCCGACACCACCTGGCCGGCCGAAATTCCACGGGCGGCGCCAATCTCTTTCGCCGCCTGCAATACGTCCAGTTCGAGATCCAGGGTCGTCCTCATGCATCAATCATCACGCATCACGCATCACGCGGTCAAGGACCCGTTCGGTTGAGCCGCTACAATGGGAACATGTTGCGAAGAGGGGCCATGGTCGCCACCGGCATTGCTCTCGCCGTCGTCCTGGCGGGCGCGCAGGAGCAGGCGCCCAACCGGCGCGAGTTCACCATCGTTGCGAAGGACCACGTCTTCACGCCCAACAAGCTGGAAGTGTCACAGGACGACCTGGTCAAGATCACGCTGAAAAGCGAGGACCGCCCCACCAGCTTCGCGATCGACGCCTACCGCATCGTCAAGCGCGCCGGCGGCGGCTTGTCGACGACGTTCGAGTTCCGCGCCGACCGGGCGGGCACCTTCACGTTCTACTGCAACCTGACCAAGGATCCGGGCTGCGAGGACATGACGGGCACGCTGGTCGTCAAGGCGCGATAAGACGCCGGGTTGATTTTCGCGCGCGCCGAGGAAAATCAACCCGGCGTCTTTATTTCCTGGGGAACTTGTCGGGATTGTCGGTGAAGAGCGCGTCCACACCGAGCGTGTAGAGGTAGTGGTGCATCTCGGCCGTCACGTCCTTGAACGTGCCGGTGTCGGACGAGCGGAAGGTGTAGGGTGTGACCGACATGCCCTCGGCGTGCGCCCACTTCACGAAGTCTGGGTTCTTCAGCACGATTTGCTTCGCCGGGCCGAAGCCCTGCACGATGCCCTTCCAGGCCTTGACCTGCGCCGCGGTTTGGAACCCCTCGGCATTGCCGAGCAGCAGGGCCACCGGCACGCCGATCTTGATTTCGGCCAGCCGCCGCGCAGTGTCCTGCCCGAACGTCTGCAGGATGACCGGCGTCTTCGGGTCCGCCTTGGGCCCGCGCAGGCCGTGCTTGTCGAGCGCAGCCGCCACCAGCTCCTCGAACTTCACGTTGCGGCCGGCGTAAATCTCCGGGGTCTTCAACTCTGGGAAAATCCCAGCCTTGCCGCGAATGGCGGCAATGGCTTCGTCAAAGGTCGGGACCTTTTCGCCGGCAAACTTCTTGTCGAACCACGAACCGGCGTCGAGGGTCTTGATCTCGGCCAGGGTGAAGTCGTTGGCCAGCCACGCCTTTCGGGTCTTGCCCTCGATGGTGTGGGTGCTGACGCGGTCGGGGAACAGCTCTTCGACGTTGGTGGTTCGCTCGAGGCTGGCATCGTGCAGGCAGATCAGCACGCCGTCTTTGGTGACGGCCAGGTCCTGCTCGACGTAGTCAGCCCCCTGCTCGATGGCCAGGCGGTAGGCGGTCAGGGTGTGTTCCGGGGCGTAGGCCGAAGCGCCGCGGTGCGCGACCGACGTCTTCTTCGTATACTGCGCCGAGCCGGTCGCGGTCATGAGCAGGGTGATGACTCCGAGGGCGATTATCCGGCTAAAGCCGGACTCCACAGGCGCAAAAAACCTAGACTGCATTCTGATCTCCTCGAGCGAACGCCCGCGCCGCCTCGATGCGCTCGCGGATGGGCGGGTGGGAATAGAAGATCCACCGCACCAGCGCGGATGGATACTCCTCTGCCAGATTCTGCTGCGACAGCCGCTTCATCGCCGTGACGAACGCGTCAACATTGCGTGTCGTGTCGAGGGCGTAACGGTCGGCCGCCCGTTCCTGGGCCCGCGACAGGGCGTTGACGAGCGGCAACATCAGGAACGACCAGGCGCCGGCCACCAGCATCAGCAGCGGCAGCGCCGCCGGATCCGACAGGCCGCGAAACCCGGCCGGGTCGGCGACGCGCCGCAACACCAGGTCGGCCACGAAGAAGCCGCCGAACAGCAACAACGTTTGGACGGCGATCCCCCGCCACAAGTCGCGATGCACATGGTGCGCCAGCTCGTGAGCGAGAATGACCTCGATCTCGTCCTCGGAATAGTCCGCCAGCAGCGTGTCGGACACGAGGATCCGGCGTGTCTGCCCCATGCCGGCCAGTGCCGCGTTGGCCTTCTTCGTGTGGCCGCTCAGCACCCACTCGAACACGCCGACGACATCCGTGCGAGCCCTTTCGGCCAGGGCCAGCAGCCGCGCCGCGAGCGCCGGCTGCTCGAGCGGCTTGAACTTGTAGAACATCGGCAGCAACACCACCGGCGCAAGCCGCGCCAGCACCACGACCCCGGCTGCGAATACGACCGCCGACATCCACCACCAGTGATCCGGCCAGTTGCGCAAGGCGCTGAACACGACCGACGAGCCAAGCACGGCCACGCCGGTGCCGAGCAGCACGCCCTTGCCCTGGTCCGACAGCCAGTGACCGGTGGACTGCGTGGACAAGCCGTATTCGTGCTCGAGCCGGTAC